>NZ_JAQISN010000001.1:2557450-2877132 GCF_037450285.1 Erwinia sp. SLM-02 | reverse complement strand
TTTGCCTGGCGGCTTTAGCGCGGTGGTCCCACCTGACCCCATGCCGAACTCAGAAGTGAAACGCCGTAGCGCCGATGGTAGTGTGGGGTCTCCCCATGCGAGAGTAGGGAACTGCCAGGCATCAAATAAAAGGAAAGCCCTGTACGCAAGTACAGGGCTTTTTCTTTTATTCGCTGTCTGTCGGTAAGCGACTCTCCGGTAGGACAAAATTGTCCGGAACAATTTTGAATGTCGCGAACGCGACACCCGGAGGGCGGCCCACAGGGAAGTGGGCCGTAAACTGCCAGGCATCAAATAAAGCAGAAGGCCACCCTTACGGGTGGCCTTTTTGCGTTTACGCACCTGATAATCTCCGCTTAATCTACCTTCTCTGCGCCGACAGCCAGCGCTCAATGAAATCAGCAACCTCAGTGACGTTGTTTAAATCCAGACAGGGCATATTGAGCTCAATATTAACGTCGCTGGCAACAGCAATCGTCCATTGATCCAGCGGCAGGGGCAGCGGTTACTCGAACCGGATCGGTGCAGCACAATTTTGGCGACCTCTTCCTGCTTAAATCCTTCCAAAAGAATAAGGTCTGATACCGAAGCATCCATTCTGTTCGCATCATAAAAGCCGGGACAAAAGGTTTTTAGCCATCCGTTTCACCGCACAGAATAGTCAAAATCGCTAAATCCACTGTATCAGAATCCCGAATAATTCCTTCCATTTATGCCATAATTAACTTGAGCATAAAAGGCTACATGCCATATAAATCATAATGTTATAAGCAAGCTATCATCACTTTAAATCACTTTCTTTGGCACTAGAGCTGGCGAGGAAAACTCACGAGGATTTTCAATGGACTCCATTACTGAAAAGCAGCAGGGAAACACGCTGAATTCAAAACAGCGGATTTGGGCGATTGTTGGTGCATCGTCCGGCAATCTGGTTGAATGGTTCGATTTTTACGTTTACTCATTCTGCTCGCTTTATTTTGCCCATATCTTCTTTCCCTCGGGCAATCCCACGACTCAGCTGCTACAGACGGCCGGTATTTTCGCCGCCGGGTTTTTAATGCGGCCAATCGGCGGCTGGCTGTTTGGTTATATTGGGGATAAACACGGGCGCAAATCCTCAATGCTGATTTCCGTCTGCATGATGTGTTTTGGCTCGCTGGTTATTGCCTGCCTGCCGGGGTATGACACGATTGGCGTATGGGCACCGGCGCTACTGTTGCTGGCGCGTCTGTTCCAGGGGCTGTCAGTCGGCGGCGAATATGGCACCAGTGCCACCTACATGAGTGAAGTGGCGACAGAAGGGAGAAAGGGTTTTTATGCTTCTTTTCAGTATGTTACTTTAATCGGCGGCCAGCTGCTGGCTTTGCTTACGGTGGTCCTGCTGCAACAGATCCTTTCGGATGGGGAGCTGCGTAGCTGGGGATGGCGTATCCCATTTGCCCTGGGTGCCGCGCTGGCCATCGTTGCGCTGTATCTGCGTCGTTCTCTGAATGAGACCTCAGACAGTGCCTCACGCGAGAGTAAAGATGCCGGATCGCTAATCGGGTTATGGAAGCACCGCCGAGCTTTTCTGATGGTGCTGGGCTTTACCGCTGGCGGCTCGCTCAGCTTTTATACCTTCACCGCCTATATGCAGAAATACCTGGTTAACACCTCGGGAATGGATCATAAAACGGCCAGCGGCCTGATGACGGCCGCGCTGTTTGTATTCATGCTGCTGCAGCCGCTCATTGGGGGGTTGTCGGATAAAATTGGGCGCAGAAACTCCATGCTGATCTTTGGCGGGCTGGCTGCGGTGTGTACTGTGCCGATCCTGACCCTGTTGCAAAGCGTCAACGATCCGATCGTCGCCTTTGCACTGGTAATGCTGGCACTGGTGATCACCAGTTTTTACACCTCCATCAGCGGTATTCTGAAGGCCGAGATGTTCCCGCCGCAGGTCCGGGCGCTGGGGGTTGGGCTGTCCTACGCGGTAGCCAATGCGCTGTTCGGAGGATCGGCAGAATATGTCGCCTTGTCGCTCAAAGCGGTAGGTAGTGAGACCACGTTCTTCTGGTATGTTTCCCTGATGGGGGCCGTCGCATTCCTGGTGTCACTGATGCTTCACAGGCGAGGAAAGGGCCTTAAGCTGTAGCTAGTGACCGAGATTCCATAACGTATAGCCGGTGGCAGCGCCGGCTAAATCCCATGTAAAATCCTTCCAGCTCCATCCGCTGCCGCCTTCCCGACTGTCGTAAAGCTCCTTTGCCGCACCAAGCGAGACGGCAAACGTCAGGCCAAAGCTGGCACTGCGCCCTTCGCTCCAGTTTTGCCGCTCACCGTAGGCATTACCCGCCGCGGCCAGAAAAGCGGAGGAGATGAAGTGCTGAGCCTTATCACGCCCGGTCCATTGGTCCTGGGCCAGATGGGTACAGCCGCTACAGCAAAGTAAAATCAGCGGAAGATATCTGCGCATTACGGCCTCCGATATAAAAAAGCCCCGTCATAAACAGGGCCTGTCGCTGTGCAGAAAACTACAGAATGCGGCTAATCAGTCGGTCAATGCGGATACGCCGCAGGCGGCGAATAAGTTTGCGGACCTTAACCGGATAATCGGCAATGCTTTCAAGATCGCGGAAGTGCTGAACCACGGTCGTATGCTGGCGGATCAGATTCAGTTCGCGATCGCGCTGATCGCTGAGCTGCTGGAGTGGATCGTGGATCAGAATCGCATTTTCCAGATCGAGGCGCCAGGCGCGGGGATTCAGGTTATTGCCGGTAACCATAATCCATTCATCATCCACCCACAGTCCCTTGAGGTGATAGCTGTTCTCGCCGTCTTTCCATAAGCGCACCGTAAGCTGCCCGACATCAATATAATACTGCAGGCGGCTGAGGAAACGGCGCAGGTTTATTTCATAGAGGTAGGGCAGCGCACCGATAATTTTAAACGGCTGATCTTCGGGGATATAGAAGTCATTTGCCGTCTTATCACCAATGATAATCTCAACCTCTTTACCCCGGCGAAGGAGCCAGATGATATTGCGCACCAGAATCGCCGGCAGGTTGAAATAAGGGGTACAGATCGTCAGCTTGCGCTCGGCGCAGGGCATCAGATGATAGATGGTTTTATTCAGCAGGCTGCGCTTACCTAACCCGACCAGCGGCGTGACGGCCAGCTGTTCATTGTTGGCATTACCGGTGAACTCATAGTCGAAGCCGCGCAGGTCCTGACGGAACTGGCGAGTTTCATTTTTAATTTCCGGGCTTTTCGGGCGCTGATGGCGGTCGAGACGATGGACCGCTTCGGCCTGGACCAGATTTTTATCAATCCATCTGAACATCGTATCGGCCAGCTCACGGTTGGTAATGAGCTGATAACGATCGTAGCGGTATCTGTCGCGCTGATGCAGATAGACATCGTTGAAGCTGGCGCCGGTATACAGCACCGTATCATCGATAATCGAACCTTTCAGGTGCAGCACGCCCAGCGCTTCACGGGTGTTGACCGGGATGCCGTAAACCGGGATCGCAATATCTTCGTTCTGACTGGCCATTTCACAGTACCAGTCGGCGTTCGTTGCCGAAGCTGCCGCACCGATCCGGCCGCGCTGGGCACGATGCCAGTCGACCAGAACGCAGACATCCAGCGTAGGCCGCAGGCGTTTAGCCGCGTACAGCGCGGAGAGAATGGCCTGGCCACCTTCATCATTTTCCAGATACAGGGCCACGATGCAGATCCGCTGCGTCGCCGCGGCAATTTTTTCCAGCAGCGTCTGGCGAAAATCCGCAGGAGAATACAGCGTCGTGAAATCAGCAACTGACTGAGACAGTTTAGGCAGTTGCGCAAGGTGCTGTTGGTGTTTATTGCGTTTAAAATTTGACAACATCACAGTGCGTTTCTTCTCTGTTCATAGAATGGCCTTTATCCGTAAAATCATGACCCTAACCGAGAATAATACCATTAGTTTGTATGAAAGGCGTTAGATTTACTTTTCCTTGCAGCCTTCCGGTGAGAGCAGCGACAGCGACAGGCCAACAATATCGTCTTCCAGCTGCACGTCTACGGCAAATCCCAGCTTGCGGGCCAGCGCCAGCATGCCCTGATTGCGCGGCATGGTAATGCCATTCAGCTGCTGCAGACCGTGATCGCGGGTGTAGGCGATCATTTTTTCCAGCAGGCGGCGTCCCAGCCCCAGCCCCTTCAGGTCGGAGCGCACCAGCACGGAAAACTCCGCGTCGATATTATCCGCATCCGAAATAGCGCGGGACACGCCGATAATCTCGTCCAGTCCGTTATGCTGGCGAACGGCAACGATCGCCATTTCCCGATCGTAGTCGATCTGCGTCATGTTAGCCAAATCGTCATGGGTAAACTCGTTGATCTCACTGAAGTAGCGATAGTAAAGATCCTCTTTGGTCACCTGAGCGATAAACTGCTGCAGCAAAGGTTCATCCTCCGGCAGAATGGGCCTGAAGAGGCACTCCTGGCCGTTCTTCAGGAAGATTGTCTCTTCCAGCGCGTGCGGATAAGGACGGATGGTCAGACGATCTTCCGCATCGCCGCTGAACTCAGCCAGCTGAAGCGTCACATCCAGCAGCGTAAACTCGCCGCCGGTTGCCAGGAGGGGGTGAATATCGAGTCGGACAATCTGAGGGCAGTCGACAATCAGGTTCGACACCTGAACCAGAACCTGGCTCAGGCCGACGACGTCAAGCGGATGCAGCGCGCTGCGCCCGCGAATTTTGCCGCTTTTAATCGCCTGGATAACCAGATAGCGGGCCAGCGTCATATTCAGCGGCGGCAGCGCCACAACGGCCTGACGATCGCCCTGCCAGGTAATACCGCCTTCCCCCAGCATAATCACCGGGCCGAAAAGCGGATCCTGCTCAACGACGATGCGTAACTCCTGCGCTCCGGCGCGGTTTGCCATACTCTGTACCAGCAGGCCGTGTATACGCGCCTGGGGAGAAGTGAGCCTGACGCGATCGATAATCGCATCCGCCGCCTGCTGCACCTCACTGGAAGTGCGCAGATACAGCATCACTCCCTGAACGTCGGATTTGTGCCGGATATCCGGCGAGCGCAGCTTCAGCGCCACTGGATAACCAATCTGCGTGGCGATATGCACCGCTTCACTGCTGTCCCCGGCAATCCAGGTTGGCAATGTATTCAGGCCGTAAGCCTGCAGGATCGGCTGAACCTCGTGCGTATCCAGCGTAGTGGCACCGTTTTCCAGCGCCTGCTGGATCAGCAGATGGGCATCGCTGGTGTTGGCGGTGAGGTTGGCGGGCAGGGCCGGGGTTTCGCGCAGCTGCTTCTGGTTGCGGCGGTATTCCACCATATGCATAAACGCCGTCACCGTCCCTTCCGGCGTGCGATAGGTCGGGATCCCGGCATCGCTGAACAGCCGGCGGGCTTCCTGTGAAGAGTGTTCGCCGCACCAGTTGGTCAGCAACGTCACCTGCCGGCCGCGCGGATGCTGTTTCACCAGCTCGATCACCCGCTGGGCGGTCAGTGTGGGGGGAGCAACGGCGCTGGGCGCATGAATGATCAGCAGCGCGTCGACATCGTGACTGTCGAGCAGCAGCGACAGCGCCTGCAGATAGCGCTCCGGCGTGGCGTCATCTTTTAAATCCAGCGGATTACCCGGCGTAATCCCTTCCGGCAGGCGTTCACCAAGTTCAGTAAGTAAAGACTCACTCAGCGTTGCCAGCTTGCCGTTGCGGTCATACAACTCGTCCAGGGCCAGCGCAGAGGGCGCGCCACCGTTACTGATAATCATCAGCCGCTCGCCGCGCAGCGGACGCATATGGCTGAGCGTTTCCACCGCTGAAAACAGTTCGTGGGTATCCTGCACGCGCAGCAGACCGGCGCGCTGAATAGCAGCATCCCAGGCGGCATCCATCCCGCCGTGAGCCTTCAGCAGCCGATGAGCATGGGGACTGCGGCCGCTTTTGATTACCAGAATCGGTTTATTGCGCGCTGCACTGCGGGCGGCAGACACGAAGCGGCGCGCATCGCTAAGGTGTTCCAGATAGAGCAGGATCGCGCTGGTCTTGCCGTCGCGGGCGAGGAAATCCAGCAGATCGTCAGCATCGATATCCAGGCTGTCGCCCAGTGCGATAAACCAGGAAAAGCCGAGCTGACGCTGCTGCGCCCAGTCGAGAATGGTGTTCGACACCGCCGCCGACTGCGAGATAAAAGCCAGCTTGCCTTTGAGGATCGGCACCGGAGAGAAGCTGGCATTCAGCCCCTGCCAGGGGGCCAGCAGCCCAAGACTGTTCGGGCCAAGCAGCCGGATTTGCCAGCGGCTGGCGCAGGCTTCCAGTTCGGCCAGTTGGCCGGCGGGGGCGGAGAGGATAATACAGGCTTTACAGCCGCGTTCGCCGAGGGCGGTCAGCAGTTCCAGATTACGCCGGGCGTGGGTACAGATAATGGCAAGATCCGGGGAGAGCGGCAGGCTGGCAATATCCGGCCATGCCAGCACGCCGCAAACTGCCTGATACTTTGGCGTCACCGGCAGTACCGGCCCGCTGAACCCGCCCGCCAGCAGATTACGCATCATCAGATATCCGGCGCGCTCGGGCCGGGTGGAGGCACCGATAACGGCGATCGACTTCGGTCGCAACAGTGCTTCTAAACCGCGTTGGCTCATCTCCGCTCCCTTCGAGAAATTATTCGCTACCCTGCAGTAACGTATTTTGATTCTACTCCGGGCGGCGGGAAGATGCTGCGCTGCGTGTCAGTTAATTGATCGCGGGCAGAGTTTGCGGTTCGTCATCGCCATGCGAAAGCGAAGCCTGATACAGCGGATGATGGGGCTTCCCGGCCAGATAACGCTGGCGGAAAAGATCGAAGTGGCGGAACAGCGCCTCACCGGCGGCGGTATCTCCAGCCTGCAACAGCAGCTCAGCGGCGACTTCGGCGGTACAGTGCTGGCCCTCGCCGTGCGCTTCGCGTAGCTGATAGTTTGAAGGGCGGGTCAGGGTCAGCGACATCACCGGCAGGGCGTCGAGCCAGGGACTTTTACGAAACATTTTACGCGCTTCGGTCCAGGTGCCGTCCAGCATAATAAATAGCGGGGGCTTGCCGCTGAGCGGCGGGGTATTCAGCACCGGGCGATCGGCATCCGCGTAAGACTGGGGGAAAACCACCATCGGCTGGAGGTCGGGATTTTGTACCGCACGCAGCAGAGCGGGATCCGGTTCCGTGCGCGACCAGCCAAAAGCCTCGGTCTCCGGCAGGATATCGGCGATAAGCCGCCCGGTATTGCTCGGCTTCATCGGTTCGCTGTCAAACATCACCAGGCAGAAGCGGCTGCGGGCCTGCTGCGGTGCCAGTGTGGCGCACAGGCAGTTTTTCTGCGGCAGCAGACAGCGCTGGCAGCGTCGGATACGGTTGCCACGGGCAAGAAACGGTCGGGTGGCGCGGGCAAGACGCTCGGCGCGCAGGCGAAGGACGGCGTTATCGGTCATCGGTCATCATCAGCAAAAAACGCTATTCTAACGGATTCAGGCCGGGCGCGCCCGGCCTTGATCGGACGATTTCGGCAGGTGAGGGCTTGACCCCCACCGCCGCCTTTCTTCAGAAGGGGAGTACCGGCAGGCTAGATATTTTCATCAAGCCACTGGTCGAAAGGCGCTTTCGGCATCGCGCCGCTGAGCATATCCGCCATCTGACCCTGCTTAAACACCATAATGGTCGGAATGCTGCGGATACGGAAGCGGGCGCTCAGCTGCTGTTCGGCCTCGGTATTGACCTTAAGGAAACGCACTTTGCCGCTGCGCTCCTGCGCCACGGTTTCATACACCGGCGCGAAGTTGACGCACGGGCCGCACCACGGTGCCCAAAAATCAATCACCACCGGCAGATCGTCCTGCAGGTATTTGTCCAGCGTTTCAGCGGTGGCATTGATCACCTGGCCTTCGAACAGGGGGCTGCCGCAGCGGCCGCATTTAGCGCCATCGGTAACGCGCTCTTCAGGCACGCGGTTGGTTGCCTGGCAGGATACACAAACCGTATTCATCATTTACCTCGCAGATCGGCTCCAGGGTAAGCATTCACTTACCTCATTGATCGTTATAGTCCGGCCATTATGCTTGGCGATAATCTCCGCAACAAAATGATTTGTTCAATGGATATAATAGGCAATGTCTCATACGCTTTAGGCAGCAAATACACCGCGGCAGACGCGTTATCGGCTGATAAGCGGCTTTTATTGGAAGTTGATAGCTAACTGTTGCCACATCAGGTAATCTGCGCGCTTCGCGCTCAGCCCAGGTGGAGGAAAAATGAACGACGAATTTAAAGGTAAGAGCGGCAAGGTCAAAGTGATGTATGTCCGCGGTGAAGAAGAAGGTAGCGGTAGCAAGGGTGGATACAATCCTCGCACCGGTAAAGGCCCTCGCCAGGACGACACGCGCCGTCCATCTCGTAATGCTGACAGTAAGCCACGCGGCGGGCGCGATCGCGGCGAAGGGCGTTCTGACTCTCCGTGGCGCACCGTGTCCCGTGCGCCAAATACCACGCCTGAAACGGATAAACCGGATCACGGCGGTATCAGCGGTAAAAGCTTTATCGATCCGGAACAGCTGCGCCGTCAGCGTATGGAAGAGACGCGCGTGTATGGCGAAAACGCCTGCCAGGCGCTCTTCCAGAGCCGTCCGGAGTGCATCGTGCGCGCCTGGTTTGTGCAGAGCGTCACGCCACGCTTCCGTGATGCCCTGAAGTGGATGGCGGCAAACCGTAAGGCTTATCACACCGTTGATGAAGCCGAGCTGCAAAAAGCGTCCGGCACCGAGCACCATGGCGGCGTTTGCTTCCTGATTAAGAAGCGCGTTGGCATGCCGGTTGGCGAATGGCTGGCGAAAGCCGATGAGAAAGATTGTGTGCTGGCGCTGGAAGATATCGGCAACCCGCATAACCTTGGCGGCATTATGCGCAGCTGTGCGCACTTTGGCGCGAAAGGTCTGCTGGTGGACGATGCTTCTCTGCTGGAATCCGGTGCGGCAGTACGTACCGCTGAAGGCGGCGCGGAACACGTGCAGGCAATCAGCGGTGAAAGCTTTGCTGCGGGCCTGAAGGCTTTCCGTAAAGCGGGTTACACCATCGTAACCACCTCCAGCCATAAAGGTACGCCACTGTCGCAGGCTGAACTGCCGGCGAAAATGGTACTGGTTCTTGGCCAGGAGCGTGACGGTCTGTCAGAAAGCACCCTGGAGCAGGGCGACCTCAGCGTATCAATCGGCGGTACGGGCAACGTGGAAAGTCTGAACGTTTCCGTGGCAACCGGTATTCTGCTTGCCGAATGGTGGCGTCAGAACAAGGCGTAATCGGGATAAAAAAAGGGCGGCTGTTCGCCGCCCCTTAACAGTTCCGCAAAGGCGGCCGGTTTATTACCGGCCGCCTTTTTTAATGCGCACCGCCGCCGCCGCCTCCGGCACCAAACGGAGGGCGGGCAAACCACACCAGCACCAGCAGGATCAGGAACACCCCCGCCGAGGCCCAGAAAATCTCATTGGCGGAGATAATCAGCCCCTGATTGGTGATCTGCTGCGCCAGATACGCCGAGGCCTGATCGTGGGTCATGCCTAACTGCTCCAGCTTGCTGTACATCTCCTGAGAATTGGCGCTGTAGGGCGTCACGGACTCGGTGAGATGGGCATGGTGCAGCGACTCACGATCGGTCCACATGGTCGTGGTGATCGAGGTGCCGATGGAGCCGGCCAGCGTACGGGTGAAGTTCGACAGGCTGGATGCCGCCGCCAGCCGTTCCGGCGGCAGGCCGGAGAGGGTAATGGTGGTGAGCGGCATAAAGAAGCAGGCCACGGCAAAGCCCTGAATAAACTGCGGCCACGCCGATGCAGCGAAGTCCATCCCCGGCTCGAAGGTGTACGCGCGCCAGTAGAAGCAGATTGCGTAGACAATAAAGCTGAAGGTCACCAGCCGTCGCATATCCAGCTTATGGGCGAAGCGCCCGATAATCGGCGACAGAATAACCGGGATGATCCCGACCGGTGCCGAGGCCAGCCCCGCCCAGGTGGCGGTATAGCCATACACCTCCTGCAGCAGCTGCGGCAGCAGTACGATCGAGCCGAAATAGAGCATGTAGGCCAGGCTGATCGACAGGCACCCAATGGTGAAGTTTCGCGACTTAAATAGCGACAGATCCACTATCGGGTGATCGTCGGTCAGCTCCCACACCAGCAGCACCACGATCGCGACCACGGCGACCACCGTCAGCGTAATGATCTCCGGAGAGCTGAACCAGTCCAGTTCCTTACCCCGGTCCAGCATCACCTGCAGGCAGCCCACGCCCACCACCAGCAGCACCAGACCGACGGTATCAATCGGCCGGATGACCGTAGGCGTTTCGCGGTTGCGCAGCGTTTGCAGCGTCAGAACCACCACCGCAACGCCGATCGGCACGTTGATAAAGAAGATCCAGCCCCAGTGATAGTTATCGCTGATCCAGCCGCCCAGTATCGGGCCGCAGATCGGTGCAACGATCACCGTCATCGCCCACAGCGACAGCGCAATGCTGCGCTTCGCCGGGGGATAGTTGCTGAGCAACAGGCTCTGCGACAGCGGAATAAGCGGACCGGCGACGATCCCCTGAATCACGCGGAAGAAGATCAGCATGGTCAGGCTTTCTGACATGCCGCACAGCCATGAGGCGATGGCAAACGCCACCGTAGACCACAGGAACAGCTTCACCTCGCCAATGCGCTTTGCCAGCCAGCCGGTAATCGGGATCGAAATGGCGTTTGCCACGCCAAACGACGTGATAACCCACGTCCCCTGGGAGTTTGACGCCCCCAGGTTACCGGCAATGGTCGGGATCGCCACGTTGGCAATGGTGGAGTCCAGAACCTGCATAAACGTCGCCAGCGACAGCGCAATGGTCATCAGGACCAGCGGCGCGCCCTCAAGCGGTTTTTGTGCCATCACAACCTCCCGCTGACTCAGTTAGCATTCGCGCGGATGATATCGGCAATCAGGGCGTTAGCAGGAGCCAGATCCAGCGCCAGCGCATTACTTTCATAAGCAGGTTTACTGCGCACGCTGGTGGCAAGAACCGCGCCGTCACGATTGCTGGTATCAATTTTCACCAGCGTAGACAGGCCGATACGCAGCGGATGTTTCGCCACTTCCTGCGCATCCAGCTCAATACGCACCGGCAGGCGCTGAACCACTTTGATCCAGTTACCGGTGGCATTCTGCGCCGGCAGCAGTGAGAACACGCTGCCGGTACCCATATCCAGGCCGACAACCTTGCCGTGATAGACAATATCATCGCCGTAAATGTCGCTGACCACGGTGGCCGACTGCCCAATGCGCACGCCTTCCAGTTGGGTTTCTTTAAAGTTAGCGTCCACCCACAGATTCTCGGCCGGCACCACCGCCAGCAGCGGCGTGGAGCTGGTGATCTGGGAACCCACCTGCACGCTGCGGCGAGAAACATAGCCGTTAATCGGGCTGATCACGCTGGTACGCTGCAGTGCAAGCCAGGCATCGCGCAGTTCGGCCGCGCTCTGCTTAACGGCAGGCTGGTTTTCCAGCGAAGTATCCAGAATCATCGCCTGATTCGCATTGTACTGTTGGGTCGCCACATCGAGCTGGGCCTGAGCGGTCGCCACAGCATCACGGGCGTGCTGCAGGTCTTCACGACCGATCAGATTGGCGGCGCCCAGCGGTTCGCGGCGTTTTAAATCCGCCTGCGCCTGTACCAGAGCGGTTTTTTGCAGCGCGATGGTGGCCTGATACTGCTTACCGTTGATAATCAGCTGGTGGGTCTGCCGCACGCTGGTCGCGAGTGCAGTTTGGGCTTTCTCAAATGCTTGCTCGGCATCGGTACGATCCAGCGTGATCAGCACGTCGCCTTTTTTCACATAGTCGGTGTCATCAAACCACACTTTATTAACGCTGCCTGAAACCTGCGCCATAACCTGGGTCTGATTACCGGCAACATAGGCGTCATCCGTTTCCTGATAGTGACGTAACACCAGGAACCAATAGGTCAGATAGGCCACCCCGATAACAACAAACAGCACAGCCAGAAAAATCAGCGCGCCTTTGCGCGTCTTTTTTTTATTTTTCGGCTGCTGCGGATCCTGCGTGACCGCGTTTGCACTCATGTTTTTCTCCACGTTCTCTTGCCATTCAGGTTCGCCGGACATCCTGTCAGCAACAGCCTGAGTCTAAAATGCCAGCGGGATTAGCGCTGGCATGAGTTTATTTTTGGATGCTTAAAGTAACGATTCCCTGATACGGGTGTGTCGCACAATATGCTATTAGTGGTTCAATTAACGAGAAAGTGAAGCGATAACCTGCTCTTCATCCATTTTATCTAGGCGATTTAACAGCTTACGGATGATACCTTCCAGCTGGGATTTTTCGGAATCATTCAGCGAAGACCACAGAAGCTGCAGGCTCTGATGCTGCGGTGGCAGCAGCTGGCGCAGGAATTCATTCCCTTTTGGCGTCAGGTGCAGGTGCAGACAGCGGCGATCGTTATCGCTCTCGCGGCGTTCAATCCATCCCCGTTTTTCCAGCTCGTCGGCAATGCGCGTGGCGTTAGTACGGGAAGACCCGAGAGCTGAACTCAGCTCAGAAGGTTGAATGCTGTGATCTTCCTGCGCATCCAGCGTGATCAATGCCATGAACAGCGTCTCGTTAATCCCCTGAGCCTTCAGCATCTTGTTGCGGTTTTCCAGTAATTTGCTCTGCATATGCATACACAAACGGGTCAGCATGATCTCCTGCAGCGGGAAATCTTTCTGGCGATTCGCTCGAAAATTAAGCATCTGTTCAATGGGAGAAAACGAACTTTCCATTATAAAGGGACCTCATTAATTGAAACTGGTGTCGTAACGATGATGGCATTTGAGAAAGAACGCTTTCCCGGTTAGTGGCTGTTCACAAAGCCGAACTCATCATCAGTAATTTCCAGGTCACTCCATAACCCAGGGCGCTGAGCAGCGTTGATAAAACAATGCTGCGCGAAAAAAAGAACGTCAGACACAGCACGGCAAAGCCGAGCAGTGTGGGTATCAGTCGGTCAGGATGCCGCAGAATATCGGGCAGGCTGGAGACGATCAGCAGGGCGCAGATTGAGGCAATGCCGATGCTGTCTAACAGCAGCCCGGAGACGCCCCGCTTGATGCCGGTGGCATGTTTCCTGCCGTGCAGGCGCAGTGGCAGATAGCGAAACAGAAAGTTCGCCAGGCCAACCAGTGCACCGAGTAAAAGGATTTGGGAACTCACCGGCTCTCCCTGCCGCCCGGCGGCGGTAGCAGGCCCGCCAGACAGCCGGCAACGATGCCGCTCAGAATGGCAACGGGGATAGAGAACAGCATCATACCGGCAAGCGCCCCCGCCAGCGCGGCGATAACCGTAAAGCTCTGACGGCGCTGGAACGAGGCCAGCAGGAAGCTCAGGAACAGCGCGGGCAGCATAAAGGTCAGTGCGCCTTCAATGGCCGGATACTCATCCAGCAGGCCGTTACCGGACCATGCGCCTGCCACCGTACCGGCAACCCACGACAGCCAGGAGCAGAAAGCGATACCCAGCATCCAGTCTTCACTCCATCCGCGCCGGTCGCGGTATAGCTTGGCGGTCGCGGCAGCGAAGACCTCATCGGTCAGGCCAAATGCCCAGAAAGGGGTTTTACGCGGATTAAGCTTTTGAGTGATGCGCTGGCGTAGTGAGGGGCCATAAAGAATGTGCCGGACATCCATAGCCATTACGGTCAGTGCCGCTATCCACAGGGAAGCGCCCGCGCTGAGCAGGGCGGTAATGACGAACTGGCTGGCTCCGGCATAAATAATGCAGGAAAAAAATATCGCTTCGGACGGAGTAAACCCCAGTTTCGTCGCGTTAAGTCCGAAAGCAAAGGCCACCGGCACGTAACCGATTACGATTGGCAGGCTGTCGGTCACCCCTTCGCGCCAGCTGGAAGGGGGCAGATCTGCACTGTCCGAAAGATAGTTGTGTTCAGCTGTCATCGCCCGTATCGCTTGTGGTGCTGAATAATTGCATGTGAAAAAATAACCAGCTTGAATAAATTGCGTTTAACATTACCAGAGTGTGAAAACTGATAACAGGCCGTCGTGCCTGAAAAAACTTCATTTTTGACCCAAAAAATCAGCCCGCGGCGGCCTCGTGCTGAGAGTTTCGCCACCAGTTGAATAGATTAACGACGGTTAACAGAGCACCACACACGCAGACACCATACCAGCCCGCCATCTGATACGCCGAGGCGGAGAGCAGGGAACCCGCTGCGCCGCCGATAAAATAGCTGGTCATGTATCCCGATGTCAGGCGGTTACGCGCTTCAGGCATATGACGGTAAATCACGCTCTGGTTGGTGATATGCACCCCCTGAACCGCGAGGTCGAGCACCAGGATGCCGATCACCAGCGCAGTAAGTGAGTGCGCACCCACCGCTGTAATCCCCCACGAGAGAAGCAGGAGCACTAACCCTATGCTGGTGGTCAGTCGGGCCTTGCCTTTATCCGCCAGCGCGCCGGCCTGACGTGCGGCCAGCGCCCCTGCCGCCCCCACCAGTCCCAGCAGGCCGATCTCTCCCTCGGAGTAACCCCATTCGGGTGAGGAGAGCAGAAACGCCATCGAGGTCCACAGTACGCTGAAGTTGGCAAAAATCAGGCAGCCGGTAATGGCCCGGGTGCGCAGAATAGGGTGCTGAGCAAACAGCGAGAAAATCGACCGCAGCAGCTGGCCGTAATTCAGGGAAACCGATTGCTTATAGCGCGGCAGATAGCGCCACAGGGCCAGAGACATACAGACCATCAGCACGCTGGCGACCCAGTATACGGTGCGCCAGCCGCCCAGCTGTGCCAGCCCGCCCGCAACGGTTCGCGCCAGCAGGATCCCCAGCAGCAGCCCACTCATCACCGTGCCGACCACCCGGCCGCGTTTTTCCGGCGCGGCCAGCGTGGCGGCCAGCGGTACGAGGATCTGCGCTACGACGGAAAACAGCCCGGTCAGTACGGTTCCCAGCAGCATCAGCGGCAGCGTTGGGGACAGGGCGGTGATCACCATCCCGCCTGCCGCCAGCAGGCTCATCGTCACGATTAAACCGCGGCGCTCCAGCATATCGCCGAGCGGTACCAGCAGCAGCAGCCCCGCGGCGTAGCCGAGCTGAGCGGTGGTGACAATAAAACCGGCCTGATGGAAAGAGAGATCGAACGCCTGGGCAATAGTCGCCAGCAGCGGTTGAACATAATAATTACAGGCAACGGACAAACCGGTGGCAACGGACATCAGTGCGACCAGCGCCGGATTGAGTCCGGTATGGGGGGATTTCATGGCAGCCAGAACAGGAGTAAGAAATATCTCATAGGCTAATAGTAACCTAAAAAACTATTTCACTCACAGAATAATTAACAGGACAAACCAGTTCACCCGGGGCTTTCCGCGCGGTGAATACTGCCATCGATGCGGCTTTTTGCAGCCGGGGAGGAGTGCGATATCGGGGGGAAGCCATGGCTCCTGGATGGCGCGATCAAAATAAAAGGGCCGTTCGTCGAAGACGAGCGGCCCTTGAAAACGCGTTATCGAAATTATTTCGCAGCGGCTAATGCGCCTTTATTTCGCCGCGGCCAGTGCGTCTTTTACCCAGCCATCAAACATTGCCTGGTGAGCTTTGATCCAGCCGTCAACGTGGGCGTTGATATCGGCTTCGGAAGCCTGGCCGGTATGCATGCGCGCATTCTGTGCGTTGATATCGGCAATCGGCAGCTTCATTTCAGAGAACAGTTTCGCCGCGGCCGGATTTTTCTCCGCCCAGGCTTTGTTGGCAACAATGTGCATGGTGTTCACCGGGAAACCATAGTTCGCGCCGTTAGGCAGCTTGGTATCCACGTCTTTCTGCTCGCCCGGCATGGAAGAGAACGGCACCTGCAGCCACACCACATCGCGTCCCGGTACCAGCACATCGCTGACCCAGTAAGGCGTCCAGGTGTAGTACAGGATCGGTTTACCTTCTTTGAAGCGGGTTATGGTATCGGCGATCATCGCCGAGTAGTTACCCTGGTTATGCTCAACGCTGTTGCTGAGGTCGAAGGCTTTGATCTGATGGTTAATCACCGCTTCACAGCCCCAGCCTGGCGTACAGCCGGTCAGGTCCGCTTTGCCGTCGCCGTTGGTATCAAACAGCTTCGCCAGTTTAGGGTCTTTCAGCTGATCGATGCGGGTGATGTGGTATTTCTCGGCGGTTTTCTTGTCGATCAGATAACCCTGGGCCGCGCCCTGAACGTAGGTGCCTTCACGGTAGAATTTCGCGTCGCCGCCTGCCGCTTTATACATATCGTCGTGCAGCGGCTGCCAGTTAACGGCGGTGAAGGTGGCATCGCCGGAAGCGATCGAGGTATAGCCAACGTTGTAATCCACCTCGCTGGTGCTGTCCACGGTGTAGCCCAGTTTTTCCAGCGCGCGGCTGACCAGCTGCGTCTGGAAGCTCTCTTCGCTGATGGTGCTCTGAACCGGCTTAACGGTGATGCCTTTACCCGGAAGATCGGCGGCGGAAACCTGAGCGGCGGCCAGCGTAGTTAATGCGGCGGCCAGCAGTGCGGTCTTGCGCATAGCAACTCCTTATTGTCATTCATCGTGTGGAGGTAAGCGGCGGCACGCTTTCGCGCCGCCGAAAGTTTATTTCACAAACGGACGGGTCAGCAGACCCAGCGGACCGGTCGCGTACCAGCGGCGGTTGCCGCGGCTGCGAACGTCGCGGCCCAGCGACTGGGTCAGGCGGTCGAGGATAATCGCCAGAATCACGATGCCGACGCCGCCAACGGTAGCCAGACCCATATCGAGTCGGCCAATGCCGCGCAGGACCATCTGGCCCAGACCGCCGACGGCAATCATCGACGCAATAACCACCATCGACAGGGCCAGCATCAGCGTCTGGTTCACGCCGGCCATAATGGTCGGCATCGCCAGCGGCAGCTGCACTTTAAACAGCATCTGGCGCGGGCTGGCACCGAACGATTCCGACGCCTCAATCAGATCGGCAGGGACCTGCTTGATGCCGAGGATAGTCAGACGAACTATCGGCGGCAGGGCAAAGATAATCGTCACCACCACGCCCGGCACGTTACCGATACCGAACAGCATGACTATCGGCACCAGATAGACGAACGCGGGGGTCGTCTGCATGGCATCCAGCAGCGGACGAATAATTTTTGCTGCCCGCTCGCTGCGCGCCAGCCAGATCCCCAGAGGTAGCCCGATGACGATACAAAACAGCAGGGCGGTCAGCACCAGCGCCAGCGTCACCATCGCCTGCGACCAGGCACCGATAGCGCCGATGGCCACCAGTGAAACCAGCGTGGCGATGCCCATTCCCAGCCCTGACATCTGCCAGGCAATCAGCGCGAACAGCACGATCGCTACCGGCGCGGGCATCCCGGTCAGTAACTGCTGGAAGCCGCTGAGGATATAGTCCACCGGCAGGCGGATCCCCTGGAACAGCGGGCGAAAATGCGATACCACCCAGTCGATGCCGGTAGTCACCCAGCTATCCAGCGGGATCAGCGTTTTGTGAAACGGGTCGAGGATATTGAAATGTTCAACCTGCGGAGCCGGTGCGCTGTTCAGCCAGTCGCTGCCGCCGCTGGCTGCGGCGTGACCGCCGTCGGGTGCGCCCCAGGCGTCACCGCCGGTGGTGGCGCCGCCGTCAGTCGGGGCTGAAGCCGCGCCGCCATCGGCGGGTGCCGATGCGCTGCTGCCCCAGGGATCGCTGCTGGAGGCCGCTGCGTTCCCGTCAGCCGGTGCGCCCGACGTGCCGCCATCAGCCGGCGCCGTCGTGCTGCCACCCCAGGGATCGCTACTGGCCGACGCTGCGTTACCGCTCGCTGCCTGGCCGCCGTCTGCGGCGCTGGTGGACGTGTCCCACGGATTACTGGTTTGTTTGCTCATGGTTGACCTCCATCACGATCTAATGCTTGCAGTAACATGCCTTTGGAAATAATACCGATGTATTGACCCTGTTCGCCGGTCACCGGAACCGCACAGGGAGCCTGCGCCACGTGGGACAGCAGGTCGCTTAACGACGTGTCGCCCGGCACCGCCGCAGGATTTTCCAGAAACGCATGATTCAGCCCCTCTCCGGCGGCCAGGGCCGCTTTCAGGGAATCGGTGGAGACCACGCCGACGAATTTCTCTTTCGCCAGCACGTAGCCGTATTCGCGGTCGTTGTCCTGCAGCAGCTTGATCGCCGAGCGAGGGCCAAAGCCCGGAGCCTGGCGGATCAGCGCGGCGGCACTGCGGCGGGCAATATCCTTCGCGCTGAACACCTGGCTGATGTCCACGCCGCGGAAGAAGGTGCGGACATAGTCATTGGCCGGGTTATTCAGGATTTCGTCCGGTGTACCCACCTGCACCACTTCACCGCCCTGCATAATCGCAATACGGTCGCCAATTCGCATGGCTTCATCCAGATCGTGGGAGATAAATACGATGGTGCGCTGATGCCGGGATTGCAGTTTTACCAGCTCATCCTGCATTTCAGTACGGATTAAGGGATCGAGCGCGGAGAATGCTTCATCCATCAATAATATATCCGGATTAATTGCCAGCGCGCGGGCTAATCCCACACGCTGACGCATGCCGCCGGAAAGTTCATCGGGATAAGAATGAGCATAATTTTCAAGACCCACCTGGCGCAGCGCTTCCAGCGCTTTTTCCTGTCGCTCCTGCAACGGCGTTCCCGCTAATTCCATACCGAAGGCGGTATTATTTAATACCGTCATATGCGGCATCAGCGCGAATGACTGGAATACCATGCTGATCTTATTTCTGCGGACCTGACGTAATTCACTGTCAGATATTTTGGCAATATCTTCACCGTCAATAATGACCTGGCCGCGGGTGGGTTCAATCAGACGATTGAGAAGGCGAACCATGGTGGACTTGCCGGAACCGGAGAGCCCCATGATGACGAAGATCTCGCCTTCTTCAATGGCCAGACTGGCGTCCTTAACGCCAAGAGACAGCCCGGTTTTTTCCAGAATCGCCTCTTTGCTGAGCCCTTTATCAATATACTTAAATGCCCGCTCGGGATGTTCCCCAAAAACTTTATATAAATTCTTAACTTCTAATTTAATTGCCATGCATTAATTAATTCCTGGTTGATTAATTTTCTTATAGGGGTTCTTCTTTCAGTTTAGTTATTAACGATATATACCGTAGCACACTGAGACTCAGAGGCAACCCTTGAGGCGGCATTTGAAAATGCCAGGGGAGATGTCAGTATCAAAGAATACCAGTGCTGGTAAGGGATTGCGCGGTGCTGAGCAGGGATGAAAAAAAACGATATTTACCTAAGAAATATCCCTGTGTTGCGGAAATATGAACGCACCAGAGGTGAAAATAGGGATAATCGGGCAGGGTTGGCAATCGATTATTGAAAGCAAAAAATCAGCCGATTGGCTGATTTTAATTACTAATTTCGTAGGGAACTATTATAAGCGGGGGTCCGATAAGAATCCCCCCGTAAAGCAATTAAAAGTCCCAGTCTTCGTCTTCGGTATCGACCGCTTTACCCATGACGTAGGATGAACCGGAACCGGAGAAGAAGTCGTGGTTTTCATCCGCGTTCGGTGACAGTGCGGAAAGAATTGCCGGGTTCACATCGGTCATTTCCGCCGGGAACAGCGCCTCATAGCCCAGGTTCATCAGCGCCTTATTGGCGTTGTAGTGCAGGAATTTTTTCACATCTTCCTGCCAGCCGACGCCCTGGTAAAGCGCATCGGTATATTCCACTTCGTTCTCATACAGCTCCAGCAGCAGCCCTACGGCGAACTGCTGCAGATCCTCTTTACGCTCGGCACTCTGGCTTTCCAGCGCTTTCTGGTACTTATAGCCAATGTAGTAGCCGTGTACCGCTTCATCTTTAATAATCAGGCGGATAAGGTCGGCGGTGTTGGTCAGCTTACCGCGGCTGGACCAGTACATCGGCAGATAAAAACCGGAGTAGAACAGGAACGATTCCAGGAACACGCTGGCAATTTTCTTTTTCAGCGGGTCGTTTTCATAGTAGTGCTGCAGGATGATGTCGGCCTTGCGCTGCAGCGGCGCGTTCTCTTCGCTCCACGCGTAGGCGGCATCGACATCGCTGGTGTGGCAAAGCGTAGAGAAGATCGAGCTGTAGGAGCGGGCATGCACCGCCTCCATAAAGCTGATGTTGGACATCACCGCCTCTTCATGCGGGGTGAGCGCATCGGCCATCAGCGCCGGAGCGCCCAGGGTGTTCTGGATGGTATCCAGCAGCGTCAGGCCGGTGAACACGCGGATGGTCAGCTGCTGTTCATCGGCATTGAGACCGTTCCACGCCGGAATATCGTTCGACAACGGTACCTTTTCCGGCAGCCAGAAGTTGCTGGTCAGGCGGTTCCACACTTCCAGGTCCTTTTCGTCTTCGATTTTATTCCAGTTAATAGCGTGAACTTTCTTCAGTTTCATAGTGATATCTTTAGTTCCGATCCGGCAGCGGCCGGCCGCGAAAAATGTAGACGGGGCCGGCGCGACGCCGGCCCACGGTTGAATGTGCTGTTACAGCGAACAGGAAACGCAGCCTTCCACTTCGGTTCCCTGCAGGGCCATCTGACGCAGACGGATGTAGTACAGCGTCTTGATGCCTTTCTTCCACGCATAGATCTGCGCTTTATTGATATCGCGGGTGGTGGCGGTATCGCGGAAGAACAGCGTCAGCGACAGGCCCTGATCGACATGGCGGGTGGCTTCAGCATAGGTATCAATAATCGCTTCCGGTCCGATGTCGTAGGCATCGCGGTAGAAGTCCTGATTATCGTTATTCATAAACGGGGCCGGGTAGTAAACGCGCCCGGTTTTGCCCTCTTTACGGATCTCAATCCGCGAGACGATCGGATGAATGCTCGATGTCGCGTGGTTGATATACGAAATCGAACCGGTCGGTGGGATAGCCTGCAGGTTCTGGTTATACAGACCGTCTTTCATCACCGCCGCTTTCAGCGTCTGCCACTGCTCGCGGGTCGGGATCTCAATCCCGGCATCGGCAAACAGTGCGGCGACGCGGGCAGTGCGCGGCTGCCAGCTCTGCTCAACGTACTGATTAAAATACTCACCGCTGGCATAGCGTGAATCGCTAAAGCCGCTGAAGGTAGTACCGCGTTCACGCGCCAGCAGGTTCGAAGTCCTCAGTGCGTGATAGGTGATCGTATAGAAGTAAATATTGGTGAAATCCAGACCCTCTTCGCTGCCGTACTGAATGCGTTCGCGTGCCAGATAGCCGTGCAGGTTCATCTGACCCAGGCCGATAGCGTGCGACTGCGCATTACCCTCCTCAACGGACGGCACCGAGCTGATGTGGCTCTGATCGGAAACCGCGGTCAGACCGCGTATCGCGATTTCTACCGTGCGGGCAAAGTCTTCTGAATCCATGGCGTGGGCAATATTCAGCGAACCGAGGTTGCAGGAAATATCCTTGCCGATGCGGCGATAGCTGAGATCGTCGTTGTACTCGGTCGGGGTGTTAACCTGCAGGATCTCCGAGCACAGGTTGCTCATATTAATCCGCCCGTGGATCGGGTTGGCGCGATTAACCGTATCTTCAAACATGATGTACGGATAGCCCGATTCAAACTGGATTTCTGCCAGCGTCTGGAAGAATTCGCGCGGATTAATAAACGTTCGGCGGATGCGCTCGTCGGCCAGCATCTCGTCATACTTCTCGCTGATGCTGATATCGGCAAACGGCAGGCCGTAGAGGCGCTCCACGTCATACGGGGAGAACAGCGCCATCGGCTGATTGTCTTTCGCCAGCTGGAAAGTCACATCAGGAATGACCACGCCGAGCGACAGCGTTTTTATGCGAATTTTTTCATCGGCGTTTTCGCGCTTGGTATCCAGGAAGCGCAGAATATCCGGGTGGTGGGCGTTCAGATAAACGGCACCGGCACCCTGGCGTGCGCCCAGCTGATTGGCATAAGAGAAGGCATCTTCCAGCATCTTCATCACCGGGATCACGCCGGATGACTGGTTTTCAATGCGCTTGATCGGTGCGCCGGATTCGCGCAGGTTCGAAAGCAGGAACGCTACGCCGCCGCCGCGCTTGGAAAGCTGCAGCGCCGAGTTTACCGCACGACCAATCGACTCCATATTGTCTTCAATACGCAGCAGGAAGCAGGACACCAGCTCGCCGCGCTGCTGTTTGCCGCAGTTCAGGAAGGTGGGGGTCGCAGGCTGGAAGCGCCCGGCGAGGATCTCATCGGTCAGCGACAGCGCCAGCGCCTGGTCACCTTTCGCCAGGGTCAGCGCCACCATGCATACGCGCTCGGTAAAGCCTTCCAGATAGCGTTTGCCATCGAAGGTTTTCAGCGTGTAGCTGGTATAAAATTTCCAGGCACCCAAAAACGTCTGGAAGCGGAAGCGGCGCGAGTAGGCCTGCTCGAACAGCGCGCAAACGAAGTCGAACGGATAGGCGTTCAGCACATCGGCTTCGTAATAGCCTTCCGCGACCAGATATTGTAAACGCTCGGCCACGGAAGCGAACTGCACGCTGTTAGGAATAACGTGCTGGATAAAGTACTGACGCGTGGCTTCGCGATCTTTTTCGAACTGGATGTTGCCCTCGGCATCATACAGATTCAGCATCGCATTGAGCGCGTGATAATCAGGTGCGGCCGCTGCGGCCTCTATGAGGGTGCTGTCTGTCGCTGCCAAAATTCGGTTACTCCCTTGTAAACGTTAGCGATATCGTCGGCGGTGCCCATCAGCTCAAAGCGATAGAGGTACGGCACCTGACATTTACGCGCAATAATGTCGCCAGCGAGGCAGTAGGCCTCACCGAAGTTACGGTTTCCGGCAGCGATAACGCCGCGGATCAGCTGACGATTATTGGTATCATTAAGAAACTGAATGACCTGCTTAGGCACCGCGCCATGACTCGTGCCGCCGCCGTAGCTGGGCACGATCAGAATATAGGGCTGGTCTACCTGCAGGCGCTGAGCGCTGTCTAACGGAATGCGTCGCGCCGGCAGGTTTAAGCGGGTAACAAAACGGTGGGTGTTTTCCGACAGGCTGGAGAAATATACCAGCGTAGTCATCGCCTTAACCCCGGACGGCAGCCAGATGGCTTAACGCCTGAATTTTATCCGGGCGGAAACCGCTCCAGTGATCCTGTTCGGCCATGACGACCGGGACCTGGCGATAACCAAGAGACTTGAGAGTTTCAACGTGAGCAGGTTCGCTATCGAGGTTGATCAGCTGATAGTCGATCCCTTTCTTATCCATCGCATTTTTTGTCGCGTTGCACTGGACACAATTATTTTTAGTGTAAATAATAATGCGCATGATTCGTATTCACCTTACGGGCTGGTTAACTTAGTCTCTGGCGCGGAAATTACTGCCCGACTCGCGCCGCCACTGCCACACCATGTTGCGTGGTCTTGATGAAGTGAATACTAGATATAGTGGCCATAAAAAGCAACCACACAAGATATAGGAAAAGCGTATTTATTTAGCCAGCTTGCTCACAAGCCTTATGCCACAAGGTTTTGCGCAGATAAAAAAAATGCCCGCACTGTGATCGGCGAGCATTTGTTCAAAAAATAAACGGTACTAACGGCGGGTTGTGGTGGTGGCGATGAGTGCCCCGATGACGACGCCGAGGGCGGCGCCGATCCCAACGCCGTGCCAGGGTTTGTCACGAACATAGGTGTCCACCTGCGCGCCCGCATCCCTGGCTGCCTGAGTTACCCGGTTATTGCCCTGCAGTCTGGCGCGGGTCTCTTTCAACAGGCTTTCTGCACGGTTTCTGGCCCCTTCCACGTCATCCTTCGCTTTACTGCCGTAGGATTTCAGCAGGTCATCAAGCGTATCTGCCAGCAGTGAAACATCTTCACTCAGGTCAATATCATTATTTTTCGCTGTCCGGTTGAACATTTTCGCTCCCTGGTTTTGAAATGTACTATTAAGTATAGACAGGCTAAAAATCCGTGACGCTGAAAACCTGCGTTTATGGATTATTCCGAAAGCCTCGACTATGTGGCCTGAGGTAAGGTTGCGGGGTTTGCAGACACAGAGGAAAAAGCATGTATTTACGACCTGATGAGGTAGCTCGCGTACTGGAAAAGGCGGGATTTGAGATGGATACGGTTACCGCTAAAAGCTACGGTTACAGTCGGGGTGAAAACTACGTCTATGTTAATCGTGAGGCGCGATTGGGTCGTACGGCGCTGGTGATCCATCCGACATTGAAAGAGAGGAGCCAGGCCATTGCGGTACCGGCTTCAGATATTAAAACCTGTGAACACTATGTCCGCTTCCCGATGTATCTGGTTGGGGATTCGAACGATCACTACGGTATTCCTTACGGATTCAGCTCACGTGCCGCGCTGGAACGCTATCTGGAACGCATGTTCGACTGATTCCCCGCCCGATGAGCGGGGAGGGCGTTACTGGGCCGTTGGGCTGACCATCCCACTGCCGTTTACCGGCCTGAATTTTTCCAGATACTGATGCTGGAAAATGCACATACGGATGGTGTTGCGGTACTCCCCGTTAATAAAGAATTCGTGAATGAGTTCCCCTTCCACGATAAAGCCCAGCTTGCGGTAAATATGGATAGCCTTCTCGTTTTCTTTGTCGACGATCAGATAGAGCTTGTACAGATTCAGTACTGAGAAACCGTACTCCATCGCCATTTTTGCCGCTCTGCTGGCCAGCCCTTTACCCTGATGGCTGGGCGCGATAATAATCTGAAACTCCGCCCGGCGGTGGATGTGATCGATCTCCACCAGTTCAACCAGCCCGGCGCTGACCCCTTTATGCTCTACCACAAACCGCCGTTCGCTCTGATCGTGAATATGCTTGTCATAAAGATCGGAGAGTTCAACAAAAGCTTCATACGGTTCTTCAAACCAGTAACGCATCACGCTGGCGTTATTATCAAGCTGATGAACAAAACGCAGATCCTCACGTTCCAGAGGCCGCAGCTTAATGCTGTGATCGGCAGACATCGCAGACATAAAAATTCCTTTAGCTAAGGCAGTATTGCCCCGGCCAGTATACCTGCTGCGGGCAGGCAAAAAAAATGCGCCCGCAGGCGCATTAAGAATTCAGCAAGGTTGTACCGCTATCAGAAGTTGTAGCCGACAACCAGGTAGTAACCAAAACCGTTAGATTTGACGTGGAACGGACCGTTGCCGAAGTTCAGCTCGGTGCCATCGTTCCACTGGCCGCCGTTGTGGAAGTAACGCGCCACGAACGAGTAGTGCCAGTGATCGTAGCCCAGTGACAGAATATGACTGGAGGCGATAGAGTTGCTGGTGCGCGCTGGCGCGGAGTTGTCGCCCAGATCGGAACCCCAGTCAAAGTTGGTGAAGCCGATATAGCTCAGGTTACCGCCCCACAGGCTGGTGATCGGCACAAAGTATTTCACCTTGAAGCGATAGCCATCCCACTCATTTTCGTTAGCGGCACCGTAGTTCGCCCACTGATACTTCGCATAAACGTTCAGCGACAGGCCAACGTCCGAATGCGTATCGATATCGGTACCCAGACCCATGTACCAGGTGTTCTGGCGGTTAGCGCGGTTGTCACCCATATCGTAGATATAGTTGTTGGCGAAATACCACTCTTTGAACGGACCAAAGCCCAGGTTAGTGCCGGTCAGTTTATCGATAGAGAAGCGGGGTTCAATTTCCATAAAGAACGGGGAACCGTTATCCCATGCGCCCTTATCGTTACCGTTGCCCACGCCGAAGAATTTAGGCACATCGATGTAACCGTAGAAATCAAACCAGTCTTTTTTCGCGAAGGCTTCATATTCCAGGTAAACATCGTTGTTCAGCTGAGGTCCGAAACGGGTGTGGTAGCTTCCTACTACGTTGACGCTCTGGTGCCACCAGTCGGAAACGTATTCAGGGCTGCTGCTCGTATCTGCGAAAGAGGAATGGGTATAAGAGAGCGCTGCCAGCGCGCCAGCCATCATAATTTTATATTTCATTATTTTACCACATGCTCAAAGACCATCCTCTGCAGCCAGCGCGAGGGTCAGGTTGGGTTGATTAAGACACCTAATCCGGGGCTAAAAAGATTGATAAAAGCACCCGTCAGTAATGTTGCGGCAGTGTGCCGCTATCCGGCTCTAAGGAAATAGAGATTGCTCACACTTGTCAAATTCTGTTTCATTTCAAATCAGCTAAAATGTGATGTGTGTCACATTAATAGTCGTTCAGTAAGGGAACTTTCCGCTTTACGTCAATGTGGTGATTAAGTCAGCAGCTAAACGTTTGCCTGCGGTAAGCGCCTTCAGGAAGGGGAGGAATCTGACGAAAAGAGGGCGATGGCGGTGTGAGTAAACGTAATCAAAGATAACTTTTTATTATGGTTTTTCGGATTGGACGGGTGAATGCCTGCTCAGTTACAGCGGTAGCGCAGGCTGGCCAGATGGCGGAGGTCGGCAGACTTAGCTCGCTGAGCCAGCGCGGGGAAATCGGTGAAAAGGTAGTGTGATTCCGGTGGAGGCAGGTGGGCCATCGCCCGTCCCCGCCGGATTTCCAGGCGGCCATAGCGGGCAAGTGGAATACCGTGAAAGTGGGCGGGCAGTGTCAGTCTCAGAGCCGGAACCCCTTCCCACGCTCGTGAGGGCATCCGCCGTTCACTGACATCATAGTTTCGGTAGCGCAGCAGAAATTTATCCGGCAGGCGGCAGCGGCTGTTCCACCACAGGCGGTCCAGCATATCAAAGTTAAAGCGCGTACCGGCAGGGGATTTTGCCCCAAGCTGCGCCAGCGCCTGAGGGATCAGTGTGCTCATGGCCTGCTGGTAGCGCGACACGGACGCGCCCCCACCGGCGTTGAGTAAGTCAATCGCCACGCGGGTACCGAGCAGGTTGGAGTAGAGATCTTCCGGAGAAAATGCCGACACGCCCTCAGAGAAGCCCGGCACCGATTCAAAGCCATACCACTGCGCCACCTCATGCCATGCGGCAAGTTCGAAGGCCAGATGGGCGGCGAGGTAAACCGCCAGACGATAGCGGTCGGTCGCGCTGGCCGGTGGAGTGTAAGTAAACAGGCGAATTTCGCGCTGTCCCAGCTCGTCGTCAAGTTTAAGTGTGGTATCCAGGCCCATCCGCGGCCAGATGTGGCTGAACAGCCAGAGCGTGTTATCGGCGCTGTCGCGCAGATGCGCCAGATCGATAAACCCTCCCCGGCGGGTGTAGATCAGGCCGTTATGCTCGCCGTTAATGCCGAGCAGGGTGCTCAGCGTATCCAGAAAGCTTGGATTGAAGTGATGCTGTCCGGTATCCGCGGCGGCCACAACATTATCCAGCTGATACCACGGCACCGGGATGCCAAACAGCTTTGCCCGAAGATGATAGCCAAAAGCGCAGCAGGGTCGCAGACCCCCCGGCTGCGGCAGGGGGCGGGGCAACAGCCACACTCGCGGTGACTCGCCTGCCGGAAGGCTGAGATCCGCCAGCGGAAGGCGCGTGCGGTTAACATGATGAGCCTGGCAGTGGGTAAGGAGAAGCGCAGGTAACAGCAGCATAAGACGCCACCAGGGGACAATCAAAATGCCTCCCCAACCTGAAAGTAAAAGCCGGAACTGTGCTGCCCCAGGCCATAATCGAGCCGAACGTTCATGTTTTTCTTGAATTCGAAGCGGTACCCGGCACCTATCGACGGCAGCCAGTGCCCGTCCAGGACTTCACTGGGTTTGTCTGACATATTCCCTGCGCCAATCCACGCCACCACTCCGTGACGCCAGCTGAGTTTTTTACGCCATTCAAGCTGACTGCTCAGCATATTACGGTCGCGATAGCGGCCTTCGTAATAGCCGCGCAGATGATGGCTGTCACCGAGCAGCGATTGCATGGTCCAGGGGACGTGCCCCTGGGTAAAACGGCTGTAGACTTCCCAGGCTATGAGGCTGGTATCGTTAATGGCATGGTAAACATCGTACTGCGCGTCGAAAGCATCAAAGCGATTGTCGCTGGCCAGCGCCGGAGTGTACCAGGTCCAGGCAAGATTCAGCGCCTGCCCGCGCGATGGGTTCGCGACAAAATCCCGCGAATCATAGCTGAAGAGCAGGCTGGCACCTGAACTCAGAATATGCCGCGACTCATCCTGATGGTAGAAGCTGCCGTTGGGTTTATGCTGCAGCGAGGACGCACCCTCATACGAGAAAGACCAGCCCACGCCGGCGTAGGTGTGGTTAGCCAGCTGATAGAGGATCCTTGGTACGCCGCTGAGTTTGGTTGAGTCGTAGGACTGCTTGCCCCGCTGCCCCCGGCCAGCCCGATACCCCTCTCCCCAGTAGTGCAGCGGCCTGCGGCTGAGATCGCCTGACAGGTAAAAGCGCCAGCGGTCATTGTTGATAAACGTATAATTCTCATAGCCGACGCCAAAGGCACCGGTGGAGCTGGCAAAGCCGGTAAAAGACAGTGAGGAGAGCGGCGTATCGCGCTGGCGATCGTCCGGCCGGTACAGCCCGACGGCCGCCACCCCGACGCCGACGCCCAGCTCTGGCGTATAAAAAGGGCCGGGAACAATACCCCAGTCAATGGTTTTACGCGTATCGGCCTTACGATCCGCACCGAGCTTATTCAGAAAGCGATCGATTTTTTCCCGGCTGGGAATGACGGTGGCCTGACTCATCGGGGAGAGGGTCATCAGGCCACAGAGAAGGAAGGTGTTAAACCGCATGTTCAGAAACGAAACTCTCCGCCGACCATAAAGCTGTTACGGTTGGAAAAGCCCACTTCACTGGTGATATTAAAGTTACGGGTCAGCTCATACTGTCCACCGACCAGGATATTCCACGGAGATTTAAGATGCTGCTTCACCCGGAAACGTCCTTTATCGTCTGCGTTAACAAAATTCACCAGGCTGCTGAGCTGCGTTGGCATATGCAGATCGCTGATATTACCTCTGAAGTCCTGATCGACATCCTGATACATCGTGCCCACCCACAGGCTGGCATGGGTAACCGGAATGGAGAATCTCTCTACGCCGGGCACGGTAAAGCGATAACCGACGCGTGGAGTAAAGGTAAACGCAGAAATATTACCGTCCAGAATGTCAAAATGCGTTTCGGTATAGTTGAAGTCCATGGTACCGAACCAGTCATGATAACCGTAGGCCAGCGTGGTACCGCCGCCCCAGGTGGTTCCTTTAAATTTCAGCGTAAAATCCAGATCCTTCAGCTCTGGCGGGCAGCCTGCATCCGTAATGCAGGCACTGACGCTGGAAACGGAGCGCCCTTTGGTGTGCCCGACAATGCCGTAAACATTCATAAAGGGAAACAGCCACGTGTCCAGCCTGGCCGTATCGGTTTTACTTTTTTCACGAGTGTGCCCGACGAGAATATTAAACATATTATCGACCGGGATCGGGCTCATTCCGGGGAACAGGCTGGGGATTTTCAGATTGGAGAAATCGATACTCTTAACTTTGATATTCTGGTGAATATTCATATGGTTGTAACCAATACCATACGGATCCGGCAGATCGTAGCCTCGATCCCGTAGCTCCTTGCCAAAGAAGGGCAGAGGGCCGGTTGTTTCACCAAAAAGATCCGGGGCTCGCTCCCTGGGCGGCGTGGTGGTTGCCACCGAGGGGGTCAGTGGGTCGCTGTGATAATCGTAAGAAGGTGCATCTTTTTCCATAATGGGTACGGCGGCTTGTGTGACCATGACGGGCGCTGAGCACAACAAAATACCGCAAAGCGTATACGCTTCCCTGCAGTAAACCTTTCTCATAGTTCCATTCCATTTGAGGCTATGCCATAAAGAATGCATCATAATTTAATAATGTGTGTTTTATTAAAACAGAAAATGCGGGTAATTATAAGATTATGATTTTTATGAATAATAAATTGTTTTGGGTTTATTTCTTCGCTTTTTTTAATTCTAAATGATTAGGCTGAATCTTAAATATAAATTGTAAGGCGGGGCGCTCAATTTCAGGGAAATAAAGCCGGAATAAACCGACGAGCGGTACTTCCGGCATAGGGGGGCATTACGCCGAAATAAAGCGGCGCAAAAGTTGCAAAACCAACGGCAGTTCGTTCATACCGTTACGGCTGAGGAAATGCCCACAGTCGGGCAGCGCGTAGAAAGGGGCGTTGAGCTGCTGACTGAAGCGTAGCGAGAGTACGGGGGGAACAATATCGTCGTTGAGCGACGCAATAACCGCACGGTGCGGTACCTGCTGCACAACGCGGGATGACTCAAACGGCAACGACATAAACGTGTCCAGCTCGGGCAGCGGGGGCACCGCCTCGCTGAAGCCTGCCACCATAATCACCCCGGCGGCATCCTGCCCGGCGGGCTGTCGGTTCAGATAACGCAGAGCGGTGATGCAGCCGAGACTGTGGCCAACAAACCAGGTCTGGCTGTCCACTTCGCCAACGCATTCCGCCAGCGCGGCCTGCCATGCCTGGTCCTCGGGATGCTGTGAGTCCGGCAGTGCAGGGACGGTGACCGTGAAACCCAGCGCCTGGGCTTCACGCTTCAGCCAGTCAAACCAGTGATGGTGCGGGCCGGCCGTATAGCCGTGAACGATAAACAAGCGAGGTGCTGCCATGACGTTTTAGCTCCAGTGAAGGGGAATTGCCCAACAGCATAGCGGGATAACGCGGCGATCTCACTTCCAACTGGGCTGGCCCTTCGCAATGACCAGCAGAGGCTCCGCCCGCTGCTGGTAAGGTTGGCGTAATACGATGCGGCTGGCGAATTTATCAATACCGATCTCATCTTCCAAAAGGCGATCCATCAGATCCTGAAACATAGACACATTCGGCGCGATAATTTTCAGCAGATAATCGTAGCCACCGCTGACGTTGTAGCATTCGACGATTTCACGGTACTTGCTTGCACCCATCTCAAACTTGCGAAAATCAGCGGGGTAGTGGCTGCTGAGGGTTATTTCAGAAAACACCACGACGTTGCTGCCCAGCTTGTCCAGCGCGATTTTGGCACTGTAGCCCGCGATGACGCCGCTCTGCTCCAGGCGTTTGGTTCGCGTCAGACACGGGCTGGGACTGAGGCTTATCGCCTCAGCCAGTTCCAGGTTTGAGCAGCGGCCCTCGCGCTGAAGATGCTCGAGTATTCTGAGGTCTGCGTGATCAAGGGATTTTGAATTTGGCATAAACTGACTATACCACAGGCGTTAACGGCTCGGCACGTGCCGCCATCGCTTCCGTCAGCGCCTCGTCGAGTGCAGCGATCACCATTCCGGCCTGCTCTTCGGTCAGGATCAGCGGCGGGCGGATTTTCAGCACATTGTGTCCCTTCGCGCAGGCGCTCAGCAGGATACCTTTCTGCCGCATCCGGTTAACCACCTGGCTGGTCAGCCAGCGATCCGGGGTGCGCGCATCGCGATCGGATACCAGCTCCACCCCCACGAACAGGCCCGCACCGCGAACGTCACCGATGGCATCGTGCCGTGCCTGCAGCCCGGAAATCCCCTCAAGCAGAACGTTACCGACCCGTCGCGCCTGTGCAATCACATCATCCCGTTCGATGGTCTGCAGTACGGCCAGGGCCGCAGCGCAGGAGACGGTATTGCCAGCAAACGTATTGAAGTATCGCGAACGCTGGCCGAACTCCTCCAGCACATCGGCCGTTGCCAGCAGGCCGGCTATCGGCTGACCGTTACCCATCGGCTTGCCGAGGGTGACGATATCGGGAATAACGCCGTGGCGCTGGAAGCCCCACATGTGCTCACCGGTCCGGCCAAAGCCGGGCTGCACTTCATCGGCAATGAACAGGCCACCGGCCCGTTTGATCGCCTCGACCGCGCCCTTAAGGAAGCCCACCGGGCCTGGCAGAATGCCGTCGCTGGTGAATAACGAGTCGACAATCAGCATCGCAGGCTTGATGCCGTGACGCTGCAGATCGGCGATGGCGGCTTCAACATCCCGGGTAAAGCGTTCGTTCAGATCGCTGCCTTCAGCGTGATAGTCACACGGAGCAGGCACCAGGCGCACATGCGGCCCCAGATCGACCGAGGTGCCCAGCGAGGGGGAGAACTGGGAAACCGCGTCGGTAATGCCATGATAAGCCGTCTCGGTCACGATAACCCCGGTGCCGCCGGTACGCAGCTTGGCGATACGGTAAGCGAGATCGTTCGCTTCGCTGCCCGTACAGGTCAGCATCAGGTGGGCCAGGTTAGTTTCCGGAACGGTTGCCAGTAACCGTTCGGCCAGCTCAAGAATGGTGTCATGCAGGTAGCGGGTATTAGTCGCCAGGGTCTGAACCTGTCGGCAGATCGCTTCACTGACCGCCGGGTGGCAGTGCCCAAGCGACGTCACATTGTTGTAAACGTCCAGATAACGGCGTCCATCGGCATCAATCAGCCACGCACCTTCACCGCGTACAATATGCAGTGGGTGCTCATACATCAGGCGATAGGCCGGCCCCAGCAGGGTATCGCGGCGTTGGATCATTTCAGCGGTCAATGGCCCGACGTTGGCACGACCGGGAATGTAGGCGTTTACCATATTCAAATCTGTTGTGCTTTTCATGACTTTCTCCCGTTTCGAATTTCGGATAACAGCCGATCGCGCGCGCTTTCGCGGGGGAGATCGGCCATTTGTGACAGGGCTTCCCAGGCTGCGGGATTGTGTCTCAGGATGTACTCGCGATTGTGAGGGTAGCGAACCGCACGCCACTCCGAGATCAGGGCGGTGATCAGATGGCGGGTGGCCATCAGGTCGGTCACTATCTCCTGCTCCGGTTCAGTGAGTGCAAGCGTCCGGTGGTAAGCGCCAACGAACTGGGCGGGGCCTTCGAACGGGTCCTCAGATCCCGCCATATGGAATGCCGCAGCGGTGGCCACTTCACCGACCAGCGGCGCATGCAGCAGGTCGCCGAAGTCAATGATCCCGGTGAGGCGGTTCTGGTCTTCCGGCGCGACGAGCACGTTATAGAGGTGAAAATCGTTGTGAATCACCTGAGCACGCAGCATGGGAAGAACCGGCAAAACATGCTGCTTAAAACGCGTCATAAATTCCCCGGCAAGCGCCCGGCGCGCGGGGTCGGTCAGACTGTCCAGCTGTTCCGTCAGGCGGTGTGCTGCCGAGACGTTCCACAGCAGGTCGTGGCTGGCGGCAGGATGTGAAAACCCTTCAAGGGACAGATTAAGCCTGGCCAGACAGGCTCCCATGGCTCGGCGCTGTTCGGGCGTACGTACCGTTTCCTTGATCTGCACGCCATCCAGATAGCTGAGCATGCGGACAATAGTGTTTGACCCGTCGCACCACGTGACGTTTTCACGGGTCTGACCGGCCCGCGTGCGAACAACGCGTGGGATAGGCAGATCCGCCGCTGCGCCGGCGATATGGTTGAGAGCCGCAATCTGGAAATCAACGATCGACGCAGATTCAGACGGATTGCTGATCTTGAAGACATAGCGCGTACCGTCGGCCTGCTCAATACAGCAGTTCTGGTCGCGCTCACCGGCCAGCAGGCGAACGGTGCCTTCAATTCCGTACAGGTCAGTGACCCGCGATCGTATCTCTGCAAGAGAGACGGCGGGGGCCGCGGTGTTTAGTGCAGCCGCCTCGCCCGGGTGTTCCTTAAGCATCATTTTCCTCGCTTCATCTGCGTCTTCCCGGTCAGGATTACAGGCCAAGCAGGCCTGGAAGCTGGCGGAAGTCGGTGATCCGACTGACGTCATAACCATCAACGCTGGGCTCATGCCCGCGATCGATGAACGCTTTTGCCATAAAACCGAGGTCGCAGGCCGTCATCAGGTCATAGCGGAAGCTGGATGAGCAGTGCATCATCTGCTCAGGCCCGCAGCCCAGCTGGTCGAACATATACTCGAAGATCTGTGCACGCGGCTTATAGGCACGCGCTTCTTCTGCGGTGTACACGGCGTGAAAAGGCGCTTTGAGATGGGCGATGCTGTGTGGAATGAGATCGACCATTGAATTGGACAGGATCACCAAAGGAATGTGGCGGGCAACCTGTTCCAGCGTTTCGACCACGTGGGGATGCGGCTGCCAGGTCGGCACCGCGTTATACAGCGCCAGCGCATCGGAAGCGCGGTATTCAACATCGTGTGCGCGACACGCCCGCTGGATCGCGTTTTCCACCACCTGCAGGAATGGCTTCCAGTCACCCAGCACTTCATCAAGCCGGTAGAAGCGGAAACTTTCGAGGAAGGCAGACATCCGTTTATCCTCGACGCGGCCGGCAAAAAGCGTCCTGGCCGTTGGCCCCATTTCGAAGTTGATGAGGGTACCGTAGCAATCAAAACTGATGAATTTTGGCTTAAAAATCATTGAATTAATCCTTTTTGGGTTTCACAAGGAAAAGTATATCCCCCCGTTCGAACACAAAAATTCATAAATTCATGGAAATCGGGCAAGATATTCTCCATTCTCAGCCCCTCTCAGCATTTTTGATTTTCTGAATTACCGCTTTGCACTTTCCCGCCATTTACTGAATGACGTCTCCCGGAGGAATACAGGCGTAATAAAGAGGAGGCTGCTGTTTTAATCATTCCAGTTATTAACGGAAAGCCGGTTTCCCGTATTTTTTCTTTTCTGGTTATAAAGATGTTGCGCTGAATTAAGACTTTTATCCCGAAGTCGCTAATACGAGCATTGCGATGTTATTGATGCTAAATTAAGAGCGTCACTGAAAAAATAAACCTTTAACAGTACACCTGATGGAACGATACGCGTGAAAAAGGACAAACATCTCAGAACCGGCGGCGATCCGCGGGCATTACCGGATTATATCGCGCTGCGCGAAGAATTAATGAAGCTGTCTCATCCCGCCCGCCCGGACGTGGACTGGAAATATACGGAATCCCTGTGTCTCAGGCTGTTTGAAAACAACGGCGTTGAACTGCAAACCGCCGCCTGGTATTTACTGGCGCGTACGCATATTGCTGGCCTGGCGGGCATCAGTGAAGGCCTGGCATTAATTAATGCGCTGAGCACCTGGCAATGGTCAGTGATGTGGCCCGGCAGCACGCCTGCACGAATGGAAATCATTACTGGCCTGAATCAGCGTCTGCAGAAAGCTTTTCGTACGCTGCCGCTGGCAGATCGGGACGATCTGGCACTGCTTTATCAGATTGAAAAAAGCCTGGCGACGTTCATTGAGATACTGACCCGGCACGAACTAAAACAGGCCAGCCGTCTGGACGTGCTCCAGCAGCAGGTGGGGCAGGCAATTACCCGCCTTGAAAACGCGCCGCATGGCGGGGAACCTGAGACGGAAGTGACACTTCCCCCGCAGGCCGTCGCCACCGAGTCTGCGGAATCGCTGTCGGCTTCCGGCCCACGTATTTATGTCGTACATCCCAACCCTGCAGGCGTTACCGGCTCCCCGGGGACGCCCGGCGAGCGGGAGGTGGCCGATACCGATCGCGATGCTGCCGCTGGTTTCCCTCTCGCTGCCCGACCTGCCGGCCAGTGGCCCCGGCGGAGTGCGCGACGGGCGTTTTTCCTCGGGGCCGGGAGTGCGCTGCTGGTGGGCGGGCTGCTGCTGTGGGGAGTCAACGCGCTGATGCAGCCTTCCCCGGCGCAGCGGCAGCTGTCGGCGTCGCTGACGCCGTTACCTGAGCGGCTATCGGCGCAGCAGCTGAGCGAGCTTCGGCACGCTTCGGTCAGCGCGGAAATCCCGGCAGGAAAGCTGCAGGCGCAGCTTAAATGGCTGATGTCGCTGCCGCCGGGCTGGCCGGAGCGCTATGGCCGGGAACTCATTGACCAGGCCCGGATACTGTGGCCGGATAATCCGGCCGTGCGGCAGATGCAGCAGCAATGGCAACGGGAGCTGGAAGACAATGCGCAGCCGGCGAGCGCGCTGGTTAACTGGCACGAGGGCATGCAGAAGCTCCAGAAGCTGGCGGGGCGGCTGAACGGGCTGGATGAAAAGCGCGGAAAATATATGACCGTCAGTGAGCTGAAATCAGAGGTGTTTGCCATCACGCAGGCCTTTAACCGTTCGCTTCCCGTTGAGGAACTGCTGCGACGCTACGATGCGCAATCGCCGGATCTGCAGCCCAGGCAGATAGAAACAGCCCTGGAACAGCTGCAAAAAAGATATGTTTTACTCAGCGATAAGTCAGCGATAAATACGCAGGATAGGCTGGTCACTTCCGAAAATTAATTCGCCAGGATCGGCAGGGGTTTATGCCGATTTTATTGTTGACGTTTTTTCGCTAAAAAATTCCGGACGGCGGATTCTGTTTCTTATTTTTTATTGAATTTGCGCTGGCTGGATTTTTTATTATATGTGCCGTTAATTTCCAGAGTGGTTTTCAACAGGGGGCGTGAATATCTTGTAAATCTCCGCCTGGCGAATTATCATTTGCCACCCCAAATAGCCGACCAACGCTATTTTCCAGACTATATTGACATCGGGCCGAAGGATTCGGTCCTGCTTAAAATCAAGGTTGAGTGTGAATGAGTCGAAAACTATTCCGGCAGGAAGCCGTAGACCACCAGAAAAGTTACTGGAACGGGCGGGTTATTTTACTCAGGGGTGTTTCATCCCTCATTATTTCAGCGTGTTGTCTGACGTTCCTGGCGATTGCCATTGCCATTCTGTGCTTCTTTAATTTTACCCAGCGTATTGATGTTGACGGTGAGGTCATTACCTTGCCCCATCCGCTCAATATCTCTTCGCCACAGGTGGGCTACATCCTTCGCCAGTTTGTTCAGGTGGGGGACAGCGTGACAAAGGGAACCCTCCTGTTTGAGCTGGATGTTTCAAAAACCACCAGCGTGGGTAACGTCAGCGATGCCAGTATTTCCATGGTGCAGGAAAAAATCAGTAATGCAGAAGAGATCATCAGCAAGCTGAAAGAGAACAAGGACGATTTTCTTAAAACGACCCAGCAGCAGATTGCGCGCTATGAAAATTCGCTTAAAGAAACGGATGATATGCTGCTGGCCGCCAGGCGCGGTATGTCCGATATGGAGCGCACGCTGGACGCGTACAACGACTATCTCAAGCAGGGGTTAATCACCAAGGATCAGTACAGCGGCCAGCATTCCCTGTACGTACAGCAGCAAAATACCTACCAGTCCCTCTCTTCACAAAAAATGCAGCTGGAGCTGCAAATTACGCAACTGAGCAGCGATCTGACGACCAAATCTTCCGATATGGATAACCAGATTTCCAGCCAGTACAACCAGCTAAACGACTATCGCACCCAGCTGGTGGAAAGCAGCGCTAACGGAACCATTATGATCAAATCAACCATTGATGGCCGGCTTGAGTCGATCGCCGCTACGCCGGGTCAGATGGTTGAAGCCGGGAGCAGCCTGGCGCAAATCAAGCAGATACACGGCGTAAAGTACTATCTGATGCTGTGGCTCCCGGATACCAGCCTGCCGTATGTCAAACCCGGGGACGTGGTGAATATCCGCTATGATGCTTTCCCTTCCGATAAATTCGGCCAGTTTTCCGGAAAAATCATCTCAATTTCTTCGATGCCCGCAACCCGCAGGGAGTTAAGCGACCTCAACCATCCTGCTGCGAACTCCGAGGCTCCGGTGACGCTGTATAAAACCATTGTGGATATTAAAGATAAGGAGTTCGTCTACAAGGAAAGGAAATTAGTTCTGGCCAACGGACTTAAGGCGAGGAGCGTGGTGTTTATGGAGGAGCGACCGCTCTACATGTGGCTGTTTTCACCCGTATATAAAATAGTGCAGAGCCTAAAGGGACCGGGTGATGAATAACAACGTGCTGGACCAGATTTTTAAACGTATTAATTTTTCCATCCGCAGCAAAGTGCCGGTGATTATTCAGTCCGAAGCCACCGAATGCGGTAACGCCTGTCTGGCGATGGTCTGCGGTTATTACGGTAAAGACATCGATCTGTTCAACTTTCGTAATCGCTACGGATCCTCCTCGCAGGGGGCAACGCTCAACGTACTGGACAGGGTGGCCCATGAGGTCGGCATGAAAAGCCGCGCCCTGTCTCTGGAGCTGGAAGAGATCGGCGAGCTCAGGCTGCCCTGCATCCTGCACTGGTCGCTGAATCACTTTGTGGTTCTGGTGGCGGTAAAAGGCCATCGCTACGTGATTAACGATCCCGCGATGGGCAGGCGGGTGGTGCAGAAGAAAGAGATGTCCGAGAACTTTTCCGGTATCGCCCTGGAGCTCTGGCCCGACAGCCACTTTAAGAAAGAGACGCTGCGGTCCAGGATCAGCCTGAGGGATCTGATGCACAGCATCGTGGGCCTCAAGCCTGCGTTGACCAAAATCTTTATGCTGTCGATCGTCATTGAAATGGTTAATCTGCTGCTGCCGATGGGCACGCAAATGGTCACCGACCACGTTATCCCCCCGCGCGATCACAACCTGCTGCTGGTGATCTGTATCGGGCTGATCTTCTTCACCATTTTCAAAACCTTTGTCAGTATGATCCGCGCCTGGGTATCGCTTAAGCTGGATACCTACACGGACATTCAGTGGAAGACCAGCTTCTTCGATCATCTGCTCAGCCTGCAGCTCTCGTTCTTTGAAAAGCGCAAGCTGGGGGATATTCAGTCGCGCTTCAGCTCGCTGGACACTATCCGTTCGACCTTCACCAACAGCATTGTGACCGGCATTATGGACACCATTATGGCGGTCGGATTGCTGGTGATGCTGTCGCTGTACGGCGGCTGGCTGGTTCTGGTCGTGCTGGGCTTCACGCTCTGCTACATCCTGATCCGCCTGTCGACCTACAAATTCTATCGTGCGATTAATGAGGAACTGATCGTCAAACGCGCCCGCGCGGGGTCGCACTTTATGGAGTCGCTGTACGGTATTGCGACCATCAAATCACTCAACCTGAAGCACCGGCGATCTCAGCACTGGCTGAACACCAACATTGATACCAGCAATGCCACCCTTCGGCAGACGAAATTCGACATGATGTTTGGTGGGATTAACACCTTCATTAACTCGCTCGATCAGGTCGTCATTCTGTGGCTCGGGGCGATGATGGTGATTGATAACAATATGACCCTCGGGATGTTTATGGCGTTTAACGCCTATCGCGGACAGTTTGCCGAGCGGGCCACCTCACTGATTAACCTGACTATCCAGCTGAGAATGCTGTCGCTTCACAATGAGCGTATCTCCGAAATTGCCTACAGCGAGCCGGAGAAGGAGCTGCCGTTTCGTAAGGTGTTTGAGGAGAACACCGGCGTATCGCTGGAGATAAAAGGCGTGAGCTATCAGTATGATGCGCTGTCAAAACCGATCTTCTCTGATGTGAATATCACCATCGCCCCCGGCGAATCGGTGGCGCTGATCGGCACCTCCGGCATTGGTAAGACCACGCTGCTTAAGGTGATGTCCGGCCTGCTGCAGCCGGACAGCGGTGAGATCTTTATCGGCGGGTTTGACGTCAAAAAAATCGGCATCAACAACTTCCGCGCCAGCACCGCCTGCGTGCTGCAGGAAGATCGGCTGTTCTCCGGCTCGATAGCCGACAACATTGCCGGATTTGACGATCGGCAGGATATGGATCTGGTGCAGGCGTGCGCGAAGCGCTGCAATATTCACGATGAAATTATGCATATGCCGATGGGGTACGAAACGATGATCGGCGAGCTGGGCGGCGGGATCTCCGGCGGTCAAAAACAGCGCCTGCTGATTGCGCGCGCGCTGTATCAGAAACCCAACGTGCTGTTTATGGATGAGGCAACCAGCCATCTCGATATGCACAACGAGAAGATGATCAATGCGTCGATCGTGGCGCTGAATATTACCCGCATCATTGTTGCGCACCGACCGTCGACCATTGCCAGCGCCGACAGAATTATCGATCTTTCTCAACCGATAACCGGCTGACGGCCTTAGCGAGCGGCGGTTTTGCTGCAGCCGGGGGGAAGGTGGTTGTTCCCGGCGAACGGTGCCGGGAACGGGATAAACAGGCGTCAGAACTTACCAGTTATCAAGAATGCGCTGGCGAACGTCTTCCGGATAGCCCTGTTCGAACGAGGCGTGAAGATGACGGGTGGTTTGCAGCGTATCAAACACCACCTTCGCGCCTTTCCCCGCGACGTACTCCTCTTCTTCGTAGCACTGCGGCAGGCGGATTACGCGCTGATCCTCAAACACCGCGCGGCGGCCCACCGGATGTACGCGAGTCGACAGCACCCACACCACCTCACGTAAGTTGGTCGGGTCGAAATCGTCATCCACCACGTACACCTTGGGAATGAATACCATCGCGCTGGTTTTAAACAGCACTTCACCGATGCGCTGCGACAGCGCTTCGCTGGAAACGCCCGGCAGCAGCTCGCGCCAGTTTTCCGGCATCACTACCAGCAGCCAGTGCACCGTGGAATCTTCCGGGATCCAGGCCGCTTTCACCGGCAGCCCGGCTTCCCTCAGATAAGTCAGCGCATCCGCCGCCAGCCCAATCGCCCACAGCGTGTGGGACTCATCCGTTGGGCGTCCGGTAATCGACATCGGCCAGATCGGATCGTCGCGATAGGTAATTGCCTCGACATGGAAGGTCGGCTGGGCGGAAGAGCCGGATCCCAGGTAGCCGCCGTACTCGCCGTACGGGCCTTCCTGGCAGTCACGGGTAATAGAAACGTGCCCCTCGATCACAATCTCGGCGGTTGCCGGTACATCAAGATCGATGCTGACCGCCTTCACCACTTCTACAGGCGCACCGGCCAGCGTCCCGATATAGTCCGCTTCATCGGCGTGCGCCGGGATCGGAATGCCGGAAACGCAGGAGATCGCCGGGGCCGGCCCCTGTACCAGCGCATAGGGCATCGGCTCACCGATTTTCACCCATTCTGCCCAGATCTGGCCGATATGCTGGCTCGGCACAATCAGCCCGACCATTCTTTTACCGTCAACTTTCATCACGCGGGCGATCGACCAGTTCACCCATTTACCGTCCGGCGTTTTCACAATCAGCGTGCCCCAGGTATTGGCGTAGCGGCCGCCGTCTTTGTCGTGGGCAAACGGGATCGGGAAGCGATCGAGGGTGGCTTCTTCGCCGCGTAAAATATTCTGCTGGCAGGGCGCGGCAGCCGACGCGACGCGCACCGGCGGAATACCCGGCTTGTGGCGTGCCGCGGACAGCGCCTCAACGATTTCGAGGCCGGTTGATTCCGGCGCCAGTCCCAGCGACATCGCCACGCGGGCATACGGCATATCGCTGCGTGAGGAGAGCGAGGCCGGTGCGCCAAACAGGCGGAAACCGGGTTCAATTCCGGTAATATGATGGAACAGCGGGGCCGGGGACTGAATTTCGTAACTGCGGCGGGTGATCGCGCTGGGTTCAAAATCGCAGTCCACTTCGCGGGTCACGTGCATGATGTCGCCCATGGTATCCAGCGCATCGATAAAACTTCTTAAATCGTCGTAATATTTCATCCGGCTCTCCTGATTCGTAGCGGAAGATGGCGGGCGTTAGCCCCAGCGTTTAGTCAGATCGTTATCAAGACCGAACTGATCGAGAATGCGGGAAACAAAATGATTGATGATGTCATCGATGCTGGCCGGATTGTTATAAAAGGCGGGCATGGGCGGCAGCATCATCGCTCCGGCGCGTGAAAGCGCCAGCATATTTTCCAGATGGATAACGTTCAGCGGCGATTCCCGTGGCACCAGTACCAGTTTTCGCTGTTCTTTCAGCGTAACATCGGCGGCACGGGCAATCAGGCCATCGCCGTAGCCGCCGCGGATGGCGGCCAGGGTTTTCATACTGCAGGGCACCACGACCATGCCGTCAACGCGGAAAGAACCGCTGGAAATGGCGGCCGCCTGATCGTGTTCACTGTAAGTCCTGGAGGCGAGGGCAATAACGTCCTGTACACTGTAGGGCGTTTCCATTTGAATGGTGGCGCGGGCCCACTTGGAGATCACCAGATGGGTTTCTACGTCCAGGTCTTTCAGTGCGGCAAGCAGGCGAACGCCAATTGCCGCGCCTGTAGCACCGGTCATGCCGACAACAAGCTTCATGCGGTTCTCTTTTGATAAACTTTTGGGTTATAGTTTGAGTATAAACAGTTTGAGTTCGAACTATAGAATTATCGTTTTAAGGAGTCAAGACAGTCCATGTCACAAAATCCTGACTTAATTGTTGCTGCCCCCCTGTGGCCACACGGGGACTCGTCGCTGATGCACCTGATGCGCCGCGCCGGGCAGCATTCCACGACCTGTTGGGCACAGTGCGTTGATACCGGTCTGTCCGCCGTGCAGTACGCCATTCTGGTGGTGCTGGCGGAGGAGACCCGCTGCGATCAGCAAACGCTGGGGAATCGCGCCGGATTTGATAAAGCGACGGGAACCTATGTTATCGATCGCATGACAAAGAGCGGGTTGCTGAACGTGGTGATCGATCCGGATAACCGCCGCCGCAAGCTGGTTTCCATGACGGCTGACGGCGAAGCGATGCTGGCAAGGATGGTGGAGCAGGCAAAAAGCGCCGAAAAAACCATCACCTCCGGTCTGAACGAACAGGATATTCGCGATCTGAAGCGCCTGCTGAGCAAGCTGGGCGGATTACAGGAACCCTGAGAACCATGCAGCAACAGATAGCGCCTGAACAAAACGGGGAATCAAAGCCCGATCTGACCATTGGCTTTCTGCTGATGAAGCAGTTCACCCTGGCCTCGGTGGCGGGGCTGGTGGAATCGCTGCGCTTTGCGGCGGATGAGTCGTTCTCCAGCCGCCAGATTTTCTGCCGCTGGGAATGGATGACCTGCGACGATCGGCCGGTCACCGCCAGCTGCGGCCTGCCCGTGTCACCCACGGCGGCGCTGGATTTCTCCCGAAACTGGGATTACTTCGTGGTGGCGGGCGGGCTGCTGGAGGAGACGCGCCAGCCGCCGCAGTGGCTTCTGCAGGCGCTGAGAGAAATCCATGCGCGCAATATCCCCATCATCACCCTGTGCAGCGGTGCGTTTGTGGCGGGCAACGCCGGTCTGCTGGACGGGCGCCAGTGTGCCATTCACTTCACCACCCGCGATGAGTTCCGGCTGCGCTTTCCGAAAGCGATTCCGGTGATCGATAAAACCTACATCAAAGACGGTGGCATCATCTCCTGCCCGGGCGGAACGGCCATCGATCTGGCGGCCGATTTGATCCGCCAGCACTGTGGGCTGGTGCGTTCTCAGAAGGTGCTGAAGTACCTGCTGGTGGATGACACGGCGGTGCCCGCCAGTCGGGCAAAGCAGAAAGAGAATCAGAACCCGCCGGACGTCTATGAAAATGAGGTGGTTAACAAGGTGATCGAACTGATGAAGCATCACCTTGACTCCCCGGTTCCCCTGGCGGAGGTGGCTGCCTTTGCCGGAGTGACGTTCCGCCAGCTGAACCTGATCTTTACGAAATGCACCAGCTATTCGGCGGCGGTGTACTGGCGGAGGATGCGCCTGGAGCAGGCGCGCAAGCTGATGGCCGACTCCAGCAACAGCATCAACGCCATTGCCGCCGCCACCGGGTTTGCCGATGCTTCCCACCTGATCGCCTGGTTCCGCAAGCAGTATGGTGAAACACCCAGCTCTTACCGCAAGCGTCGACGGGAAGTGGAAAAGTTAATTAAACCGTAAAAAAAGGGGCTGCAGTGCAGCCCCTGAGCCAGGGTATCAGGCGTTATTCCGCGACAGATCGCCCCGGCCACGCGCCTTCTGAGGGCGGCCATCGTCCAGGGAGGCGGCATCCTCCAGGTTGCGTGAGGCGGTTTCCGGGGCCAGGAACCAGGAAACGATCAGCCCCACGGCGGTGATCCCGGCGGCGATGTACATGGTTGAACCGATGCCGATGGTTTGTAACGAAATCGGGATAAGCCAGGTACCGACAGCCGCGCCAATGCGCGACATTGAAGTACCAATGCCTACCGCGGCGGCGCGGATTTCGGTGGGGAAAATCTCATTCGGATACACCAGCTGCAGCACCTGCGCACCGCCGATAAACAGGGCATAGGTGCCGAACAGCAGCAGGATCACCGGCGATGGCCCGTCGCGCAGCAGGCCGAGCAGCAGCAGCGCCAGGCCTGACCACAGGAAGCTTTGCAGCAGCAGCCTGCGGCGGCCCAGCGTATTCACCAGTCGGGTGGCGATAACACAGCCGATCACAAACAGCAGCGTAATCGCTACCGACCCGTAGGAGGCCCAGTTGCCGCTCAGGTGCAGCGCGTCCAGCACTTTCGGCGCAAAGGCGTACACGGCAAACACCGGGATCACCGAGCAGGTCCAGAAAATAGTGACAAACGCCATGCGCTTGCCGTAGCCCGAATGCAGCAGATTCATGAAGGACAGGTTTTTGCTTTCGGACGGCATCGAAAGATTCTTCAGGCTGAAGTCGTCGCCGTAGACGCGGCGGATCACGGCTTCCGCTTCCGCATGGCGGCCTTTACCGATCAGCCAGCGTGGAGATTCCGGCGTACCCAGGCGGATAACGAACAGCACCACGCCGATGACGGCGGTGCTGGCCAGCGCGATGCGCCAGGCTTCCGCTCCGCCAAAGTAAAGAATGGCTTCCCCGGTCATGTAGGCGGTGGCGGCCCCGGCAAACCACAGGATGGTTAACGTGGCGAGGCACGGTCCCCGGTATTTTTTCGGCAGAAACTCCACCAGGAACGCGGTGGCCACCGGGTATTCAATTCCTACCGCTACGCCGCTGAGCAGGCGCATGATAAACAGCATTTCACCGCTCTGAACCCAGTACTGCGCCAGCGAACAGAGGATAAACAGCGTGGGGCCAACGAAATAGATCAGGCGTCGGCCCAGGCGGTCGGTCAGTACGCCGCCTAAAAAGCCGCCAAAGAAAATCCCCAACAGCGCCGAGGCGGCAATCAGGCCTTCCCAGAACGCATTCAGCCCTAAAGCCGGCGAGACTTTGGTCATGGCGATGCCGATGATACTCAGCACGTAGCCATCAACGAAGGATCCGCCGCCGGAGCGGACGGTAAGTAATCGGTGGAAGCGGCTGAGCGGCACGTCTTCAACAGAAATATGAGCGGACATTTTAACTCCTGTTTTTCTCCGATACCGTTGAATAAAAAGCACAACATAATGACTGTAATAAGCATGAAAGCGATGGATGCTTATTACGGTCACGGGGTTTATTACTTTTAATCACAGCATTAACGGGATTATTTTAAACCAGATAAATTTGTCAGAATGTTATCCGGAGCAGGTTGTTTTCATTAATTGACTCACTGGATTTAAATTTAATTCTCTGCGGGTTAAGGCATATCAATTCCCCTCCGATTAAAGACGATTGAATGGATGCTTTTTCTTTTTAATTCAGTCAGTACGATGCCGGGAGGAGGGGGCTCCCCCCGGAAAGAGGCTACGAGGCCTTACAGGAGAGCTTTTTTTCAGCCACCGTGCGGGTTGCCCACCAGCAGGCGAGAGAGCCAAGGCTCACCATCGCGGTTCCCTGCCAGAAGGAGACCGACAGCTGCGAGTTCAGCATAAAGGCGGCAAGGATCGCGGAGATAATCGGAATAAAGTAGGAGGCCGCCGCCAGAATAGTCACGTTGCCGTGCAGGATCCCCACGTTCCAGGCCGCGTAGCCGAAGCCCATCGCCATGGCCGCCAGCGCCAGATTAATCCACACCTTCGCCGATAAAACAAACTCGGGCTGCGGCGACAGCAGGAATTTCACCCACAGCGTCAGGGCGGTTAAAATAAAGAACAGCGTAATGCCGTTACTGCCCTGCGCAATTCTTTTGGTGACCACGCAATAGATGGCCCAGATAATCGCGCCGCTAAAAGCCAGGCCATAACTAAGCGGGTTATCCATGATATTACTGGCCATCTCGCTGAGCGAGAAACCGCTGTCTCCACCCAGGACGCGGCAAATTCCCATTACGGAAATAATCACGCCGGGAATAATTAACAGGCTGGTTTTCTGCCGGTTAACAATAACCGATAAAACAATGGTCATACTGGGCCACAAATAATTCACCATGCCCACTTCAATCGCCTGGCGGCCGGAGTGGGTGAATCCCAGCGACAGCGACAGGCAAAGTTCGTAGCAGACGAACAGCACGCTGCCGATGATCAGATAGCTGCGTGGAAATTTGCGGATGTTGGGGAAGCCGATGGTGAACAGCAGCAGAACGGCACTACAGGTGTAAATCAGCGCCGCGCCGCCGACTGCACCGAATCCCTCACTGACGCTCTTGATCAATCCTACAATCGCACTCCAGAGCAGGATGGCAATCAGTCCTGTGAGCGTCGCTTTATTCTGGGGCATAGCCTTCTACCTCTGTTTACTGTGTTCGCCTGCGAACCTGGCGGGATATCTGTTAAAACCTGGTTAAATGCAGCATCAAAACTATGCTTCCTGACCGGTGCTGTAAATATGCCAGATAGCGTAATAATCTCATAATGTGATCGTTATCGGAAATCATGTAGAAAATTTTTCCCTGTTAAAAATAGTTTTAATGCATTGATATTAATAATTTTTAAAAAATAATTTTGTATAAATGTACCATTCATACGAATTTTTTTTGTATTTTATGGGTATACAAAAACTTCTGCTTCATTGACCTGCCAAACCGGGCTGTGCAAATTGTTAACAAACGTCGCCATTTTCTGCCGCACGGCGGGCGATTTTGGTACTGATTTTCCCCCTGGAGGTTAACGTGTTGACATTTGATGGTATCTTCACCCCGGCAATCACCCCTTACGCAGCCGATGGCAGCATTGATTTTGCTCGCTTTGCCGACGTGCTGGAGTCGCTGATTGAAGCCCGCGTTCACGGCATTATCATCGGCGGTTCCACCGGCGAATACTACGCGCAAACCACCGAAGAGCGCCTGGCGCTGGTGGAGCATGCCCGCAAGGTGATCGGCAACCGCCTGCCGCTGGTGGTGGGAACCGGTGCTATCCGCACGGAAGATGCCGTTGCCTTTGCGCAGCACGCCCGCGAACACAAAGCCGATGCAATTCTGGTGACCTCGCCGCCTTACGCGCTGCCGACCGAACTGGAAAACGCGCACCATGCGCTGACCGTGGATAAAGCCGCCCAGCTGCCGATCATGCTTTACAACTACCCGGGCCGTATGGGCATCAGCATGGGTGAAACCTACTTCACCGAAGTCAGCAAATCGAAAAATGTGGTGGCGATTAAAGAAAGCTCCGGCGATCTGAATAACCTGCATCTGCTGGCGATTAAGTACCCGAACATCGCACTCTCCTGCGGCTGGGACGACCTGGCGCTGGAATTCTTCGCCTGGGGCGCGCGCAGCTGGGTTTGCGCTGGCTCTAACTTTATTCCGCGCGAACACGTTGCCCTGTATGAAGCCTGCGTGGTTGAGAAAGACTTCGCTAAAGGTCGTCAGATTATGGCCGCGATGATGCCGCTGATGAACTTCCTCGACGGCGGTAAGTTTGTTCAGTCCATTAAATACGGCTGCGATCTGGCCGGCCTGACCGCAGGCCCGGTGCGTGCTCCGCTGCTGGCGCTGGATGAAGAAGAGAAAGCGCAGCTGCAGGCTGTGATTGAAGGCGTGAAACGCAATGTTGCTGCGGTTACCGGGTAAGGGGATAGCATGACTCAGATTCAGAATTTAAACGATGTTGCCGGCGTGGTTCAGGGCCTGAAATTTGCCGACAAGGCATTTATCAACGGCCGCTTTGTGGCGGCTGCCTCCGGCAAAACCCTGCCGACCACCAATCCGGCGACCGGTGAATTACTGGCCGATCTCGCCGCCTGCGACATCGCCGACGTGAACAGCGCCGTTGATGCCGCACGCGCCGCCTTTGACGCCGGAAGCTGGAGCCAGCTGCCGCCGGGCGAACGTAAAGCGGTGCTGCTGAAGCTGGCGGCGCTGATGGAGCAGGAAGTGACCGAGCTGGCGGTGCTGGAAAGCCTCGACAGCGGTAAGCCGGTGAGCGAATGCCTGGCGGTAGACGTGCCGGAAACCATTCACATCATCAAATGGTACGCGGAAGCGATCGATAAGCTTTACGACCACACCGCCCCGGTGGGCAACGGCGCGATGGCGCTGGTGGTGCGTGAGCCGATTGGCGTGGTGGGCTGCGTGCTGCCGTGGAACTTCCCGCTGCTGATGCTGGCGTGGAAAATCGGCCCGGCGCTGGCCGCAGGCTGCTCGGTGGTGGTGAAACCCGCTGAACAGACCTCACTGACCTCGCTGCGCGTGGCCGAACTGGCCTTCGAGGCGGGCGTACCTGCCGGCGTACTGAATATCGTTACCGGCACCGGTAAGGACGTGGGCGAGCCGATTGGCCTGCATGCGGATATCGATATGGTGAGCTTCACCGGCTCCACCGCCACCGGACGCCGCTTCCTGCACTATTCGGCGGATTCCAACCTGAAAAAAGTGGTGCTGGAGTGCGGCGGTAAAAACCCGGCGGTGGTGTTTGATGATGCGGAAGATCTGGCGACCGTTGCCGGGCACGTGCTGAACGGTGCGTTCTGGAACATGGGTGAAAACTGCTCGGCCACCTCGCGCCTGCTGGTGCAGGAAGGGGTCAAAGACCGTCTGCTGGCGCTGATCGCTGAACAGATCGGCAGCTGGCCGATGGGCAACCCGCTCGATCCGGAAAACCGCCTGGGCACCATGATCTCTGCCGATCACTTCAGCAAGGTCAGCGGCTATCTGGAAACGGCGCGTCAGGAAGGGCTGCGCATTGTGCAGGGCGGCGATACCGAAAACGGTATTTACGTCCAGCCAACGGTGATCGACGGCGTGACGCCGCAGAGCGCGCTGTTCCGCGAGGAGATCTTCGGGCCGGTGCTGTGCATCACCACCTTCAAAACCGAAGCCGAAGCGATTGCGCTGGCGAACGACACGCCTTACGGCCTGGCGGCGTCGGTCTATACCGGCAAGCTGAACCGCGCCATTCGCGTCTCCCGCGCCGTGCGCGCCGGTACGGTCACGGTGAACTGCTTCGGTGAAGGGGATGCCACCACGCCGTTCGGCGGCTACAAGCAGTCCGGCTTTGGCGGGCGTGATAAATCCGCCTTCGCGCTGGATCAGTACACCGAGCTGAAAACCATCTGGATTGACGTCCCGGGCGAATAACGCTCGCGTTGAACCCGTTCCCTGCTGCCGGCCCGGATGGACCGGCAGCATTTCATGCAAAAACTCTGGCCTTAGCGCCAGCGTTTCCCCCCTTTTTCCGCCTGAATTTTATTCCAGATGTGGTAAAAATCCCCCGACACGTCATCTCTTTACTTATTGATAATCCACTATTCTTACTAAATTATTGAAAACGTTATGTCGATCCAGGTATCGCATGAAATTTTTGAATTATTTTTGCTGTATACGCACTTTTTCTGTAGGTTAATTACTATTGGAACGGCGCATTTCGCGTGCAGGATTTGAAGATCGTCACGTCAGGAGGCAACATTGAGATCGGGTAAAGTCGCACTTTATGAGGATTTAAAGCGTCTCATTTTAACCATGGAACTCGATCCCGATGAGCTGCTGGACGAAGCCAGCCTGACGGCACAGTACGGCTTATCACGCACGCCGGTAAGAGAGGTTTTTCAGCGGCTGGCCGGTGAAGGCTATCTGGAAATCGTTGAAAAACGCGGCGTGCGGGTGATCCCGATGAGCCACTCCAGCCTGCGCAATTTCTTCCTCGTTGCGCCGATGATCTACGCGGCAACCGGGCGCCTGGCGGTGCAGAATTACAAACCCTCGCAGATGAAAGCGCTGAAGGAGACGCAGAAGCGCTTCCGTAAAGCGGTGCAAAGTCGCGACGCCGAAGCGCTGGCGCTGGAGAACAACCGTTTTCATGAAATCATGGGCGAGATGGCGGGTAACCCCTATCTTCAGCCGAGCCTCGGCCGACTGCTGATCGACCACTGCCGTATTGGCCACACCTTCTTCCGCCCGCAGAACGCCGATATGGAACGCCGGCTGCAGCTTGCTTCCGAGCATCATGATGCCTTTATCGTTGCTATCGAAGCGCGGGACGAGCAGGCCGTGGTCGACCTGGTGTTCGAACACTGGGAGCTATCCCGCGAGAATATGGAAATCTTCATTGCGCCGCAGGGGCTGAAGGCGGATTTCTGATTTACCCTTGCGGTACTTCTACCTCGGCCGTCGTCAACGAAATGCCTTCCGCCTTCAGCCCACTGGCGATGTCTGCGGGTAGGTGGTTGTCGGTGATGATGGTTGAAAATGCCGCAAGCGGCGCCACGCTGTAGAGCGACCAGGCATGATATTTTCCGCTGTCCGCCAGCAAAATCTTCTGGCGTGCATTAGCGATAACACTTTGTTTAAGCCTGGCTTTGTCTTCCGTTGGCGTGGTAACTCCTTTCTCAAGGCTCCATGAGTTACAGCTCATAAACGCCACATCGGGATAAACGCTCTGCAGCAGTAAGCAGCCGTGCGGTCCGGTGCACGACTGGCTACTGTCATCAATTCGCCCACCAATAATGCTGACCTCAATATTCTTAAAGGCGGACAGGAATAGCGCGATATGCAGATCAACGGTGATTACCCGCAGAGAGAGGTGGGTAATTCTACGCGCCAGCTCCATCATGGTCGTACCGGCATCAAGCACGACCGCATCGCCATCTCGAATAAGCTGCGCGGCCTGCGCGGCAATCGAGAGCTTTTCAGCATGATTGATGGCCAGTTTTTCATAGGTAGTCGGCTGGCTGGTAATGGGCCGATTAAAGACAACCCCCCCATGAACGCGGGATATCGTTCCGACATTATCAAGCTTGATCAGGTCGCGTCGAATCGTTGCCGGCGAGGAGCCGATAAACTCAACCAGCTGTTCTACCGTCACCAGATTATGGCCGCGAATAAATTCGACAATGCGTTCCAGGCGATCTTGTCCTTTAATCATAGATACTTAAGCCAGTTTCATCGCAAGTTGGATAGAGGCTATCATGCTCTCAGGTTTCGCTTTTCCTGTCCATGCGATATCAAAGGCCGTACCGTGATCGCATGAGGTTCGCAGAAACGGCAGGCCGGCGGTAATGTTGATGCCATCGTAAAAACCCAGCAGCTTTAGTGGAATGTGGCCCTGATCGTGATACATGGCCACGACCATATCGTATTTGCCTTCATATGCCTGTAAAAACACGGTGTCCGGCGGGCAGGGACCGGAGACATCAACGCCTTTTTTCTGCATTACGGAAATAGCGGGTGCAACGATTTCGATCTCTTCCGTGCCGAAAAGCCCGTTCTCTCCTGCGTGGGGGTTTACTCCTGCCACTGCAATTCGGGGGCGCGCAATGCCAACGCGTTTAAGAAACTCATCGGCAATATTGACAACCGTTTCAATACGTTGCTGGTTAAGCGTATCTAAAAACTTCCTCAACGCAATATGGGTCGTGACGTGAATGACTTTGAGCCTGTCGGTGTAAAGCACCATGGCGTAGTCTTTGCTACCGGTCAGGGTGGCCAGGAGTTCGGTATGGCCAGGATACATATGCCCCGCAAGGTGCAGCGCTTCCTTGTTAAGAGGAGCGGTGGCAATGGCCTGCACGTCGTGGCTCATGGCCAGCTCAGTCGCGCGTTTAATGCAGCGGAAAGCCAGGTCGCCAGCCTGGTCCTGCACCTCTCCCGCAATCAGCGTGTCGGGTGATGCCGCGGGTTCATCAATCACGTGAATAACGCCTGACTCAAAGCATGCCTCACTCACTTTTGCGATTGAACGAAAATGGGCCGTCGGAACGATTTCCAGACGCTGCTGACGCTGAAACGTGCGGAGGCAGCCGACGACAACGATCGGTGCGCCGTCCAGTTCTGGAGCCATTAAAGATTTTACGATAATTTCCGGGCCAATTCCGGCCGCATCACCCATTGTGACGGCGATAACATGTTTATTCACTATACATTTCCTCGATAAATTCCAGAGCGTTCTGGAGGGTATTGTCAGCACCGAATCCGCCAGCCTTAGTGATAACGGGCAGGTCTTCAATCTCGCTATTGATAAAGGTTCCCCACGGAATACAGGGGGCGACCTCCCCCTGAATACGATAGCCTGTGGCTCCCAGCGCCTGCGCCACTGAAGTGGCGATATCCCCACCGGTCAGGAATAGCGCCCCCACTTTTGCGCCATCAACTATTCGCAACGTCAGCGCGCCGAGTATATGGCTCAGCGTTTCACCCAGTTCGCGCTGGGAGAGATGAAATTCCTGGCACAGGGAATGAATATTGTTGCGTTCTTCCAGGGTTCTACAGGTGCGCAAAATGCAGTGTTTACCCGCTGACAAAATGCGGCAGCTGTTATCCACCAGTACGGAGAGCTGTCGACCGTTGTCGACGCCTAGCAGGCTGCGAACGTCAATGTCCACGACTTCGGCACGATGAGCCTGGCGAATCTGTTCTACCTGATGCCACGTGGCCTCGCTCATCGAGCCTGCCACTACCAGCACGGGTAGCAGTATGCTTTGGGTGCAGTAACGGGATGGCGGCAAAGCGTCGGCCAGACCCGCAGCTCCCACCAACAAAGGGGCTACGCTGAGTGACAGCGCCGCCTTAGCTATAGTGGCAAGATCGTCATGTGTTCGGGCATCGCAGACGACGATACATTCGCCCCGCGCGGGGATCAGCTGCTGCAGATGTTTGCCGAGATTGCCGGATTGCACCTGCAAAAGGCTGACTTCGGAAACCGGGCAGTGGCTTTGCGCTTCAATCAGCGTTTTGATCCGTGATGAGAGCACCGGAGTTTTCGGATCGCTGGCGAATTCGGTTTCCAGCAGTGGGATGCCGTACACGCAGCATTCACCGTTCTCTGTCGTTCTGCCCAAGCTGGGAATCGCAGGGGCAACAATTGCGATACGACGGTTGCCGATTTGCATGGCGGCATCAATTTCTGCACCCAGATTACCGCGTAGAGTAGAGTCGATTTTTTTGTAGAGGATCAACGATGTCAGGGCGATCTGAGCTGCTACGGATTGCATAGCCTGTGCAACCTGACGCCTGGCATCCTGCGCATTTAATCCCCGGCTCTCGGTATTCAGTACCAGTACATCGGTACGTGACGAAGCGCGTACAGACCGGTTCATCACGACTTCCGTTCTGGCCCCTTTTTTCGCTAACTGCATGCCCGTATCATTAGCGCCGGTAAAATCATCGGCGATTATCAGCGCTCTCATACATTGGTTTCCTGTTCGGTTCTGCGGTTGCGCCTGGCTACCCATGCGGTTAACAGCGGGGCCAGAATCGCTGTAGTAATGACGGATGTTGCAACCAGCGGCGTCGCAATAGCGGCGACGGAAGCAAAGGAGGGGTCGGCCTGGGCGATAGCAAACGGGGTAGCAACGGCATTACCTGCTGTACTGGAGGCTGCTGCGCCAGCCACGCCACTGCCGCCTACCAGGCGGTCAACACGAATATTGAAAAACCCGCCCACAAAGGTGGTTATCACGCCGAGGAAAATACCCGCAATCCCACCTTTTAACAGCATATCAAGGTCAATGCCGGCACCAATTGAAAAAGCAAACAGCGGGATGAGTACCGGCCCCCCTCGTGTCAGAAAATCACGCATGTCAGGGTCGATATTGCCAAGGATCATTCCTACCAGAATAGGGATGATGACGGCGACTAATGCCATTAGCGGGATATTGGCCATACCCGCGGCACCCAGTGCAATCATCGTAAATAAAGGGCCATCGCCAAGAGAGAGGATAGAGATGGCCCCTACATCGCGCTCTGTCCCGTACTCGCCAACCAGTGCGGCATACAGGCCACCGTTAGCGTTAGCAAATGCCGCGATGACCGCCAGGCTGCTCAGCCCGAAAATCCCCTGGTTTCCAAAAAAAAATTCGATACCAAAGCCAATCATCACGCCGATAATGACCTTAGTAAAAGTAATGCTGGCGCCCTGTAGCAGCGCCTGAGGAGCGGCTTTGAAACTAATTCCCGCGCCCATACAAAGCAGAAATGCGCCAATTAAAGGCAGGGTGCCGTGTTTAAATAAAGCAGTAGTAAATCCTCCGATCTCCAGTGCCTTTGGACAAAACGTGTTGAGTAGTGCGGCAATGATCAGAGGGACCAGCATCATACCGCCGGGTATTTTTTCTAATGTTGATTTGATCTTCATGCGGTTGCCTTGTGATTAAGTGAAATCAATTTGATTTTATTTAATCACAAAAGATTTTTAATCGACGCTCGTCACACATTTAGTACGATTCTATGATTGAACTTAATCTTTTTTCTGCAGGATTTTGAGAGTGGTGATTGAAATTGAGCATTTTAGTATGGTCAATGCGTTTTGAGATGAGGTGTAAGAGAGTCCGCAAGGGTACGTCAGAAAGGAAATAAGGAACCACTGCGGTTCCTTATTTAAAGACGGCTTTGCGGGCAGAAAACAGGATCTTAGCAGCTCAGGGCGCGATCTTTTGCCAGCAGGAAGGGGCGCAGATAGGCGACGCTGTTGGATAAAGGAATGACATCATCCGACAGGTGAATGTTTAATTCATCGCGGAGGTAGTCGCGCCGGGCAGCGATCCTCTCCCACAGCGCAGGATAAGCGGTCTGGATTTTATCCTGCAGCGTGCTGTCCGCCAGCGCGATGCTCTCTTCCGCGCTCACGCCGGTATAGCCCGGCACCGTAGGGATAATATCAATCTGCATAATCATGCCGCTTTTTAACGTTTCCGCCGACCCGTTGTAAATCGGGGAAGACATCCACTCTTCATCCGCGCTCAGATGCCCGGGGTTCAGGTGCCAGCCGTAGCGTTCTTTATCCAGCACCTTTTCAATCAGCGCATACATCTCGCCGCCGGGCATACCAATCCGGATCTGCTCAAGCCAGGTGGCGACGGCCGCAAAATAGGGTTTCGCCACTCTGTCCAGATAGTCTTTCTGGTTCGCCGGCAGTTCACTTTCATCCGCCACGGCGAATCCCGTCCGGCTGGAAAGTCCGCCCTTAAATCCCGCCGTCAGGGAGACGGGCTGACCGCGTTCAACCTGCTTGTCGGTCGGGAAAAAGTTGGCCTTATCAAAGCGCTGCCCGGTAGCAGCAATGGTCACAACGGTCTGATACTGCCCCTCTGCCGACAGATAGTTACCCAGCTCCGTTTCACGAATGCCTGGCGTAACGGCGTTCATCGCATTAAGGACGCAGTTGGACGCCAGATTCGCGCCATATTCATAGTGGGCGATTTCATTTTCATTATTGGTGGTGCGGGCGCCGCCGTCGCCACGAATGAACAGGTGCGCGGCATTTTCCAGCGCGGATGCGGCAGGCAGCGTGCTTCTGACGGCATCGACAATAAAACTCGGTAAATCAAACAGCTTTTTGTTGTTGCCGTAGGTGGAGGTGAACATTTTCCAGCCAACCAGCCCGAGTTTAGTAAACGCGTTAAGGCCGATGTCCATAAACAGCCGCTCGATGCTGACTTCATTATCCATGGGCTGATTAGGCAGCGAGAAGTACGGGCAGTGCTTCAGCGTGACCGGAATGCGGGAATAGCCGGCCATTTTGAGATTTTCATTGCCCAGAATCAGCGTAGCCTTACCGCTTTGTTCTAGCAGTAGCAGGCCTTCTTCAAAGCGGGGGAAAAATCCCGTGAGATACTCAAAGTTACCCCCGTGCTCCTTATCCGCATAGATCAGGATGGCGTCAAAACCTTCATCCTTCATGCGGGCCAGAACTTTGTTTTTACGTTCCAGCATCGTTGCATCACTCAACGGAACGGGAACCACGTCAGTGAACTGGCGGGGAGACGCTGTGGATTTCAGCTGGATAACTCTGGTATTCATAATTAACCTCACGTTAACGTAGTAGTCAGAATGAGTTCGACGTCATGTTCCTTTAACGCCTTCATAAAATTGTCGTCGGGACGACTGTCCGTAATCAGTACATCTATCTGCGAGAGATCGCAGACCTTAAAAAATCCGGTGGTATTAATTTTTGTGTGATCGGCCAGGGCAATAACTTTGGTTCCCTGCAGCACCATCTGCCTTTTCACCAGGCCTTCTTCTTCGGTATGAATGAAAACGCCTTTTTCAGAGATGGCAAAAATGCCCAGCAGGACGGAATCAACGTGATACTCCGCCAGCTTCTGAATCGTCTCTCCTCCGAATAAAAACAGCTGCTCCTTGTGCAGGGTTCCCGGCAGCAGTTTGACCTCGCAGGCCTTATTTTTTGCCAGCTGGCTGGCATTGGTCAGTGAGTTGGTAATCGCCCGCATCGGCTTATCGCCGAGTTGACGGATGACCGACTCCACCGTGGTCGAGGCATCAAAAATCACGCTGGTATTGTCGTTAATCAGCCGGGCGGCCTGCTCTGCAATGCTTTCTTTAACCGGGTTCAGGGTGCCTGCACGCTCTGTGTAATCAAAAATCAGAGCATCGCGGTTATTGAACACCGCGCCACCGTGCGTACGTTTGATGATGTTGTCCTGCTCAAGCCTGATCAGGTCGCGGCGGACGGTGTCTTTAGATACGCCCGTTCTGGCGACCAGCGTTTCGATGGAAACGCTCTTGTTTTCCTGAATGATTTTTTTGATCTTCTCTAAACGGTCTTCAATCAGCATGGCTGGCTCCTTGATGCATGCAGCCTAACACCGGGTGCATTGTTCTGCAATTATTTGATCTGAGTTAAGCATTTTAATGCAAATTATTGCATTCCGATGCAGTGCGGATTTATAGTCAACCCTGTCATGGTCAGACTCGATTTCAATTCCGTTTCTCCCGGAGGTTGTGCGACATGGATAATAACGTCTTCAATTTTCTACAAAAAGTAGGTAAGTCATTCGTTCTGCCTATCGCAGTGCTTCCTCTGGCAGGTTTATTACTGGGCGTGGGGTCAACCCTGACCAACCCGGCACGCAGCACGCTGCTTGATGAGGGCAGTTTAGCGTTCCGGCTGGTCTCCGTGCTGACGGACAGCGGCAGTATTCTGTTCGGCATCTTACCACTGCTGTTTGCCGTCGGGGTGGCGCTTGGCCTGGCGAAAAGCAGTAAAGAAGTGGCGGCACTGTCGGCGTTGATAGCGTATTTCGTGATGAACGCCGCACTTTCCAGCACCGTCAAAAACTTTCTGGACCTTGACCTGCTGCTCAAAACGCCCGGACTGATTTCTGACTTCATGAGCTTTAAGAACACCATGAACACCAGCGTGCTGGGTGGGGTGGTTATCGGTATCGCGGTTGCGGTGTTGCATAACCGCTTCTGTAAAATCGTTCTGCCGGACATGCTGGCCTTTTTCTCCGGCGAGCGCTTTATCCCGATAATTTCCTGCGTGGCGGCTATCGTTATCGGCATCGCCTTTGCCCTTGTCTGGCCGTGGATTGCCGGAGGCATTGCCTCGCTGGGCGCAGGCATTGCCCGGATGGGGGAGTTTGGCGTGTTCCTCTACGGGGTGATCCTGCGGGCGCTGATCCCCACCGGCCTGCACCACGTATTCTATATGCCGTTCTGGCAGACTGCGCTGGGGGGCACCGCCACCGTGGGCGGCGAAGTGGTGGTGGGCGCGCAGAATATTCTGTTTGCTCAACTCGGCCACGGCGACGTCATCAGCCCCGAAGTGGCGAAATTCTATTCCGGCAACTACATCATTATGATGTTTGGCTTCCCGGCTGCGGCGCTGGCGATGTACCACACGGCGTATAAAGAAAATAAAACCAAAGCCAAAGGACTGCTGTTTTCCGCATCGATTACCTCCTTCCTCACCGGGATCACGGAGCCGCTGGAGTTTTCATTCCTGTTCGCTTCGCCGCTGCTCTACTTCGGGATCCACTGTGTGCTTTCCGGCTTTGCCTTTGCGGTGGTTTACCTGCTTCATGCCGGCGTGGGCTATACCTTCTCGGGCGGGTTCTTTGACTTTCTGATCTACGGCGTGATCCCCGGCAACGACCGCACGCACTGGATCCCCCTGGTGCTGACCGGCGTGGCGTTTGCCTTCCTCTACTACATTACGTTCCGGGTGGCGATTACCCGACTGAAACTGAAAACGCCCGGTCGCGAAGATCGTGCGGACGATGTCCGCCTGCACAGCCGGTCGGACTACGTCAGCAGTAAAAAAAGCGATGCCGGTGGTGCCGGTAAGGATCTGCCCGCTGACACCCTGAGCGAACGAAACGCACAAATCGTTGCCGGACTGGGTGGCCTGGGCAATATCGAAGAGGTGGACAACTGCGCAACGCGGCTGCGCGTGACCTTACTCAACGGTGAGAAGGTTGATAAGGCGCTGCTCAGCCAGACGGGGGCGGCCGGTGTATTTGTGAAAGGGAACAGTGCCCAGGTGATATACGGCCTGAAGGTTGGGCATATCAAAACTGAACTCGTTGAATATATGGATGCAATGCAAAAGGACTAACCGCGATGCAGATTAGAAAAAGACTGTACCTTGTTTCAGGCGGCACCTACGGCAGGCTGGGCAACGCCTACGCCGTAGAGCACAGCGAGGGCTTTATCCTGATTGACTGCAGCGTTCCCGGCGCGCGGGATACTATTCTGGCGAACCTCCGCCACTGGGACATCAGCGAGGATCGCATCACCCACGTTTTAATGACGCACGGCCACGACGACCACGCGGGCTGCGCCGCCTGGTTTCAGCAGAAAGGGGCGAAAGTGTGCGTGGGGGCGGCAGACGCGCAGATGCTGACTGACGGCCATCTGGGCCTGAACAGCCCGCAGACCAACCACGTGATGCCGCCCTGTACGCCGGATCAAACCTTTGACCGCGATACGGTGCTGCAAATCGGCGACCTGACGATTCAGGTTTACCTGGCCCCGGGCCATACCGACGGCAGCGTACTGTACTACCTGACGCTGGGCGAAGACCGCGTGCTGTTCAGCGGCGACATGTTTTTCCCGGACGGCGAAACCGGCGCTGCCGCCTTTACCGGCTGGAAAGGGGATATGACCTACAGCGGCGAAAAGCTGGGAGAAAGCTTTGCCAGACTGTGGCAGTTGGACCTCAAGCCAACCGTGGTCGTTGGCGGACACGGCATCCCCCGCATAGGCAGCGATGCGCATGACTGCATCAGAACGGCTTATAAATACTGGATGCTGAATAATCGGTAGTTGGGTGGGGCAGGCAGGGCTGAACGTTGATTGATTTACGCTTTAACTGACTCTGGATAAAGCCTATTATCAGACATTACTTAAAGATACCTGATGGAAGGATTCAGATGACGTTTGAAGGCAAGAAGAAAAAGGCAATAGCGCTGCTGGAGGAAAAAAAGATGTGGCGGAGCAATTATGCGCCACCGATCCTGCGCTTGTGCTGGAAGCTTGGGGGTAAAGTACCGCCCCCACCGTTTGCCCCTTTCTGGCTGAATACGTTGTTATATACCGCCTGGTTCGGCCCTCTGTGGGGCGTTATTATGTGGTTTAGTCACTGGCAACATCAGGATTTCAGCGTGTTGCGTGCGGTGTCTACCGCCCTCTTGACCGGTTTGCTGTTTGGTATATCCATGGCACTATTCCATTACTGGGGCAGGTGGAAAAACAAACTGCCTGACTGGAAGAGTCTGTGATAGGGCAGGGTTCTGAACGACAGACATAATGATTTAAATAGTGGGTGATGGGGTTGCTCTGGGTGGGCGCATGTCGTGAGCAGTTAGCTATATAAATGCAAATTATCGGCCTGACATAGCCGCTGAAGAGTTTGGGCTGCCGCACTGCTCGTACTGCAAAAGCCCCGCTCACACCAAGTCCAGCCGCTACATGTCGGAGCAGGTTAGGGAGCGCGATCACTAGTGTAGTAATCTGGATTACTCAGGTACTTTTAAGGTCAGCGAGAGCATCACTAAGGTGATTACAGAATCACCGCAGCCGGAATAGGCAACTGGTCCGCCGCCGGTGCGCGAACGCCAGACGCCGGACTCAACGGCTCTTCATTCCGGTCACACTAATCCTGCCAGATGCCGCTGCCATGACATTTTCTTTAACTTTTTCATGCAGTTGAATAGTGTGCGCCTGAAACAACGAGCAGGCTGAGAGGGGGAATCATTGCGCGCTAGATAAAAACCATTCTTCAATGGTTTCGCATGCCGCCGTTGCACATTGCGATGTTATACGGATAGTGGGTGCTGTGATTATCACCTTAGCCTTAATGCCACTCCCAAACGTCTATGGAGCAGATCACATATAGGAAAATACAGAATTCAGATGTTATTAATGCATCTTAATCTAAAATTTTTTTTAGGAGGGGATGCACCCCCCTCCCTTAAAAATGTGATTTAATTTAGTATGTTATTGACATCTTTAAAAAGAATTTCAAATTTATCTAATGTTTTATCGTCAATTATTTTCGGTGGTGTGGTACCAAATGTCGAAGCGACGAGGTAATGATTAAAACCTCCGGAAGGTCTCAGCGATATGTTTTTTTCTTTAAGGTGTCTATTAATCCGCTCTACAATTCTAGTGCCAGAAGGTAAATCTGTTAGTTTTATTTTTTCTTGAATTTGACTACCAAATGTTTTGTTGAAATAATCAAGGTAGATTTTGTTTGATAACAGATCCTCTATATCACTAGGTTTGTCTTTGTTTTCGGTGTACATAGAGGTGTTTTTAATGGATTTTGGATGTATTGTTTTGTTTTTTATCATTTCATCCAACTTCTGGTTGCTTTTTCCATCATAATCATGAAGTACTGCTATATTAAGATTGTTTGCGCCAAGTAAAGCAATGAATGTTATTATTTTATCTAACCCGCCAGTAGGCACAATAGTTATGTTTTCATTCAATCCAGTTCTGTTCTTTGCTTCGAGATAAGCTGATAGTTGTTTAAGGTAAATAAGTTCAGATGGCCCTTCAACTAAAAGATTTCTCTTTGATATAAATAAATTTTGTGCAATATCCCAACCAAGGGCGGCCTGAAGGGGGAATATTGTTCTGGGATCAGTACTCGAAAGGTTTTCTGTTATTATAGTCCCAATCTTATCTTTATCTTCAACCATGCGAACTTGATTTAATCTATCAGGATGAACCATGAAGGGAGAGTGGGTAGTATAAATAACTTGATGATTTTTTGATAGGTGATCTATGTAATTAAGGAAGTCAGATTGTGCTAGAGCATGTAATGCTAGTGCTGGCTCATCGAGCAATAATATAAGTTTCCTATCTTCGTCTTCTGTATTGAACTGATATTGTACACTATCAAACCACACTAAAAAGCTAAAGAACCATATGAAACCACGGCTTCTTTTATCGAAAGGCGTGGTCACTCTATGTCTGCTGTTTTTTATGCGAAGGTATATGTTGGCTCCATCATTAAATGGAGCTTCATCTTTAGAATCACTCTGAATATCTACAACAACTTCTATATTTTCATTCTGTTTCCAGAACTGCATTATTTGGTCAGTTAAGCTGTTAGATACGCCTTCTATTTTAGCTTTTAGTGACTCATAACCATCCGTATCAGAAAGCTCATCAATGCTGACATCTGCCATCCTCAGTAGTGCTAAAATGGATTTATGTTTAGCTGTTAATTGAGTTGGATCACTTTCAGATAATTTATATCTACGCGCCAAGTCTTTAATGTTTAGTTTTCCAGGTAGAATGTCATAGTCACTGAAATATAACGTTTTTGGCTGTGATAAGTCCAAGTGTTTAAAAACTTCTTGACTGGTTATGTTATCCCAATGACATGCTTTTATTCTTGCTGATAATTTTTGATGGGATTTTTGCTCGCTTTCGTTTAAGTCTAAGTCATCTAAAGATTCAACGAGCTTTCTAATCGTTGTTGCATTTCTTAAATGCAATATGGTGTCAGAGGAAAAGTCCCCTGAGTTTAGTATTTTATCAATTATTGGTTTTTCATCGATAGATATATTTACGGTTCTAATGTTTTTGTAATTCGTTGAAATTGAATAAGAAAACCCTTCCTTGAGATCAGTGCTGTATAGTTTATTTACGCGATCAAGTTCATCTTTTTCAGGAAGATATGTCAGCTTGATGGCGATTTCTGGTTTATCTTGGTGTGTTTTATTATAACGTGTAAGGTCTTTTCTAGGATAATCTTCTATAACATCAAAACTCTCTGAACCTAGTGCATCGCTTGCTTTATGTATTCCCTGAAGAAAGACTGTTTTTCCGGCTTCGTTCATGCCTACTAGAACAGTTATTCTATGGTCAATAGCACAGCTTTGGGCAGTGTTAATCGAACGGAAAGGACCAAGTTCAACGTTAGTTAAAATCATAATCATTCCTTAGGTTGAAAATTATGTGTCTAAGTATCTAATGCTTGTCTTTTGATTTTTTTTCACAAATTCCCCATCAACTCACAAAAACGCTTTCTTTGTTCATGTATGTTGTATGGTTATAAGCTCATCCCAACGCTTTTTTTGAATGAGCAAGATCTGCTTCGATCACATCAGCAGTGAATCCTTTTTCGTTCATTGCAGTACCTACTATTGACCTTAAACCATGGGCCACCAATTTACCACCATATCCGATTCGTTTTAAAGCTGCATTAGCGGTCTAGCTATTCATTGAATGTCTTAGATCATTTCTACTTGGAGAAAGATGTTCGCTATGAGCACTGATAGACGTCATTACATCTAAAATATCTAATGGTTGAGATGACAAATGAATAATATGTTCTTGCTTTGCCCCCATCTGTTCGCCTGGAATCGTCAAGTGCTTTGCATTGAAATTAATCTTTGTCAAGCGAACATCGGAGGCCTCAGGAGGGTGGACAAGGGTTAGGATCTGCCACGCAATGAGACAGCGTGACCTGCTCCCCGTTGATTAGTACACCGCAATGTTAGTAAAGTGTTCATAAGCCATGTGAGGATATCCCCATGAAAAAGCGTTTTTCCGACCAACAGATTATCAGTATTCTTCGCTAGGCTGAAGCCGGGGTATCGCCCGTGAACTCTGTAACATGTACGCCATTTCAGATGCCACATTTTATACATGGCGTAAGAAGCATCGCGGCATGGAAGTTCCTGAGGTCAAGCGCCTGAAGTCGCATGAGGAAGAGAATGCCAAACTCAAGAAGCTTCTTGCCGAAGTCATGCTGGATAAGGAGGCGCTTCGGGCGGCTCTTGGGCGAAAGTACTGACGAAAGACTAGAAGCTGGAAGCCGTGTGTAAGCATCCCGCTAAAAAGTCCCATTCACTTTTAGAGATCTTCCGACATACTGACTATGTCCCCTGAGGAGATCGCTATGCGTAAGATACGATTCACCGAACACCAGATTATCGCCGTGCTCAAGTCCGTCGAATTCGGACGAACCGTCAAAGATGTCTGCTGTGAGGCCGCTATTTCCGAAGCCGGCTATTACAACTGGAAAGCAAAGTAAGGCGGGATGGAAGCAGCTGATATCAAAAAGATAAAAGATCTTGAAGACGAGAATCGTCGCCTGAAGCAGATGCTTGCCGACCTGAGTCTTGAATGTCGGGCACTGAGAGACGTCATCGAAAAAAAGCTTTAAAACCAGCGATAAAACGTGAGATCGTCAGCTATCTGACCGCGCAATTTACGATGAGCATACGTCATGCCTGTAGGATGTTATCGCTGAGCAGGACCGTGTTTCACTATCAACCGGGCACATGGCGTGATGAACCGGTGATCCAAAGGCTGACTGAGGCGGCCGAACGCTATCCGCGCTATGGCTTTAAGAATTTTTTTCAGGTGCTTCGCAGGCAGAGCAACGTCTGGAACCACAAGCGTGTCCACAGGATTTACTGCCTTCTGAAACTCAATTTTCGTCGTAAAGGTAAACAACGCCTGCCAGCGCTCAACTCGGCCTCACTGATAACACCGGAAGCACTCAACCAAAGCTGGTCTGTTGATTTTATGCACGATGCGCTGACATGTAGCCTGCATTCTCGGACGTTCAACGTCGTTGATGATTTTAACCGCGAGGCCCTGGCCATCGAAATCGATCTGAATATCCCGGCGCAGCGGGTCGTGCGGGTGCTGGACAGAATGGTGACAAACCGTGGTTATCCGCTGAAGATGCGGGTGGATAACGGACCGGAACTGATATCACTGGCTCTGGCGCAATGGGCAGAAGAGCATGGTGTGATGCTGGAATTTATCCAGCCAGGCAAACCGACACAGAACGTATTTATCGAGCGTTTTAACCGGACATACCGGACTGAAATAATGGATTTTTATCTGTTCAGAACGCTGAATGAAGTACGAGAAATTACAGAGCGCTGGTTGACGAAATATAACAGCGAGCGGCCTCATGAATCCCTGAATAACCTGACACCGGAAGAGTACTGGATGATGGCTGAAAAACCGGAAATCTCAAAAAGTGCGTGGAAATAAAATGGGTCTGCTTACATTTAACCGGGATGCTCACAAGGCCACCTCTACCTATCCTTGGTTGAGGGCAAGAAATAGCCAAAGCTGATTGCTTCCTGACCTTGGCATTAAGGCACCCTCTATAGGGGAACTACGGGAATGAATAGTAGCGCTTATCTACCAAACTTTTGTGTTGAGACTAACTGCTGAAACAGACTTTATTTCCCACGCTATCGCTTGAAAATCCACGGTGCCGCCAACTGTTTGACGTGGGTGTATGCCGTGTGATTGGCAAACAAACGACTCCGGAAGAGTAAAGCCTGCAGAGGATAACTCCTTAATTGGTTTAGAGAAGTAACATCGATGATCCATGTTTGTATTATTGGGTCTCAGTCTTCTCTCATTACCGGATGAGCCTACCCCGGTATTTTTTTTGCCAGACGACGTAAAGGGCATCCCACTCAAGAGTTTAATAACCTGCAGATGCGATCCTGCTAACACGAAAATACAAACAGTATCTGGATCTCCTCGTTTAATTTCCGATAGCCGCAAAAAATCTTGAAAAATTTTCGATGGAGTGCAATGCGATGAACCTGCCCACTTTGTTTCTACGGCAATTTGGGCATTTCGTTTTGGTATCCCGCGCCCAGCAAGAACTAGTGCAAAGTCTAATTCTTTCTTACGGCCAGATTTAGCACTAGGATTTAAGAGATCGTGAGGGAAATCAGCGTGAATACGCTCACCTTTTGCTAGAATTGGGAATGAGCTAAGAACCTGACCCACTGCGGCCTTTAATGAATTTTCAGAAAATAGTCCTGCTCTATAACAGCAAAATTCCATATGTAGCCAACTACCAATTGCCTCGGAAAGGCGCCGAGCGATATGCATCTGCATAAAGTACTCCATCTGTGAATGCTAGTAATTAGCTAGCGAATGCCATAGCTACAACCCGGCCCCTGTCACTCCAACAAAAACGCTGCCGAGAGCTTCAATTATCGAATAACCTTGAGGTTCAGGTGGCGTATAAAACTCTCCACCTTCCAAAAAAGGTCTGAAAAAAGTGTTATAAGCAGCTTGGTTATTAAAATCTTGTGGCTCGTAACCAATCGTACGCGCAGGTGACATGGGGGGTTGAATTAGATCCTCATCCTTGGCATATGTTGATGTGGAAAATATTGAGTTTCTGACCAAATTTTTATTCTTTACCGAGCTAATCAATGCGGAAGCAGGCATTATAGTCTGACCAGATTTAAAACAATGGTAGAACATCAGGTCCTCCCGCAATGTTATCTGATAAATCCCCGCAACACCTATAGACTCTACAATATCGACCATGACAGTGTCGGTGCTCTTTCGGCTTAGGATTGTCTTCCTAATTTTCATAAGTAGCATAGAGTTATCTGGAGTAACTTGCTTCCCTCCATTAATAGAAACGCCAAAATTGCTCCTGATTACGAGATTTTGAAACTCGTCACTTTCATTCTTCGCAGATGCTTCACCCAGAAGGTCAGTGAAATCGATGTCCCCAGAACCTAGCGTAGCATCCACGGCAATCGGTAAAGTACTGTCACCAAAGCAGAGCTCAGCCATCGCTCCATACCAGGGCTGGTCATAGGGTAGTAGCATTGAATCATTAACAACAACTATGTAGTGGGCACCTTCTGGTACGTGTCGTGACGATTTGTGAGTTTCGAACTGGTTCAATTTCGCCTTGATAGCTGAAGTGACTGACAACAAACGCTCACGAAACACTAAATCACGCTCTTCAGGCACTAGATTGCTTCGCCTAATAAGCTCTCTGATAGAATCTTGCGGTGTTGGCGTGACCACTTCAAAACAAAAAATCTCACCATCTTTCTTAGCGACAAAGTCTGGCCCAGCATCTTTACTTTTAATATCGACGAAGCCCATCCCCAAAAGCCTGTAGTAAAACAGCATCTCTGCAATTCGCTGGGAATATACACCTATATCAGGAAGCATTACTTGCGTGTTGAACTGAGTATCCTTCAAGTCCGAAAACTGCAAGTAGAGGGACTCTAGACTTTTTATCATACAGTCTATTATCAGCTCCATGCGCTTACCACTTTGGGGGGACTTCTCAAAAAAATATGCGAATCTTGTAGTTAAGATAGTCCTCCACTTAGTTTGAAGATAGGATATACACAATTCGTTTGTCCTATTCTTTTTTGTCGTTCTTTGTTTTACAGAACGATATTTTTCATTGTTTGGCATGACACTCAAGCTCTTGCAATTAGATATCTGTTATGGCATAGACGCCGGCAGTGTAGGCACCGAAGCTCTGTTTGGCTCGCAACTTTGTCAGAGGCCGATAGTAGCGGAACTGCCAGAGTTTACAATCGCTGGACTTGATTAGCTGAGTAAGCCCGTCACCATCATACAACTGGTAATCGGCATCTTTAGGTTTGGTGAATTCGGTTTCCTTCGCGGATAGAGGTTTTTTCTTTAGCCAAAGCAAGTCCCTATACGTTTAGACCCAACGAAAACAATAAAGCTTTTAATTGAGCCGATCAAGGTGCTTAGAGATGTTGGGAATGTTCGGAATTAATTAGTTTACTTCAGACCTCACGGAAAATCTCACGCACAAAAAAGCCCGCAAAGCTTTCACTTTGCGGGCTTTCAGGACTTCGGCGGACAATTCTGGTATCGCCGCTGAAGAATTTGGTGGAGCTGGCGGGAGTTGAACCCGCGTCCGAAATTACTACACCGTCGGCACTACATGCTTAGTCCAGTCTTTACATTCGCCGGTTAGCTGCGGACGGACACGCTACTAACAAACTAGCCTGATTAGTTTTAACGCTTCAACCCCAGGCAGGGCTTCCACGCGATCTCTTTTGGGTTTGACCTCTCTTTGATCCCCGTCTTAAGAGCGGAAGCTAGGGAGAGAGGGCTATTAGCAGGTTATTAAGCTGCTAAAGCGTAGTTTTCGTCGTTTGCGACTATTTTTTTGCGGCTTTTTACGAGGCAAACCGCCCCTCGGCATGCTCCTAGGGCTTCGCAAATCCCGTCGAATCCAGAATCAGCCCCAAGTAGAAAATCAGTATATCAGAAAAACCTGCCGCTGTGCCAGTAGCTTAGCGATTAGCGTGCTTCATAATGCGCGATTTGTCTAATTTCCATTCGCGCTCTTTGATGTCATCACGCTTGTCGTGCTCTTTCTTACCTTTCGCCACGCCGATCTTCAGCTTGGCCCAGGCGTTTTTCCAGTACATTGACAGCGCCACGATAGTGTATCCGTCGCGGTTGGCTTTACCAAAGATGGTGTCGAGTTCGCGCTGCTTCAGCAGCAGCTTGCGGCTACGAGTAGGATCGCAAACCACGTGCGAAGAGGCCACGCTCAACGGCTGGAATGTAGAACCGAACAGAAAGGCTTCACCGTCGCGCAGCAGAATGTAGCTGTCGCTGATATTGGCCTTACCGGCGCGGAGAGATTTGACTTCCCATCCCTGTAGCGAAAGCCCGGCTTCGAACTCTTCTTCAATGAAGTATTCGTGGCGGGCGCGCTTGTTCATGGCAATGGTAGCGGAACCGGGTTTGTTTGCTTTTTTCTTTGTCATAGTGCCACTTAGTGTACATGAAGCGGTGATTTTTGGCATCCCCTGTAACGCGACCGAAAGGGGAAAAGGGTATTCTAGCAGAAGCCAGGCAGGAGAGAATTTTTGTTTGAATCCCGGCAATGGTATTATTTATAAGTTCTAAGATTAGACAGGAATGGTTATGTCCCAGATTAGTCGTTCGGCGCTGGTGCCGTACAGTGCTGAGCAAATGTACCGGTTAGTCAATGATGTTAACAGCTATCCGGAATTTTTGCCGGGCTGCACCGGCAGCCGCGTGCTGGATGCCAGCAACGATCAGATGACCGCGTCCGTAGATGTTTCTAAGGCCGGCATCAGTAAAACCTTTGTTACCCGCAATACCCTGACGGATAACCAGAGCATCCATATGCAACTGGTCGATGGGCCGTTCCGCAAGCTGAGCGGCGGCTGGCGCTTTACGCCACTGAGTGAAGAAGCCTGTAAGGTTGAACTGAACCTGGACTTCGAGTTCACCAATATGCTGGTTGAACTGGCATTCGGCCGCATCTTTAAAGAGCTGGCCAGCAGCATGGTTCAGGCATTCACTCTGCGTGCCAAAGAGGTCTACAGTGCCTGATATCGCGGTTGAAGTGGTTTATGCCCTGCCGGAAAAGCAGTATCTCTACAGCGTGAAGGTGGCGGAGGGGAGCACGGTTGAACAGGCGATTAAAGCGTCGGGCCTGCTCGACCTGCGCAGCGATATCGATCTCAGTGCAAATAAGGTCGGCATCTTCAGCCGTCCGGTCAAGCTGCATGATGAGGTGCAGAGCGGCGATCGTATTGAGATCTACCGGCCGCTGATTGCTGACCCGAAAGAACTGCGCCGCCAGCGGGCTGAACGCGCGGCAAAAAAATAAGGCGCATCAGCGCCTTATTTTATTTCCCTTCTACGCCGGTGATGGCGCAGCGGATTAACCCTCAGACTTTGTCAGAGCCGGTTTATTATCAATGTTGGTCAGCGTTCCGTTGCTGTCAAAGGTCAGCGTCAGAGTCTGCTGCTTGACGGGCTCATGGCCAGGCTGCTGGCGGAATACGTAATACCAGACGTTGCTGCCAAACGGATCGTGCATCATCGGGGTACCCAGAGTGTAAGCAACCTGCTGTTGCGTCATACCGGTGTGGATCTTGGCAACATCATTGGCAACCAGGTAGTTACCCTGGTTGATATCAGGCCGGTAAACCACTCGCTCCAGAGTGGAACATCCAGCGGTCATCATCAGAAGAACCACCGCAGCAGCAGTCAGCGTTTTACAGCGCATAAGTATGTTTATTCCTTTGTGGCTATTTGTATCCCCACCCACCTGAAGCAGCCGCCCCGGCAATCTGGGTCTATCAGAGTACAACTACGATACCAGCGTAAGTTGCCGATGATAATAAACCTTTACGCAGTTTGAAACCTCTGCGAAGCAAGGATATGACCACAAACCGATAAAAAAGTGCAATGTTCAGGCGGCTAAAAGTTCTTTTGCGTTCGCCAGCGTGTTGCGGGTGACTTCGCTGCCGCCCAGTAAACGCGCCAGTTCCTGCAGGCGAGAACGTTTGTCCAGGCACTGCATATGGGTTTCGGTCATCTCGCCGTCGGTTTCTTTGCTGACAAAGAAGTGCTGATGTCCACAGCCTGCCACCTGCGGCAGGTGGGTCACGCACATCACCTGGGTGGATTCCCCCAGCTGGCGCAGCATTTTACCCACTACGGCGGCGGTCGGGCCGCTGATGCCGACGTCAACCTCATCGAAGATCAGGGCCGGCGTATCCATCTTCCGGGCGGTAATCACCTGAATGGCCAGCGCAATGCGCGACAGCTCACCGCCGGAGGCTACTTTCGCCAGCGGCTGCAGCGGCTGCCCGGGGTTGGTGCTGACCCGGAAATCAATCCGGTCGCCGCCTTCGGCGGTCAGATGCTCAGGATTGAACTGCAGGTCGATGGCGAAGCGCCCGTGCGGCATCGACAGCGCGTGCATGCTTTCGGTAATCAGGCGGCTCAGCTCTTCAGCAAAGTGAGCGCGGCGCTCGTGCAGCTGTTCCGCGCAGTGGAGGGCTGCGGCATGATGCTGCGCCACCGCCTGCATCAGTTCATCCTGATCGCTTTCCTGCTGTTCCAGCAGCAGCTGTTCCGCCAGCAATTGCTGATGGAAGCCGGGCAGTTCTTCCGGCGCGATATGGTGCTTGCGGGCGAGGCTAATCTGCCGTGAAAGGCGTTGTTCCAGCTCGTGCAGACGGTTCGGATCCAGATCCAGACGGTCGCAGTAGTGGCGCAGTTCGTCGCTGGCTTCGCTAATCTGGATGGCGGCCTCTTCCAGCATGCCGAACACGCCGCTGAGTTTATCATCCATCTCGGTCAGCTCGGCCATCAGCTGGCGAACGGTATACAGCTGGCTTTGCAGGTTGTGGTCTTCGCCATCCGCCAGCACCAGCAGCGCCTGCTGGCTGACGGAAAGCAGATGACCGCTGTTGGCCTGGCGCTTGTACTCTTCATCGATCTGCTCGTATTCGCCCTGTACCGGCGCGAACTCGTTCAGCTCTTTCAGCTGGTACTGCAGCAGTTCACGGCGCGCTTCACGCTCCTGGGTCTGCTGCTGATGATGGGCGAGGTTACGGCAGCTCTGGTGCCACTGGCGATAGCGCTGCGCCATGTTTTGCAGCAGCAGCGTTTCGCCGGCATAGGCGTCCAGCAGGGCTTTCTGATGTTCGGGTTTCAGCAGCAGCTGATGTGCGTGCTGGCCGTGGATCTGAATCAGCGCCTGGCCCAGCTCACGCAGCTGGGAGAGCGGCACCGAAGTGCCGTTGATAAAGCCACGCGAACGGCCGTCGCTGCCGATCACGCGGCGCAGCAGGCATTCGTTGCCGTCATCAAGCTGGTTTTCGCTCAGCCAGCGCTGGGCGGAAGGCGTATCCTTCAACGAGAAGCGGGCGCAGATGTCCGCACGCGGGGCGCCCTGGCGAACCATATCCGCTTCGGCACGACCACCCAGACAAAGCCCCAGCGCATCGATAGCGATGGACTTACCCGCACCGGTTTCGCCGGTGATTGCCGTCATGCCGTGCTGAAAGTCGATCTCCAGTTCACGAACGATAGCAAAGTTACTGATGGTCAGTTGTGCCAGCATAGTTGCCTTCCTGTATGAAAACACATATATGGTTTTTCATACAGTATATACTGGTTTTATGACCAGTAAAGTAGCCAGGTGCAGTTTTAGAACAATTTTTTTGACCAGCCGAGTTTTGAACTTAGCGTATTGAAATAGTTATAATTTTTAGGGTGAATCAGATTCAGGTGATAGTCACTGCGGCGGATCAGCACATCTTCCCCTTCCTGAATCGGCAGGGCGATCTGGCTGTCGCAGCTGATTTCCAGATCGCTGCGCAGGGAGGAAAAGCGCAGGCGGATCGTACTGCTGCTGTTTATCACCAGCGGCCGCGCCGACAGGGTGTGGGGGAACATCGGCACGATGGCAATCGCGTCCAGCGACGGGGTCAGGATCGGGCCCCCCGCTGAAAGAGAATAGGCGGTGGAGCCGGTTGGCGTGGAGATGATCAGGCCGTCGGAACGCTGCGAAAAGGCGAAGCTCTCATCGATATAAACTTCAAACTCAATCATATGGGCCACTTTGCCCGGATGCAGAACCACTTCATTGATGGCGGTGCCGATGCGCGGCGCGCCCGACTGGCGGCAAACCTGCGCTTCCAGCAGGAAACGGCTTTCAACAAAGTATTCGCCTTCCAGCACGTCCGCCAGCTGCTGCTGGGCGTTATCCGGGTCCAGGTCGGTCAGAAAACCGAGATTACCGCGGTTGATGCCGATGACCTTAATGTCGTAGCGCGCCAGCACGCGCGCGGCGCCGAGCATGTTGCCATCCCCGCCGACCACCACCGCGAGGTCCGCCTTCTGGCCAATTTCAGCCAGCGTACCGGTTTCCACTCCGTCCAGTTTCAACTCCCGGGCAATCTGGCGCTCAATAATCACCTGATAGCCGCGCGCGGTCAGCCAGCGGTACAGCATTTCATGCGTGGTCAGCGCGGTAGGATGCCGGGGATGACCGACAATCCCGATGCAGTTGAAGTGGCTGTTCATGATTCTGGCATTCCTTACGAGGTAAACTCCCCCGACAATGTGACTGGTTCCCTTGAAACCGCGATTCTGATCCCCATAATAAGCGAACCAGCGATGGAATATGCACAAACGCGGAGAAATTCATGAGTAGTAAAGAACAGAACACACCAAACGAGCAAGTCTCAGACGAAATTGAGATCGAGCAGGCGAAAAACCAGGACGCAGAGGCAGCAGGTGGGGTAGACCCGCGCGATGAACGCATTGCGCAGCTGGAAGCTCAGCTGGCTGAATCTCTGGGCGGCGTGCGTGATGCACAGCTGCGCGCTCAGGCCGAGATTGAAAATATTCGCCGCCGTGCGGAACTGGACGTTGAAAAGGCGCATAAATTTGCGCTGGAAAAATTCGCCAACGAGCTGCTGCCGGTGATCGACAGCCTTGAACGCGCGCTGGAAGTAGCAGACAAAACCAACCCGGAACTGGCTTCCATGATCGAAGGTATCGATCTGACGATGAAATCACTGCTGAACGCGGTGGGTAAATTCGGCGTTGAAGTGGTGGGTGAAACCAACGTGCCGTTCAACCCGGACGTTCATCAGGCGATGTCGATGATGGAATCAGAAGACGTTGCGCCAAATCACGTGATGATGGTGATGCAGCGCGGCTACACCCTGAACGGTCGCCTGCTACGTCCGGCGATGGTTGCGGTGGCAAAAGCCAAAGGCTGATGCACCGAATGTAAAAAAAAGCACCGAAAGGTGCTTTTTTTTTCGCCGTTATTCAGGAAGGTGCGGCGTCCAGTCGATCGGCGCTTCATTCCGTTCTGCTAACCACTGATTGGTTTTGGAGAAGTGGGCGGAGCCGAAGAAACCGCGATGGGCCGACAGCGGGGAAGGGTGGGGTGCCTGTAAAACGTGGTGGCGCTGGCGGTCGATAATGCTGCCTTTCTTCTGCGCATGGGAACCCCACAGCAGAAAGACCACGCCCTCGCGATGCTGATTGATCGCGGCAATCACGTTATCGGTAAACGTTTCCCAGCCAAACTTAGCGTGGGAATGCGCCTTGCCGCCTTCAACGGTCAGCACGGTGTTCAGCAGCATCACGCCCTGGCGCGCCCAGCTTTCCAGAAAACCGTGGCCGGGCCGCTCAAATCCGGGAATGTCCGTCACCAGCTCTTTATACATATTCACCAGCGAAGGGGGAACCGCCACGCCGGGCAGGACGGAAAAAGCCAGGCCGTGTGCCTGATTCGGGCCGTGATAGGGATCCTGTCCGAGGATCACCACCTTCACCTGCCCCAGCTCGGTCAGGCGAAAGGCGTTAAAGACGTCTTTCTGTGGCGGATAAACCGTTTTGCCGGCCGCACGCTCTGCGGCGACCGCCGCCAGCGTTTCCCTGAAGTACGGTTTCTCTTTTTCCTCAGCCAGCACATCGTGCCAGGTCATGGTATTGACCATCGCCAACTCCTTTAAGTCTGTAGAGCGCGTAGCTTAACGTGGTTTGGAATGGGGTTAAACCTTAAAAAATAATTGAATATTTACAAAATTTTTAGAAATTAATGATTGGGTAAAATTGATATAAAACATAAAGTTACTTCCAGAACGGGTTTTCAGGTTTTTCCGTAGTTGATTTGGGTCAAAGAGGGCGAGTTCCGGGACTGATATACAGAAGACTGGTTTATCCATTCATCCGGGCGCAGTTTCACCCTGCGCCACTGCCTGGGAGGCAACACCATGATTACCGGAATCCAAATTACTCAAGCAAAAAACAGCGCGCTGCTGAATTCATTCTGGCTGCTGGATAGCGAGAAAGCAGAAGCACGCTGCGTGTGCGCGAAATCGGGCTACAGCGAAGATCAGGTTGTGCCGGTCAGCGATCTGGGTCAAATCGAATATCGCGAAATTCCGCTGGAGGTTAAACCCGAGGTCCGTGTCGAAGGTGGCCAGCACCTGAATGTGAACGTATTGAGCCGTGAAACGCTGGAAGAAGCGGTGAAGCATCCGGAAAAATACCCGCAGTTAACCATCCGCGTTTCCGGCTATGCGGTACGTTTTAACTCACTGACGCCAGAACAGCAGCGCGATGTGATTACCCGTACCTTTACTGAGAGTTTATAAGCCATAATCACCGCTTTCATTGGGTGACCTGTCGATAAACGCATCACGCCGGCAATCAGTTTAATTCACTGATTGCTGGCGTTTTTATGGATTTCAGGAACGATCGGGTAATCCGGCGTCAGCCGATAATTTATCTATCAGCAGGAATTAGCGCCAACGGCCCGTTTTTACCGCTCGGGGGCGAAAAAAAACCGCCCATCGAAGGCGGTTTCTTATCATGCAGTGCGATTATTCAGCACCGTCGGTTTTTGCTGCGCTTGGCTTACGGCGCTTACCGACATTTTTGGCGTCGCGGTGGCGGACTTTAGCGCGTGGCTTCTCGTCTTCTTTCGCCTTTTCTTTCTTCTCTTTGCGCTTCGCCAGCACCTTCTTCGACGGTTTGCCTTTTAGCTTCTCGTTTGGCGGGCGGGTGGTCGGACGCAGTTCTTCGATGATGCGCGACTTCAGCGGTTCCTGAATATAGCGGCTGATTTTACCCAGCAGCAGGTTGTCGTGCGCTTCAACCAGCGAGATAGCGATACCTTTCTTACCGGCGCGACCGGTACGGCCAATGCGGTGCAGGTAGGTATCCGCCGTTACCGGCATATCAAAGTTGAACACGTGACTGACATCATCGATATCAATGCCGCGCGCGGCGATATCGGTGGCAACCAGTACGTTCACCCGGCCTTCAACAACGCGCTTAATCGCTTCGTTACGCTTGGCCTGCACCAGCTCACCCTCAAGGTAGCTGGTATTGATCCCGGCTTCACGCAGCCACGCGCAGACTTCATGAACGCGCTCGCGCTTACGCACGAAGATCACCGCACGGGTCACTTCCGGCTGCTTGAGCAGGTGGATAAGCAGGGCGGTTTTGTGCTGCGTATCATCCGCACGGTAATACCACTGCTGGATTTTTTTGCGTTCGCGACGCGCCGGGTCGGCTTCAACTTCAACCGGCTCATTCAGGATACGCTCGGCGAAGTCCTTGATGGCTTCACCTTCCAGGGTGGCGGAGAACAGCAGCGTCTGCTTGCGCCAGCGCGTTTCGGCACTAATCGTCTCAATATCCTGCGCGAAGCCCATGTCCAGCATGCGGTCGGCTTCATCAAGGATCAGGGTTTCAACCGCGCGGCAGTCGAAGTTCTCTTCTTTAATGTACTGCAGCAGACGGCCGGTGGTGGCCACCACCAGATCCTGGTTTTCGCTGAACACTTCCGCGTGGTTCATAAAGGCCACGCCGCCGGTGATGGTCGCAATGTCCAGATGGGTATGCTTAGCCAGTTCGCGCGCCTGATCGGCCACCTGCATCGCCAGCTCGCGGGTAGGCGTCAGGATCAGAACACGCGGCGGGCCGGACTTCTTACGCGGGAAGTCGAGCAGGTGCTGCAGAACGGGCAGCAGGTAGGCCGCAGTTTTGCCTGTACCGGTTGGTGCCGAACCCAGAACGTCGCGACCCTCCAGTGCTGGCGGGATCGCCGCGGCCTGAATGGCTGTGGGGCGCGTGAAGCCTTTTTCCTGCAGGGCTTCCAGCAGGCTTTCGTCTAGTTCGAGTTCGGAAAAAGTGGTTACAGTCATGGTCTACCTCAGTTTGGGGCGCTGATTATAGACAGATTGAACGCGATCTTCATCTGTTTGTATCGGGTTAATGACTTTTCCTTCGTCACGGTTTGCCCTATGCTAGCGCCGTTTCTCTTTCAGGTCAGTCAAATGTCGCAACAGAAAGCCATTCTCCGTGCCAACGGGTTTACCTTTAAACAATTTTTTGTCGCTCACGATCGTTGCGCCATGAAAGTGGGCACGGACGGTGTACTGCTCGGAGCCTGGGCGCCGGTTGCCAACGTGCGCCGTGTGCTGGATATCGGCACCGGGAGTGGCCTGATCGCGTTGATGCTGGCCCAGCGCACGGCGGAGACGGTGCAGATAGATGCCGTTGAGCTGGATGTGGCGGCGGCGGATCAGGCGCTGGAAAACGTGGCCGCGTCGCCGTGGCCCGGGCGGATCCAGATCCATCAGGCCGATATCCTGCAATGGGCACCGGACTGTGAACAGCGTTATTCGCTGATTGTCAGCAACCCGCCGTATTTTTCCCCCGGCTCTGACTGTGCCACCCCGGAGCGCGCCTCCGCTCGTTACACCGGCGCGCTCACGCATGAAGCCCTGCTGGGCTGCGCCGAGCAGGTCATTACTGAAGACGGTTTTTTCTGCGTGATCCTGCCGGAATCCGCGGGCAGTGCGCTGGTGGAAATCGCCCTGCAGCGCGGCTGGCATCTGCGTTTTCGCACCGATGTGGCGGATAACGATACCCGGCCACCGAACCGGGTGATGCTGGCGCTGTCGCCGAAAGCGGGTGAGCAGATGCTGGATCGCATGACCATTCGCGGGCCGGATCAGCGCTACTCGGAAGCGCACTGCAGCCTGACCCGCGACTTCTATTTATTCCGCTAGTCGGGGAGCCAGGATCGTCGGTCTGGCTTCTCCCTGCGCTTCGGGATAATCAAGCGTAAAGTGCAGGCCGCGGCTCTCTTTGCGGTCGAGGGCGCACCGCACCATCAGTTCAGCAACCTGTACCAGATTGCGCAGTTCCAGCAGGTTGTTTGAAATGCGGAAATTGGCGTAATACTCGTCAATTTCCTGCTGCAGGGTGTTGATGCGCCGCAGCGCACGCTCCAGCCGCTTGGTGGTGCGGACAATCCCCACGTAGTCCCACATAAACAGCCGCAGTTCATGCCAGTTATGCTGGATAACCACCCGCTCATCGGAATCATCCACCCGGCTTTCGTCCCATACCGGAAGCGCCGCCACCGGCTCAACGTCGGCAAGACGACGGTCGATATCTTCCGCCGCCGACCAGCCGTAAACCAGGCACTCCAGCAGCGAATTAGACGCCAGCCGGTTCGCCCCGTGCAGGCCGGTGTAGCTGACTTCCCCGATGGCGTACAGCCCGGGGAGATCGGTTTGCCCCTGCTGGTTGACCATCACGCCGCCGCAGGTATAGTGCGCCGCCGGCACAATGGGGATCGGCTGGCGCGTCAGGTCGAAGCCCAGCGTCAGCAGCTTTTCGAAAATGGTGGGGAAGTGGGCGCGGATAAACTCCGGCGGCTGATGGCTGATATCCAGGTACATGCAGTCGGCACCCAGCCGCTTCATCTCGTGGTCGATGGCGCGGGCGACAATGTCTCGCGGTGCCAGCTCGCCGCGCGGATCGAAGTCCGGCATAAACCGGGAACCATCCGGGCGTTTGAGCAGCGCTCCTTCACCGCGCAGCGCTTCGGTCAGCAGGAAGTTGCGGGCATCGGGGTGGAACAGGCAGGTGGGATGGAACTGGTTAAACTCCAGGTTGGCTACCCGACAGCCGGCGCGCCAGGCCATGGCGATCCCGTCACCGGAAGCCACATCCGGATTGGTGGTGTATTGATAGACTTTGGCTGCGCCGCCGGTTGCCAGCACCACGGACCGTGCGCGGCAGGACTCAACCTTTTCACGTTTGCGGTTCCAGATATAGGCGCCGACCACCCGGCGTTCGCCCGGCAGGCCGATTTTGTCGGAGACGATCAGGTCAACGGCGTTGCTGCGTTCAATCAGCGTAATATTGGGGTGGCTGAGCGCCTGGCTGACCAGCGTGGTTTCCACCGCTCTGCCGGTGGCGTCTGCGCTGTGCAGGATACGCCGATGACTGTGCCCGCCTTCGCGGGTCAGATGATAGCGCTCTGCGCTATTTTCCGGGGTTTCTTTATCGAAAAGCACGCCGTTATCGATTAGCCACTGCACGCAGTGGCGGGCATTGCTGGCGATAAACGATACGGCGTCGCGTTCGCATAAGCCACCGCCGGCGATCAGCGTATCTTCAATATGGGACTCGATGCTGTCAGTTTCATCAAACACCGCAGCTATCCCGCCCTGCGCATAAAACGTGGAGCCTTCACTGACCGGACCCTTGCTTAGCACGGTCACGCGGTGTTTTTCCGCCAGTCGCAGCGCCAGCGAAAGGCCCGCTGCGCCGCTGCCAATAATTAAGACGTCACAGCTGTAATCGGAAGAATGCGTCATGGTGTTTAATTTACTAAACAGGTTGTTTGCTGAGCATAGCACTCAAATTAACCAGGCAAAAAGGCTTTTTATCGACCAGTATGCAGAGTGGGTGTGGAATAAAGAGGCGGCGATCCTCCCCGCCACGGCAGCCTTCATGCGCAGGTCAGGGCTGTTAATAGTGTGAACCGAAGCTTTTTGAAGCGATTAGAGGGTGAAAATCCTGGCCCCATGCGTTACTCTGCGGGCGTCGTCGGGGTGATGAACAATGATTTCAGAATCAGAAGAAAGGCAGTGGCTCACAAATCGGTAAAAATGCACAAAAAGGCGTGCTGATTTGTAAATATGCTGCGATGACACCACAAAAATAATGGCGTAATGGAACTTCTCCAATGAAAACCACTCAAATCGCGTGCTTGCTCGAAAATAATATTGGGTTATCACTGGGAGTTTGGTTACGCGTGGAAACAGATTTGGGGAGATTTTACCTCGGATGAGCGAGCAGTTAACGGATCAGATTCTCGTTGAGCGCGTGCAGAAGGGCGATCAGAAGTCATTCAATTTACTGGTGGTGCGCTACCAGCATAAAGTGGCGAGTCTGGTTTCCCGCTATGTACCATCAGGAGATGTTCCTGACGTAGTGCAGGAATCATTTATTAAGGCCTATCGTGCGCTGGAATCGTTCCGGGGGGATAGTGCTTTCTATACCTGGCTCTACCGAATTGCCGTCAATACGGCTAAAAATTATCTGGTGGCTCAGGGGCGTCGTCCGCCGTCCAGCGATGTGGACGCTATCGACGCAGAAAACTTTGAAAGTGCGGGAGCACTGAAAGAAATTTCGAACCCTGAGAACTTAATGTTGTCAGAAGAACTGAAACAGATAGTTTTTCGTACTATCGAAACGTTACCCGAAGACCTGCGCATGGCGATTACGCTGCGCGAGCTGGATGGCCTGAGCTATGAAGAGATAGCGGTCATTATGGACTGTCCGGTGGGTACGGTTCGTTCACGAATTTTTCGTGCACGAGAAGCTATTGATAATAAAATTCAACCGCTTATCCAACGTTAGCAATAACGTACACAGGAAGGGTATTGAGGCATGCAGAAAGAACAACTTTCCGCTTTAATGGATGGTGAAGCACTGGATACCGAGCTGATGTCGGCGCTCAATTCCGATGCAGCACTACAGAAAAACTGGGAAAGCTATCATCTGATCCGCGATACGCTGCGTGGCGATGTCCCACAGCTGCTGGATTTTGATATCGCTGCCCGCGTGGCTGCGGCTATCGAAGATGAGCCAGCTAAATCTGTCACCCGATTGATTCCGGAAGCTCAGCCGAAGCCCGAAGAAGCTGTAGCGATGCCGTTCTGGGGCAAAGTACGCCCCTGGGCCGCTCAGATTACTCAGGTTGGTCTGGCAGCGTGTGTGTCGCTGGCCGTGATTGTTGGCGTTCAGCAGTACAACAAGCCCGTTGCAGGCCAGTCTTCTGACTCCCCGGCGTTTAACACGCTGCCGATGATGGGGCAGGCTTCGCAGGTCAGCCTTGGTGTGCCGTCTGAAAACGCCACCAGCACCAGCAAAGTCAATCAGCAGGTGCAGGATCAGCGTCGTCGCGTTAATGCGCTGCTGCAGGATTATGAGCTCCAGCGTCGTCTGCATGCTGAACAGCTGCAGTTCGATCAAAATCCTGACCAGCAGGCTGCTGCTCAGGTTCCCGGTAATCAGTCCTTAGGAATGCAACAGCAGTAATGAAGCAGCTTTGGTGTGCCGTCAGCCTTCTGGCTGGCAGCCTGATGTACTCCTCTGTCGCCCCGGCACAATCACCGTCCGGGGCGCTGTTACAACAGATGGAGCAGGCAAGCCAGTCTCTCAGTTATGAACTCGCCTATATCAATGTCTCCAGACTGGGGATCGAATCCCTACGCTATCGTCATGCGGTCATTGATAACAAAACCTATGCGCAGCTGCTGCAAATGGATGGACCTCGTCGAGAGATCATTCAGCGCGGCAATGAGATCAGCTATTTCGAACCGGGGCTTGAGCCGTTTACTATGGCTGGCGATCATATCGTTGATTCGCTGCCTGCGCTGGTTTACGCCGATTTTGAGCACCTTGCCAGCAGCTACGATTTTGTCTCGGTTGGCCGCACGCGCATTGCCGATCAGCTCTGCGAGGTCATTCGTATCGTCTCACGCGATGGCACCCGCTATGGCTACGTAGTCTGGCTGGACAGTGAAACGAAACTGCCGCTGCGCGTCGATTTACTGGACCGCGACGGCGAAACGCTGGAGCAATATCGCGTGGTCAGCTTTGCCGTCGATCAGGGCGTCAGTAAGCTGATGCAGGGGCTGGAAACCGCCAAGCTGCCGCCAACATTGTCAGTGCCGGCGGGTAATAAGGCCACGTTTAACTGGAAAGCCGGCTGGCTGCCTGCGGGAATGAAGGAAGTGGCCCAGAGCCGCCGCCAGATCCCGTCGCTTAATCGCCCGGTCGAGTCGCGCCTTTATTCCGATGGCCTGTTCAGCTTCTCTGTCAACATTACCCTTGCGGATAAAAACAGCACATCCCAGCTGTTGCGCACTGGGCGTCGTACGGTGCAGACTGAAGTGCGTAATAATGCGGAAATTACCGTAGTGGGTGAACTGCCTCCTGCCACGGCCAAACGCATTGCTGACGGCATAACTTTAGGTACCACACCATGATGAGAGAATGGGCTACGGTTGTCTCGTGGCAAAACGGCGTGGCAACGCTGCATTCGGAAATTAAAACCTCCTGCAGCAGCTGCTCTGCCCGTAAGGGCTGCGGCAGCCACATGCTGAACAAACTGGGTCCTAAAAATGCCCACGTAATGAAAATTGCCAGCCCCGACCGGCTGATCCCGGGGCAGCGCATTGAGCTGGGTATTGCTGAATCCAGCCTGCTCAGCTCAGCGCTGCTGGTTTACATGTCGCCGCTGGTGGGCCTGTTTATTCTCGCCGGGCTGTTCCAGATGCTTTTCCACAGCGATCTGGCCGCCGCCTGCGGCGCACTGCTGGGCGGCATTGGCGGTTTTATCATGGCCCGCGGAATTTCCAGCGTGCTGGGCCGTTCGGCGTCTTACCAGCCGGTGATCCTTAGCGTTGCGCTCCCGCCGGACGCACTGCACGTTACCACCGATGCCTGATCCTCATCGCCTCTGCCCCAGCCATCACACGGCGGGCAGAGCGAACTTCTGCATAATATTTATCCAATTCTTTGTTTCCACGCCGTTGCTGGTACTATTGGCACCCCGCGATGATTCCACCCCTTTGATATGTAGTGTAGAATGCAGCCTTTCGGGCCTCTGTTCGCCTGTGATATCACGCTCTCCTGATTTTATATCGCGAGAGTTCCAGAATTTGTAAGGCAGAAAAACCTCAATAATGAAGCACATAAGAAACTTTTCGATCATCGCCCACATTGACCACGGTAAATCGACGCTCTCTGACCGTCTGATTCAGATTTGCGGTGGCCTGACCGAACGTGAAATGGCTGCACAGGTTCTGGATTCCATGGATTTAGAACGTGAGCGCGGCATTACCATTAAAGCGCAGAGCGTAACCCTCGATTATCATGCTCCTGATGGTCAGACCTATCAGCTGAACTTCATCGACACCCCAGGACACGTTGACTTCTCCTACGAAGTTTCTCGTTCTCTGGCGGCGTGTGAGGGTGCGCTGCTGGTGGTCGACGCCGGTCAGGGTGTGGAAGCCCAGACGCTGGCAAACTGCTATACCGCGATGGAAATGGATCTGGAAGTGGTGCCGGTTCTGAATAAGATCGACCTGCCTGCGGCCGATCCTGAGCGTGTAGCCCAGGAAATTGAAGATATCGTTGGCATCGACGCCACCGACGCGGTGCGCTGCTCGGCGAAAACCGGCGTGGGCGTGCCGGACGTGCTGGAACGTCTGGTGCGCGACATTCCGCCGCCGGAAGGCGACCCGGAAGGCCCGCTGCAGGCGCTGATCATCGACTCCTGGTTCGATAACTATCTGGGCGTTGTCTCGCTGGTGCGTATCAAGAACGGCACCATGCGCAAGGGCGACAAGATTAAGGTAATGAGCACCGGTCAGGTTTATAACGCCGACCGTCTGGGGATTTTCACGCCAAAACGTGAAGATACCGACGTGCTGAACTGCGGTGAAGTGGGCTGGCTGGTCTGCGCGATCAAAGACATCCTCGGTGCGCCGGTGGGTGATACCCTGACGCTGGCACGTAACCCGGCGGATAAAGCGCTGCCCGGCTTCAAAAAAGTTAAGCCGCAGGTTTACGCCGGTCTGTTCCCGATCAGCTCCGACGACTATGAAGCCTTCCGCGACGCGCTGGGCAAGCTGAGCCTTAACGACGCCTCCCTGTTCTATGAGCCAGAAAGCTCAACGGCGCTGGGCTTCGGTTTCCGCTGCGGCTTCCTTGGCCTGCTGCACATGGAAATTATCCAGGAGCGTCTGGAGCGTGAGTACGATCTCGAACTGATTACCACGGCGCCAACCGTAGTCTATGAAGTACAAACCACGGATAATGAGACCGTCTACGTTGACAGCCCGGGTAAACTGCCGCCGCTGAACAACATTGAAGAGCTGCGTGAGCCGATTGCGGAATGTCACATGCTGCTGCCGCAGGAGTATCTCGGCAACGTCATTACGCTGTGCATCGAAAAACGCGGCGTGCAGACCAACATGGTTTACCACGGTAACCAGGTTGCGCTGACCTATGAAATTCCGATGGCGGAAGTGGTGCTCGATTTCTTCGACCGCCTGAAGTCGACGTCTCGTGGCTATGCGTCACTGGATTATAACTTCAAGCGTTTCCAGACTTCTGACATGGTGCGCGTGGACGTGCTGATCAACGGCGAGCGTGTAGATGCGCTGGCGCTGATCACCCACCGTGATAACTCGCAGTACCGTGGCCGTGACCTGGTCGAGAAGATGAAAGATCTGATCCCACGTCAGCAGTTTGATATTGCGATTCAGGCGGCGATTGGTACCCATATTATCGCCCGCTCAACCGTGAAACAGCTGCGTAAAAACGTTCTCGCCAAGTGTTACGGCGGTGACGTCAGCCGTAAGAAAAAGCTGCTGCAGAAACAGAAAGACGGTAAGAAACGCATGAAGCAGGTGGGTAACGTTGAGCTGCCGCAGGAAGCGTTCCTCGCCATTCTCCACGTAGGTAAAGACAGTAAATAAGGCCGACTTAGGGCTTTGAGGGAACTGGAATGGCTAATATGTTCGCCCTGATTCTGGCGATAGCAACGCTGGTCACCGGGATTATCTGGTGTATCGACAAGTATAAATGGGCACCGGCCCGCCGGGCAAAACGCGCAGCGGCAAAAGCCGAAGGCCAGCCAGAAACCAAAGCGGATAAACAGCCGGGCTGGGTGGAAACCACGGCGTCGGTATTCCCGGTACTGCTGGTGGTGTTTGTGGTGCGTTCATTTATTTTTGAGCCGTTCCAGATCCCTTCCGGATCGATGATGCCGACGCTGCTGATCGGGGATTTTATCCTTGTGGAAAAGTATGCCTACGGGATTAAAGACCCGATCACCCAGACCACGCTGATCCCCACCGGGCATCCTAAGCGCGGTGACGTGGTGGTATTTAAATACCCGAAAGATCCGAGTCTGGACTATATTAAGCGTGCCGTTGGCGTCCCGGGCGATCGGGTCACCTACGATGCGCTGAGCAAAACGGTTTCCATCACCCCAGGCTGCGGCGGTGGCAAGTGTGAAACCGCGGTGCCGGTTACCTACTCCGACGTTGAGCCGAGTGATTTTATCCAGACCTTCAGCGGCTTTAACGGCAATGAAGCCGGAAACGGTTTCTTCCAGGTGCCGCAGGGTGAATCGATGCCGGGTGGCCTGCGCTTAGCCACGCGGAATGAAACCCTGGGTGAGGTGACTCACCGAATTTTGCTGGTGACGCAGATGCCAAGCCAGGCCGCCTCCTATTATCAGCAACCAGGCCAGGAGCAGTCCACCTGGGTCGTGCCGCAGGGCATGTACTTTATGATGGGCGATAACCGCGATAACAGCGCTGACAGTCGTTACTGGGGCTTTGTCCCGGAGCGTAATCTGGTAGGTAAAGCGACGGCTATCTGGATGAGCTTTGAAAAACAGGAAGGCGAATGGCCGACCGGCGTTCGTCTGAGCCGGATTGGTGGCATTCACTAATACTCATCATTGGGTGAGTATATTTAACGGTTGGCTTCCCGCCTGGGGAGCCACTGCACACGAAACAGATCGTGCTGGTGTTCAGGCTCAGCCCTGTTCCGTGTGCAGCATAATTGACGCATTCAGAAATTGGTAAAGCATGAACCCCATCGTAATTAACAAGCTCCAGCGTAAGTTGGGCTACACTTTTACTCATCAGGAATTGTTACAGCAGGCACTGACTCACCGCAGCGCCAGCAGCAAACATAACGAGCGACTGGAATTTCTGGGCGACTCTATTCTGAGCTATGTCATCGCCAATGCCCTTTATCATCGCTTCCCGCGCGTGGACGAAGGGGATATGAGCCGCATGCGAGCCACGCTGGTTCGCGGTAATACGCTGGCGGAAATGGCACGAGAGTTTGACCTCGGTGAATGCCTGCGCCTTGGGCCGGGTGAACTGAAAAGCGGCGGTTATCGCCGTGAATCGATCCTGGCTGATACGGTTGAAGCGCTGATCGGTGGCGTGTTCCTCGACAGCGATATCGGGACGGTTGAACAGCTGATCCTCAGCTGGTACGCCAGCCGTCTTGAACAGATCAGCCCGGGCGATAAACAAAAGGATCCAAAGACGCGCCTGCAGGAGTTTCTGCAGGGTCGCCATCTGCCGCTGCCATCTTATCTGGTAGTGCAGGTTCGTGGCGAAGCGCACGATCAGGAATTTACTATTCACTGCCAGGTAAGCGGCATGGCAGATCCGGTTGTGGGAACCGGTTCAAGCCGTCGCAAAGCTGAGCAGGCAGCGGCCGAACAGGCGCTGATTAAGCTGGGAATTGAATGAACGAACAAACCACCCATTGCGGCTTTATTGCTATTGTAGGCCGCCCGAACGTCGGTAAATCGACCCTACTGAACCAGCTCCTGGGGCAGAAGGTTTCCATTACCTCGCGTAAACCGCAAACCACCCGTCACCGTATTATGGGCATCCATACCGAAGGCGCCTATCAGGCGATCTACGTGGATACCCCTGGCCTGCATATGGAAGAAAAGCGGGCGATCAACCGCCTGATGAACCGTGCGGCCAGCAGTTCAATCGGTGACGTTGAGCTGGTGATCTTTGTTGTTGAAGGCACCAAATGGACCGCCGACGACGAAATGGTGCTGAACAAGCTGAAAGACAACAAGGTGCCGGTGCTGCTGGCGATCAACAAGGTCGACAACATCACCGATAAAAGCATCCTGCTGCCGCATCTGCAGTTCCTCAGCGAGCAGATGAACTTTATGGACGTGGTGCCGATCTCGGCCGAAAAAGGCAATAATGTTGATACCATTGCCAACATCGTGCACAAGCTGCTGCCGGAAGCGGAACACCACTTCCCGGAAGAGTACGTTACCGATCGTTCCCAGCGCTTTATGGCCTCCGAAATCATCCGCGAAAAGCTGATGCGTTTCCTCGGTGCGGAACTGCCGTACTCGGTGACCGTTGAGATCGAGCAGTTCGTCTCCAATGCGCGCGGTGGTTATGATATCAACGGCCTGATCCTCGTTGAGCGTGAAGGTCAGAAGAAGATGGTCATCGGCAATAAAGGCGCCAAGATCAAAGTGATCGGTACGGAAGCGCGTAAAGATATGGAAGAGATGTTCGAGGCGAAAGTGCACCTTGAGCTGTGGGTTAAAGTGAAGTCCGGCTGGGCGGATGATGAACGCGCCCTACGCAGCCTGGGCTATACTGACGACCTCTGATTTTGATGGAAGGCTGGCAACGCGCTTTTGTTCTGCACGCGCGACCGTGGAGCGAAACCAGCCTGCTGCTCGATCTGTTCTCTGAACAGTACGGCAGGGTGCGGGTTCTGGCGAAAGGTGCCCGCTCCAAACGTTCCAGCCTCAAGGGTGCTCTGCAACCCTTCACGCCTCTGCTGGTACGCTGGGGAGGGCGTGGCGAGGTGAAAACCCTGCGCGGCGCTGAACCCGTTTCGCTGGCGCTTCCGCTCAGCGGCACCACCCTCTACTGTGGCCTGTACGTCAACGAACTGCTTTCGCGCGTACTGGAACACGAAACCGCCTTTAACGAACTCTTCTTTGACTACCTGCACTGTATTCAGGCCCTGGCGGCTGCATCCGGCTCGCCGGAACCTGCCCTGCGCCGCTTCGAACTGGCGATGCTGGGCCATCTTGGCTACGGCGTGGATTTCATGCACTGCGCCGGCAGCGGGGAAGAGGTCGCCGATGAGATGACCTACAGCTACCGGGAAGAGAAGGGGTTTATCGCCAGCCTGGTGGTGAACAACCGCAGCTTTACCGGACGACAGCTCCGCGCGCTCTGGCAGCGGGAGTTCCCCGATGCGGATACCCTGCGGGCGGCCAAGCGTTTTACCCGCATGGCGCTGAAACCCTATCTTGGCGGCAGACCGCTGAAAAGCACCGAGCTGTTTCGCCAATTTTTGCCGAGAAAACGAGCGGACGCCGCGCCTGCGGCAGACGAATAGCGACAGGTCATACCCCTGCGCCCGCCGAACGTTGTACACTCGATAAAACATTCGTGATTTTCCGAGGAATCCATGGCTGAGTTACTGTTAGGCGTCAATATCGATCACGTTGCTACCGTACGCAACGCTCGCGGCACCCACTATCCCGATCCGGTTCAGGCCGCCTTTGTCTCTGAACAGGCGGGCGCTGACGGCATTACCGTCCATCTGCGTGAAGACCGCCGCCACATCACCGATCGTGACGTACGCATCCTGCGCCAGACCATTCAGACCCGCATGAACCTCGAAATGGCCGTCACGGATGAAATGATCGATATCGCCTGCGAAGTCGTACCGCATTTTTGCTGCCTGGTGCCGGAAAAGCGCGAAGAGGTGACCACCGAGGGCGGACTGGATGTGGCCGGTCAGCTGGATAAAGTGACCGCAGCGGTTAAGCGCCTGAACGATGCCGGGATTCTGGTTTCTCTGTTTATTGACGCCGATCGCGAGCAGATTGATGCCGCCGTGGCTTCCGGTGCGCCTTATATTGAAATCCATACCGGTGCCTATGCCGAAGCAGCAGAAGGTCCGGCGCGCGATGCCGAGCTGGCGCGTATTGCCGAAGCGGCAACCTATGCGGCAGGCAAGGGGCTGAAGGTCAATGCCGGTCATGGTCTAACCTATCATAACGTCCAGCCGATTGCCGTGCTGCCGGAAATGTACGAGCTGAACATCGGTCATGCGATTATTGGCCGTGCGGTGTTCAGCGGGCTGGCGGACGCGGTTAAAGAGATGAAGCAGCTGATGCGGGAAGCGCGTCGCTAATGGCTATCCTCGGCCTCGGTACCGACATAGTGGAGATTGCCCGCATCGAAGGGGTGATCTCCCGTTCGGGTGACCGGCTGGCGAAGCGGGTGCTCAGCCCCAACGAGTGGGCGCAGTATCAGGCGCACCAGCAGCCGGTGCGGTTTCTGGCCAAGCGCTTTGCGGTGAAGGAGGCGGCGGCAAAAGCCTTCGGAACCGGCATTCGCGGCGGTCTGGCGTTTAATCAGTTTGAAGTGTACAACGACGCGTTAGGCAAGCCGGGGTTGAGATTTTTCCAGCATGCTGAGGAAGTCGCGAAGAAGCTGGGCGTGATGCACGTTCACGTCACCCTGGCCGATGAGCGCCATTACGCCTGCGCAACGGTGATTATAGAAAGTTAATAAACCTGCCCGTTTGTGGGCAGGTTTATGAATAATACCCGCTAAGGAATTTTAATTTGTGCCGGGAACAGGGCATAAAATGAGTGTCAGATCTGTCAGGGATGTAAAATAACAAACTTGTCCCACAGTTGGTCATTAGTTTCAATATGCTGCGGGTTTGTAATAATTGTGTTATCAATCGGACAGACCTGCTGGCAGGTGGGCGCATCGTAATGGCCTACGCACTCGGTGCAGCGATCGGTGTCGATCTCGTAATATTCCATCCCCATCGAAATCGCTTCGTTGGGGCATTCGGGTTCGCACATATCGCAGTTGATACAGCGTTTGGTGATCAGTAGTGCCATCTTGGATGAGGTGCCGTTAAATTAATTCAATCAGTAAGTTAACAACTCGTTAAGTCGAAAACGCATCAACTTACTGCTGCAGATTCAATGCCGTGCACTGTACCACAACTGGCCAACAGCCCCAATAACGACGATTTTTTAATCGTATAAAAACACTCTTCGTTCGCGAACCTTCAGACGGCCATCATCAGGTCAACTTCTTAACCAGTGCCTCACTGTGCCGGATATGGCTGGTTGCGCGTTCAGGATCGCGCTGGATCAGTGCCATAAACAGCAGATCGGTCAGCGCCAGCTGCGCCATCGTCGAAGAAATGGCCGCACTGCGGGTGGTTTGCTCTTCCGCCACCGTATATAAACAGTGCGAAGCCGCCTGCTGCAGCGTATTCGGCGTGAAGCCGGTAAAGGCCAGCACCGTTGCGCCGATTCGCTGTGCTTCCTGCGCCGCGAGGTTTATTTCACGCCGTTCGCCGGTGTAGGAAACGGCCAGCAGCACGTCGCCGGGGCTCATTGCCTGTACGCTGGCCAGTAATGCATGCATATCCTGCTCTGCCACGGCGCTGATGCCGATCTTCATCAGCTTCCACGAGAAGTCTTTCGCCACCAGCCCGGAAGCCCCGATACCCACCAGAACAATCCGCTTGGCGTTTCGCAGCAGGCGCAGCGTCTCCAGCAGCATCTCTTCGCTGTTGATATCCAGCGTGGCGCGGATAGCCGACATCTTTTCCGTAAACAGCTTCTCGCCCACGGTTTTAAGCGGATCGTCACTGAGGATCAGATTGTGAACGGTTATCGCGTCTTTATCCGCCAGCGATTCACTCAGCGCCAGCTTCAGCGCAGGGAACCCTTTATAGCCCAGCTTTTGGGCAAACTTTACGACGCTGGACTGGCTGACCCCGGATTCATCCGCCAGCTTTTGTGAACTCAGGTGGCGCGCGCGGTCCGGCTGCGACAGCAGGTAGTCAGCCAGGCGGCGCTCATTCAGTGCCAGGCTGGGATACAGCTGACGAATGCGCAGCAGTGAACTCATCTCTTTTCCTCTTGCCAATTCGAATTCATCACGTTGAATTAACGGCAATGATAACAGGCGTGACGCAAAGTCTAACCCCCTGATTAACAGTTTCTACGCGGCTGGTGGGCAAAATGCGCGCGACCGGCGCTTTAACCGCGGTACGTGCCGGATTTTTCTGCTTCTCGCCGTCAGAGTAACGTTTACAATGATCTTAGTGTAAAAACGGTTTATTTTGAATAAAATATTCAGTAAATGAAATATCTGTTCGAATTAAAAATTCAGTCAGGGGGAAATATGGATCTGGGGTCACTGGTGTCAGAAAGCCGCAATGCAGACACGCTCGATCTCGACAGCCTGTCAACGCTGGAGATGGTCACCCGGTTTAATCAGCAGGACGCCACCGTCGCCTCTGCCGTCAGTCTTACGCTGCCGCAGGTTGCACAGGCCGTGGATGCCGCCGCCGCCGCCCTGTCGGCCGGCGGGCGCATCATCTATACGGGCGCCGGTACCAGTGGACGCCTCGGCGTGCTGGATGCTTCCGAATGCCCGCCAACCTTTGGCGTGCCGCATGACCGGGTGATCGGCCTGATTGCCGGCGGGCAGGGTGCCATGTTTAAGGCCGTTGAGGGCGCTGAAGACGATGAAGCACTGGGCGCCAGGGATTTGCAGGCGCTGGATCTCAGCCCGAATGATATGGTGATCGGTCTGGCCGCTTCCGGCCGCACGCCTTACGTGATTGGTGCGCTGCGCTATGCCCGTCAGCTGGGATGCCGGACGGCAGCCGTTTCCTGCAATCCCGGATCGCCGATTGCCCGTGAAGCCGAAATCGCTATTTCACCGGTGGTGGGGCCGGAGGCGCTGACCGGCTCGACCCGCCTCAAATCAGGTACCGCACAAAAACTGGTGCTGAATATGATTTCCACCGGGGCGATGGTGAAAATTGGTAAAGTCTGGCAAAACCTGATGGTCGACATGAAAGCCACCAATATCAAACTGGTGGATCGTGCCCGTCGTATGGTTTGTGAAGCGACGGGCTGCACCCCGCAGCAGGCCGAGGAGGCGCTAGGGCAGGTCGAATACGAGGTCAAAACGGCCATACTGATGATCCTGGCCGATCTGTCAGGTTCAGAGGCACGTGAGCGTCTCGCCCGGCACGGTGGTTTTTTACGCGCTGCGCTTAACGAAGAACGGTAAAAGCAGGTTCTCCACCGACTTCTGACTACACTTAACCGTTGTGCGCTGCGGATGTGGCGTCGCTCTGCTGTTGGTGAACTAAGCCCGACGGCGAAGAATGTGAGTAGTGGGCCGATCGATGAGGCTGAAAAACAGCTTCCTCTTCACCCAATTTTAAGATTCATTGACTGCGAGGAGTAAGGTTTGACAACCAGTCAGGAACGACGCGTAATTTTTTTTGACCTCGACGGGACGCTGCACCAGCAGGATATGTTTGGTACCTACATGCGCTGGTTGCTGCGGCGCCAGCCGTTAAACCTGCTGCTGGTTTTACCGCTGCTGCCGGTGGTGGCTGCGGGCCTGCTGCTGCGGGGCCGCGCTGCGCGCTGGCCTATGAGCCTGCTGCTGTGGTCAATCACCTTTGGTCACAGTGAACAGCGTCTGCTGCAGCGGGAAAAAGAGTTCGCCCGCTGGTTTCGTCAGCGGGTAAAAGCTTTTCCTGTGGTGCAGCAGCGCCTGACGGACTACCTGAACAGCGATAATGCCGATGTCTGGCTGATCACCGGTTCACCGCAGCCGCTGGTGGAACAGGTCTATTTCGATTCCGCCTTTCTGCCAAAGGTGAAACTGATCGCCAGCCAGATGTCCCGCGCCCGGGGCGGACGGGTGCTGGCGCTGCGCTGCCTGGGTCATGAAAAGGTCGCGCAGCTGGAGGAGCAGATTGGCACGCCCCTGCAGCTTTACAGCGGCTACAGCGACAGTAATCAGGACAACCCGCTGCTGTTCTTCTGCCAGCATCGTTTCCGCGTGACTCCGGTGGGCGAGCTGCAACAGCTTGAATAAGCGCGGCCCCCGGGCGTAATCAGTGTATAATGTCGCGCTTTTTTTCCGCTGGAGACTCAGGTGAGCGACAATAACGATGAATACTGGATGCGCCACGCGCTGATGCTGGCACGCCGAGCCTGGGACGAAGGGGAGGTTCCGGTAGGCGCGGTGCTGGTTCATGAAGGGCGGGTGATCGGCGAGGGCTGGAACCGGCCTATCGGTCACCACGATCCTACCGCACATGCCGAAATCATGGCGCTGCGCCAGGGGGGGAAAGTCATTGAGAACTACCGGCTGCTCAACACCACGCTGTACGTGACGCTGGAGCCGTGCGTGATGTGTGCGGGGGCGATGGTCCACAGCCGTATCGGTCGACTGGTGTTCGGCGCGCGTGACGAAAAAACCGGGGCGGCAGGCTCACTGCTTGACGTGCTGGGGCATCCGGGCATGAATCATCAGGTGCAGATAGATGAAGGCATTCTGGCGGTGGAGTGTGCCGCGATGCTCAGCGACTTTTTCCGCCATCGCCGCGCGGAAAAAAAAGCGCAGCGCCAGGCGGGAAAGCCGCTTTAGCCTCAGTTCATTGCCAGCTGCGGCGGTACGGCGGGATAGGCGTTGCCCAGTTCGGCTTCCGTCGCCGCCTTCTGCGCCAGCTTCCTTTCCTGATCGTCCAGATACCCCACCAGGCTTATCTGATACTTACGGATATTTTCTACGTAGGCGTAGGCTTCGTGCCCGCGCGCGTAACCATAGGTGGTCTGGCTGTAATAGCGCTTCTGGCTCAGCATCGGCAGGCGCAGTTTAACATCTGCCCAGCTGTCAGGGTTACCCTGCTGCTTTTCCGTCAGCTTACGCGCGTCCAGCATATGGGCGTAGCCCATGTTGTAGGCGGCGAGGGCGAACCAGATGCGTTCGTCATCGGGGATCCCCGCCGGCACTTTTTCCATCATCCTCACCAGATACTCGCTGCCGCCGCGCACGCTCTGCTCCGGATCGGTACGGTCCGTAACGTTAAGGCTGTCGGCGGTATTTCGCGTCAGCATCATCATCCCACGTACTCCGGTAGGCGAAGTGGCCTGCGGGTTCCAGTGTGATTCCTGGTAAGAAATGGCCGCCAGCAGCCGCCAGTCGATGCTTTGCGCATACTTTTCAAACAGCGGCTGGATCCCCGGCAGCGTGCCGTCGATGGCGCGCAGGAAGGTCCGGGTGTCAACGTAGTCGAAGGTGCCGACGTGGCCGAGGTATTTCTCATCCAGCCGCGCCATCGCACCTTCTTCGCCCATCTGGTTATAGAAGTCGAGCATCGCCGCATTCAGGCTGTCGTCCTGCTCACGCGGGATATACCAGGTCACCGGCTCTTCATCGGTGATATCAAACGCCACCGCCAGCTGCGGGTGAATGCGCTGCATCAGGCCGATGGTCACCGAATCCCCCACCGTATAATCGATCTTACCGTCGGCTACCGCCTGCAGCAGCGTCTGCGGCGTCTGGTCGGTCGAAATCGCCCAGTCGAGGTCCGGGTACTGGTTCTCTTTCGATCCGCGCAGGGTGGAAAGATAGGCCGAGCCGGAAGCCACAATCAGCCGTCCTTTCAGATCGCCGAGGTTTTTCGGCCTCGCTGCGCCGATGCGGTACACCAGCTGCTGCGAAACGGAATAGTAGGTCGGCCCGGCGCGGAAATGCGCCAGGCGTTCATCGTTGTAAATTAAACCGGCCGCCAGCACATCAGCTTTGTCATCTTCCAGATCGTCAAACAGATCGCTCAGGTTCGGGCGCACGGTTACTTCAAGCTTCACACCCAGATAATCGGCGAAGCGTTTTGCCAGCTCGTAGTCCATACCGGCCGGTGATTTATTGACGGTGTAATAGGTCAGAGGAGAATTTATCGTGCTGACACGTAAAACTCCTCGCGATTTTATCTGCGCGACGCGGTCGGTTGCCCCGCCGTACCAGGGTATCGACGGCCACAGTGCAAGCGCGAGCAGCACCATAACCAGCCCGATGAGCAGGTAGTTTAATTTTAGGCGTTTCAAATAGTTATCTCTCGGTGGCTCTCAGGTATCTGTCTTTAATGGCAGTATTTATTGGCTATAATTGCTCCTGAGCGTGGAGCATTTTGCGCAACTCCGCGTGGCATCGCAACCTAAATCAACCTGAATCGTGTGATTTTCAGCCAATTCTGGATGTCGATTAATTCTGCGCAAACGGTTTCGTAACCGGTGGGGATTCTCTATAATAGCGCCCGTTTTCCCTGTTGCGCCCAATGAAGCGTCGCCCGGCGCTTCGAGACGAGAGATCTTTAATGATGGAAATTCTGCGTGGTTCGCCCGCCCTGTCGGCATTTCGTATTAACAAACTGCTGACCCGCTTTCAGGACGCTCACCTGCCGGTGAGTGATATTTACGCCGAGTACGTCCATTTCGCCGATGTCAGCGCACCGCTTGATGCGGATGCGAAAGCGCGTCTGCAGCGCCTGCTGAAATACGGTCCTTCTCTCGCTGAGCATACCCCGGAAGGCCGCCTGCTGCTGGTGACCCCGCGTCCCGGCACGATCTCCCCGTGGTCATCCAAAGCGACCGATATCGCCCACAACTGCGACCTGCCTCAGGTTCTGCGCCTTGAGCGCGGCCTGGCCTTCTATATTCAGGCGCCACAGCTGACCGATGCACAGTGGGGCGCGCTGGCCGCTCTGCTGCACGATCGCATGATGGAAACCGTGTTTACGGACCTGAATCAGGCCGAGCAGCTGTTCGCACACCATCAGCCCGCGCCGGTTCAGAGCGTGGACGTGCTGGGTGAAGGTCGTGATGCGCTGGTTCAGGCTAATATCAAGCTGGGTCTGGCACTCGCCGAGGATGAGATCGACTACCTGCTGGCCGCGTTTGAAAAACTGGGGCGCAACCCGAACGACATCGAGCTCTACATGTTTGCCCAGGCAAACTCAGAGCACTGCCGTCACAAAATTTTCAACGCCGACTGGGTGATTGACGGTGAGCAGCAGCCAAAGTCGCTGTTCAAGATGATCAAAAACACCTTCGAGAAAACCCCGGACCACGTGCTGTCTGCCTATAAAGACAATGCCGCGGTGATGGAAGGTTCTCAGGTTGGCCGCTTCTACGCTGACCGCCAGGGCGCGTATGACTTCCACCAGGAAGACACGCACATCCTGATGAAGGTTGAAACGCACAACCACCCGACGGCGATTTCGCCGTGGCCGGGTGCGGCGACCGGTTCCGGTGGTGAAATCCGTGATGAAGGCGCCACCGGGCGCGGCGCGAAGCCGAAAGCCGGCCTGGTCGGTTTCTCCGTGTCAAACCTGCGCATCCCGGGCTTTGAACAGCCGTGGGAAGAAGATTTCGGCAAGCCGGATCGCATCGTGACCGCGCTGGATATCATGACCGAAGGCCCACTGGGTGGCGCGGCGTTTAACAACGAATTTGGTCGCCCGGCGCTGAACGGCTACTTCCGTACCTATGAAGAGCGCGTCAATAGCCACAATGGCGAAGAGCTGCGCGGCTACCACAAGCCGATCATGCTGGCCGGTGGTATTGGTAACATCCGCGCCGATCACGTGCAGAAAGGCGAAATCACCGTCGGTGCCAAACTGATCGTACTGGGTGGCCCGGCGATGAATATCGGCCTTGGCGGCGGAGCAGCCTCCTCGATGGCTTCCGGACAGTCGGATGCCGATCTGGACTTCGCTTCGGTACAGCGCGATAACCCGGAAATGGAACGCCGCTGCCAGGAAGTGATCGACCGCTGCTGGCAGATGGGTGAAGCGAACCCGATTCTGTTTATCCACGACGTCGGCGCGGGCGGCCTGTCCAACGCCATGCCGGAGCTGGTCAGCGACGGTGAGCGCGGTGGTCGTTTCAATCTGCGCGATATCCTGAATGACGAACCGGGCATGAGCCCGCTGGAAGTCTGGTGTAACGAATCCCAGGAACGTTACGTTCTGGCGGTCGCGCCGGAAAGCGTCGCGCTGTTTGACGAGCTGTGCAAACGCGAACGCGCTCCGTATGCGGTAATCGGGGAAGCTACCGAAGAGATGCACCTGTCGCTGGCCGATACTCATTTCGACAACACGCCAATCGATCTGCCGCTGGACGTGCTGCTGGGCAAAACGCCAAAAATGACCCGCGATGTTGCTACCCTTAAAGCGAAAGGCGACGCGCTGGTTCGCGACAACATTTCCATTGCCGATGCGGTAAACCGCGTCCTGCACCTGCCGACCGTTGCGGAGAAGACCTTCCTCGTGACTATCGGTGACCGCTCCGTCACCGGCATGGTGGCGCGCGATCAGATGGTGGGACCGTGGCAGATCCCGGTCGCCAACAGCGCGATCACCACCGCCAGCCTCGACAGCTACTACGGTGAAGCAATGGCGCTGGGCGAACGTGCCCCGGTGGCACTGCTGGACTTCGCGGCATCCGGTCGTCTGGCCGTGGGTGAAGCACTGACCAATATCGCCGCGACCCAGATTGGTCCGCTGACGCGTATTAAACTCTCCGCTAACTGGATGGCCGCAGCCGGTCACCCGGGTGAAGATGCGGGCCTGTATGAAGCGGTGAAAGCGGTCGGCGAAGAGCTGTGCCCGGCGCTGGGTATCACTATCCCGGTGGGCAAAGACTCCATGTCGATGAAAACCCGCTGGCAGGAAGGCAGCGAGCAGCGCGAGATGACCTCTCCGCTGTCGCTGGTGATCACCGCCTTTGCCCGCGTGGAAGACGTGCGCAAAACCGCCACGCCACAGCTGCAAACCGTGGATAACCGCCTGCTGCTGATTGACCTTGGTAACGGCGTTAACGCGCTGGGCGCAACGGCGCTGTCCCAGGTTTATCGTCAGCTGGGTGACAAACCTGCCGATGTGCGCGATGCGAAACAGCTGGCCGGATTCTGGAATGCCATCCAGACGCTGGTGGCCGATGACAAACTGCTGGCTTACCACGACCGTTCAGACGGCGGCCTGCTGGTCACGCTGGCGGAGATGGCCTTTACCGGCCACTGCGGCGTTGAGGCAGACATTGCCGCGCTGGGCAGCGACAGCCTGGCTGCGCTGTTTAACGAAGAGCTGGGTGCGGTTATTCAGGTTGCTGCCGCAGACTGCGCCGCGGTTGAGCAGGTGTTTGCTGCCAACGGACTGGCCGAGTGCGTTCACGTGCTGGGCCGTGCGGTCGAGGGCGACCGTTTTGTGATTACCTCCGGTGATTCTGCGGTGTACAGCGAAAGCCGTACCACGCTGCGTACCTGGTGGGCAGAAACCACCTGGCAGATGCAGCGCCTGCGCGATAACCCGGCCTGTGCCGACCAGGAACACGAAGCCAAGAAAGACAACAGCGATCCGGGCCTGAACGTCAAACTGACCTTCAAGCCGGAAGAGGATATCGCCGCACCGTTTATCGCCACCGGCGCGCGTCCAAAGGTTGCCGTACTGCGTGAGCAGGGCGTTAACTCCCACGTTGAGATGGCGGCTGCCTTCCATCGTGCCGGTTTTGACGCGGTTGACGTGCATATGAGCGATCTGCTGGCGGGCCGTCGCGGTCTGACCGACGTCCAGGCTCTGGTTGCCTGCGGCGGCTTCTCCTACGGCGATGTGCTGGGTGCGGGTGAAGGCTGGGCAAAATCGATTCTGTTCAACAGCCGCGTGCGTGACGAGTTCGAAACCTTCTTCCACCGTCCGCAGACGCTGGCGCTGGGCGTTTGTAACGGCTGCCAGATGATGTCTAATCTGCGCGAGCTGATCCCGGGTAGCGAAGAGTGGCCACGCTTTGTGCGCAACCAGTCCGAGCGTTTTGAAGCGCGCTTCAGCCTGGTCGAAGTGGCGGCCAGCCCGTCACTGCTGCTGGACGGCATGGTTGGTTCCCGTATGCCGATTGCGGTTTCGCACGGTGAAGGCTTTGTTGAAGTGCGTAGCGATGCGCACCTGGCACAGCTTGAGCAGAAAGGTCTGGTGGCGCTGCGCTTTGTCGATAACTTCGGCAACGTGACCCAGCAGTATCCTGCGAACCCGAACGGTTCTCCAAACGGGATTACGGCAGTGACGAACGAAAGCGGTCGCGTAACGATTATGATGCCGCATCCGGAGCGCGTGTTCCGTACCGTCAGCAACTCCTGGCACCCGGAAGAGTGGGGCGAGGACAGCCCGTGGATGCGTATCTTCCGCAATGCGCGTAAGCAGCTGGGCTGATATCTGTGTGAGTAGCCTGCTGTAAATCAGCGGGCTAATGGCAGGTTTGAAAAAGCCACTATCCTTTGGGATGGTGGCTTTTTTTTAGTGAAATTTCCGGTACTGGGGCTGGTGGCATGATTACGGGCTGTGCTGGAATATCTGGCGTTGCTGGCGTTGCTGGCGTTGCTGGCGTTGCTGGCGTTGCTGGCGTTGCTGGCGTTGCTGGCGTTGCTGGCGTTACGGTGAACGAGGGCCAGCCTGGGCAGCTGCCGGGCGGTCCTCGCGCCGCTTTGCGGTGCCTTCGGTTTCGGCATCGGGCCTTGCGGATCGGCGTGGAGCGGGCGTCCTGCCCGCGCCGCGCCTGAGCCCGGCATCCCTGCCGGTCTCTCCGGTCCCGCTGCCTGCACCTCAGCGCTGCGGATTGCCCGGCAGCTGCCCAGGCTGGCCCTCTTCCAGAAATCGCCGTCGCTTCTTATCTGAATTGAGACGGGGTTAGTCATGAGTATTAACCTGGTCGGCAAGTTGATTTCGCTTTCATTAGCTGAATGGCTAGTGGGTGTCTCTGCCGGTTTCTGTCTCTTTGTCCGAGTTGGATTTGTTCACTGGTATTGAAAAGATAACCGATGCTCATCGTCTGCTACGAAGCCTGAATGCCATTCTGTCAGAAAGTCCAGCGAACGGAATTTGATGATAAGTCGTTTAATAAAGCCAATCGTAAAATGCGCACAGGTTTCATCAGAATGTCGAAAGACGATCTGTTAAGCAGCGACTTCGATAGCAAAAGGCGCAGCCGGGGCAGGACGCCCCGTCTGCGGCGGTCCGCAAAGGCTCCCGACTGAAGAGAAGGCACCACGCAACGCGTGGCGCGAGGACCCGCCCGTTTCCCAGCCCCACCCCGTTCGCGCCTGCCCCGAGATCGTCAGCATCATAATCACCAGCACCTAAGCCTTCTGCACCCCATTAACCAGCGCCGCCGCTATCCCCATCTCCCTCTGTTGCATTTCCCCGACAATCGCCCCAAATCACTGTCTCCAAACGGCGACATTTAACTCATTGATTTAGATGGCACGTTTCGCACATCGCCAAAAGTGTTACTTTTCAGCGACACTTCGCCGGACCGACTGGTCAAAATGGTCCACAATAAAACTTAGCTCCACCCTAAAAATCACCGTTTTATAATAAGTTAAAACATGAATTGTAAAACTGGCACGATGATTGCTATAATCTATTCAGCGGCTCATTCACCTGGTTATGACAGCCCTGCGCAAGCGGTCAAGTGCCCATAACGCCCAGAATGACGCACAAAACGGAGCCTGTCGTCCACCCCACCGATAATCGTTCACTCTGTGACGTTATCAAACATCGGACGCAACGTTGAGTTAGGCTCCACCTATTCAGCCTCGCTGCTCACCTGCAGCGTCGCCCAATGGCCGGTTCAGTGAACCGGCCATTTTCATTTCATCGCTTCGCTTTCCTCGTCGCCCACTCTCCGCTAGCATCACAGATAACCTGAACAAGAGATCCTTCCGTGAAGAAATGGCGTCTGTTTCCACGATCCCTGCGTCAGCTGGTGCTGATGGCGTTTTTACTGGTGCTGTTGCCGCTGCTGGTGCTGGCATGGCAGGCCTGGGAAAGCCTGTCTGCGCTGAGCGACCGTGCGGCGGATACCAACCGCACCACCCTGACCGATGTGCGGCGCAGTGAGGCGATGGCGCGTACCGCGCTGGAACTGGAGCGCAGCTACCGTCAGTACTGCGTACTGGATAACCCGATGCTGCAAAAGCTGTATCAAACCCAGCACAGCCGCTATTCGCAAATGCTCGATGCCCACGCGCCGGTGCTACCGGACATCCGCACCTACCAGGCGCTGCGTCAAAGTCTGACTCAGTTAAGCCAGATAAAATGCGACAACAGCACGCCGGTAAAAGCGGCCGCCGAACAGCTGGAGGCATTCTCCTCCGCCAATGCGCAGCTGGTGCAGACCACCCGTGAAGTGGTGTTCTCGCGTGGTTTACAGCTGCAGCGTGAAATTGCCGATCGGGGCCAGTACTTTGGCTGGCAGGCTCTGACGCTGTTCCTGCTCAGCCTCGGGCTGGTGGTGCTGTTTACCCGTATGATCATCGGGCCGGTCAAAGCCGTTGAGCGGATGATTAACCGCCTGGGCGAAGGGCAGCACCTTGAGCAGGACCTGATGTTTAAAGGGCCGCGAGAAATACGCTCCCTCGGGCAGCGTATTCTGTGGCTGAGCGAGCGCCTGACCTGGCTTGAGTCTCAGCGCCATGAATTCCTGCGCCACATCTCTCACGAGCTGAAAACGCCACTGGCCAGCATGCGCGAAGGGACGGAACTGCTGGCCGATCAGATAGCTGGCCCGTTAACCGCGGACCAGAAAGAGGTGGTCAGCATTCTTAATGACAGCAGCCGCCGCCTGCAAACGCTGATTGAACAGCTGCTGGAATATAACCGCCGGCTGGCCGATGGCCCGCTACCGCTCGAAGATGTGCCGCTGGCCCCGCTGGTAGAAACGCTGGTTGCCAGCCACAATCTGACCGCTCGCGCCAAGATGATGCATACCAACATCGATCTTCAGCTTGCAAGCTGTCGGGCTGAACCCACGTTGTTGCTGCGGGCGATCGATAATCTCTATTCCAATGCTGTACACTACGGCGCAGAATCAGGCCAGATCTGGGTCCGCAGCCGCCAGCAGGGGGACCGGGCAATCATTGAAGTTGCCAATACCGGCACGCCCATCCCGGCCGCAGAGCGGGCAATGATCTTCGAACCCTTCTTTCAGGGCAACATGCAGCGAAAGGGGGCGGTCAAAGGCAGTGGGCTGGGGTTGAGCATCGCCAGGGATTGCCTGCAGCGTCTGCAGGGCGATTTACAGCTGGTTGACAGTAAGGAAGCGGATGTCTGCTTTCGTATCGAATTAAATACCACCGCCGGGAATGACTAGTCATGCGCTTTTCACCTTTATCTGCTCTGTTGTCTCTGGATCGAACCGGCAAACTCGCTGCGGTGTCACTGCTGGTTTCACTGGTACTGGGCTGTAGCCAGGTGCCGGAAAAAAGCAGCAGTCTGACGCACGATTCCCTCAGCGAATCCGAACACCACGTTGTGGATTTCCAGACGGTATCCTGCGGGCAGATCTGGGCCTTTAATACCGGGCTGGTAGTCAATAATCCGCTTTACTGGCTGCGGGCGATGGACTGTGCCCAGCGCCTGTCGCCTGCCGATGCCCGCGCCGAAGCACGCCGCTGGCCGGCGGATAACTGGCAGAGCCGTTTTAAACAGGCCGTTCTGCTGAGTAACGGTAACGTCACGCCGATGGAACGCCGTCAGTACCTGCAGCGTCTTGATGACTACGGCTACGACTATCCTGCCGCCGTTCGCCCGCTGCTGGCTATGTGGCGGGAAGGGCAGGGATCGCTGCTGCAGCTGTCAGCGGAGCGCACGCGCTACGCCACCCTGCAGCAGACCAGCGATGCGCAGCTTGATGCACTCCGCCAGCAGGAGATCGCGCTGAATCAGGAACTGGCGGTAACCCGCCGCAAGCTGGATTCCCTGACCGATATTGAGCGTCAGCTCTCATCACGGCGTTCGCCTGATGCGTCTGACAGCAGCCACGCAGCGGATAAATCCGCGCCGGATGAGGCAACAATACCCGACACTAAATCAGAGGACGATGCCACGCCATGATGAAAAAATCAGCCCGCCTGCTGCTGGTGGATGACGATCCCAGCCTGCTTAAACTTCTCGGCATGCGCCTCAGCAGTGAGGGTTTTGCCGTCACCACCGCTGAAAGCGGGCCGGAAGCGCTGCGGGTGCTGGATCGTGAAACTATCGATCTGGCGATCAGCGACCTGCGTATGGACGAAATGGATGGGATGGCACTGTTTGCCGAAATCCAGAAACGCCACCCCGGTATGCCGGTGATCATTCTGACCGCCCACGGTTCCATCCCCGATGCCGTCGCCGCGACGCAGCAGGGCGTTTTCAGTTTCCTGACCAAACCGGTAGATCGCGATGCGCTGTATAAGGCCATTGATGAAGCGCTGGCGCACCGCGCACCCAACGCCGACGAAGCGTGGAGCGAAAATATCGTAACCCGCAGCCCGCTGATGCTGCGCCTGCTGGAACAGGCACGCATGGTGGCGCATTCGGACGTCAGCGTGTTGATCAATGGTCAGAGCGGGACGGGGAAGGAGATCCTGGCACAGGCGATCCACGCCGCCAGCCCGCGTGCGGGCAAAGCGTTTATCGCCATCAACTGCGGCGCGCTGCCGGAACAGCTGCTGGAATCCGAACTGTTTGGTCATGCGAAAGGGGCCTTTACCGGTGCGGTAAGCAGCCGGGAAGGGCTGTTCCAGGCCGCGGAAGGGGGGACATTATTTCTGGACGAAATCGGCGATATGCCCCCGGCGCTGCAGGTAAAACTGCTGCGCGTGCTGCAGGAGCGTAAAGTCCGCCCGCTGGGCAGCAATCGCGATCTGGACATTGACGTGCGTATTATCTCCGCCACCCACCGCGACCTGCCAAAAGCGATGGAGAAAAAAGAGTTTCGCGAAGATCTGTTCTATCGTTTAAATGTGGTCAATCTGAAAATCCCGGCCCTGCATGAACGGGCTGAAGATATACCGCTGCTGGCCAATCATCTACTCAAGCAGTCGGCCGCGCGGCACAAGCCGTTTGTCCGCAGTTTCTCCAGCGATGCCATGCACCGCCTGATGGCCGCCAGCTGGCCGGGGAACGTGCGCCAGCTGGTGAATGTGATTGAGCAGTGCGTGGCGCTGACGTCGGCGCCGGTGATCGGTGAAGCGCTGGTTGAGCAGGCGCTGGCCGGAGAAAATACCGCGCTGCCGACGTTTGCGGAGGCGCGTAATCAGTTTGAGCTTAACTATCTGCGCAAGCTGCTGCAGATGACCAAAGGCAACGTGACCAATGCCGCCCGAATGGCGGGGCGCAATCGCACCGAATTTTATAAGCTGCTGTCGCGGCATGAACTGGATGCTGCCGATTTTAAAGAGTAATTTTCAGTGCCGTTTTCACTATCAATTATGGTAGTTTAGCTGCCTGAAAAAAGAGACAGACCGCGCCGCGTGACCTGTCCGGTGAAGTTAATCGTTGATTACCCGTCCGATACCGGAGGGAGAAATAAGGGTCTGCTATGAAAAAGATCGATGCAATTATTAAGCCGTTCAAACTGGATGACGTGCGCGAAGCGCTGGCGGAAGTCGGCATCACCGGTATGACGGTAACGGAAGTGAAAGGTTTTGGTCGTCAGAAAGGGCACACCGAGCTGTACCGCGGTGCCGAGTACATGGTCGACTTTTTACCTAAGGTAAAAATTGAGATTGTTGTGGCGGATGACATTGTTGATACCTGTGTCGATACCATCATGAACACCGCGCAGACCGGTAAAATCGGCGACGGGAAAATCTTCGTGTTTGATGTGGCGCGCGTTGTGCGTATCCGCACCGGTGAAGAGGACGAAGAGGCGATTTAATCGCTGCCCTTCACGCGCCAAACAGGGCCTGAATATTCAGGCCCTGTTCATTTCTGCGTTACGGTCGGCAGCGTTGCTGCTTACAGCGCTTTGTGCGGGCCAAAAACTTCATAATGAATGCGGTCATGCGCGATGCCCAGTTCCTGCAGCTGCTGCTCCACCGTCTCCATAAAGCCCACCGGCCCGCAAAGATAATACTGCATCGCCGGATCGCTGAGCTGAGACTCCAGCGGCAGCAGGTCAATCAGCCCATGGGTGTTGAATTTGCCTTTATCCTGCCCGCGAGGATGGCTGTACCAGATATGCTGCGAGAACCGCGCCAGGCCGCTTCCGGTTTTCGTCACTTCATCGGCAAATGCGTGCGTGTTGCCATTATCGGCGGCGTGGAACCACTGTACCGTCGACGGGTGTCGGTTCTCCGCCAGCTGATGCAGCATCGCCAGCATCGGTGTCAGCCCCACGCCGGCAGAAATCAGCGTAACCGGCGTTTCCGGCTTCACATCAAGGAAGAAATCGCCCGCCGGTGGCGCAGCGCGCAGATGCGTCCCCACCTTCTGCTGATGCAGCCAGCTGGACATCGTTCCGCCCTCTTCATGGCGTATGGCAAGGCGATAGTTTTTACCGTTGGGAGAGCGGGTCAGCGAATACTGGCGGATCTCTTTGTTTTCAAAAGAGGGATCGTCAACCCACAGGGCAAGATACTGCCCGGCGCGATACCCGGCCACCGGCTGGCCGTCGGCGGGGGTCAGCACAAAGCTCTTGATCACTGAGCTTTGTGGGGCGATCTCGCTGATGACGAATTCACGCGTTCCCCTCCAGCCCCCGGTCTTATGCTCAGACTGCTCGTAAATCTGTTCTTCACGCTGAATGAAAATACCCGCCAGCACGCCATAGGCTTTTTCCCAGGCCTCCAGCACCTCAGCGCCGGGATGCAGCATCTCATCAATGCTGGCCAGCAAATGCGTACCCACAATATTGTATTGCTCAGGGCGGATAGCAAAGCTGGTATGTTTCTGGGCGATTTTTTCAACGGCCGGGCCGAGGGCGGCCAGATTGTCGATATTGCTGGCATAGGCGCAGACGGCATTAAACAGCGCTTCCCGCTGGTGGCCGTTGCGCTGATTGCTCATATTGAAAATATCCTTCAGCTCAGGGTTGTGGCTGAACATTCGATCGTAAAAGTGGGCAGTCAGACGTGGTCCGAGTTCGAGGATCGCGGGAATAGTCGATTTGACGGTGGCAATGGTTTGATTATCTAACATGGTAAACCCCCTGATCTTATAACAAGTATTTTAAATGCATCTCATTGACGCCTGAGGGCATTGTAAATACTCCTTCAGGCTTCAGGGTTATTTATCCGTGCGGATGAAAAGGGCTTAATGAATAAGCTGCAGCATGATGATGAAGAAAACTCCACGATCAACCGCTTGCAAAATCCATATCTAAGCCTTGCTGGCTCTGAAGCCAATCGTTTGCGCAAAAAGGCGGTCGTGGTGCTATTCAACGGCTGGGTAACAGTTTAAACTGTTGCCCAACACCCCCAAGTTCCTTATTAAAAGTCAGTTGAGTCAGGAGATGCAGATGTTAAAGCGTGATATGAATATTGCCGATTACGATGCCGATTTATGGCAGGCGATGGAGCAGGAGAAAGTGCGTCAGGAAGAGCACATCGAACTGATTGCTTCAGAAAACTATACCAGCCCACGTGTAATGCAGGCTCAGGGATCCCAGCTGACTAACAAATATGCCGAAGGGTATCCGGGTAAACGCTACTACGGCGGCTGTGAGTACGTGGATATCGTTGAGCAGCTGGCTATCGATCGTGCGAAAGCGCTGTTCGGTGCTGACTATGCCAACGTGCAGCCGCACTCGGGTTCGCAGGCGAACTTCGCGGTTTATACCGCGCTGCTGCAGCCGGGTGACACCATCCTCGGTATGAACCTGGCGCACGGTGGCCACCTGACTCACGGTTCACCGGTAAACCTGTCCGGTAAGCTGTATAACGTGATCCCTTACGGTATCGACGAAACCGGCAAAATTGACTACAACGAGCTGGCCGAACTGGCTAAACAGCATCAGCCAAAAATGATCGTAGGCGGCTTCTCTGCCTACTCCGGCGTGTGCGACTGGGCTAAAATGCGTGAAATCGCTGACAGCGTTGGCGCTTACCTGTTCGTTGATATGGCCCACGTTGCGGGTCTGATCGCGGCCGACGTTTACCCTAACCCGGTTCCTCATGCGCATATCGTCACCTCTACCACCCACAAAACCCTGGCGGGTCCACGTGGTGGTCTGATCCTGGCGCAGGGCGGCGACGAAGATCTGTACAAGAAACTGAACTCCGCGGTCTTCCCTGGCGGCCAGGGTGGTCCTCTGATGCACGTTATCGCCGGTAAAGCGGTGGCGTTCAAAGAAGCGATGGAGCCAGAGTTCAAAACCTACCAGCAGCAGGTTGCTAAAAACGCTAAGGCGATGGTTGAAGTGTTCCTGGAGCGCGGCTATAACGTGGTTTCCGGCGGTACCCATAACCACCTGTTCCTGCTGGATCTGGTTGATAAAAACCTGACCGGTAAAGAAGCCGACGCCGCGCTGGGCCGTGCTAACATCACCGTGAACAAGAACAGCGTGCCTAACGATCCTAAGAGCCCGTTCGTCACTTCCGGTATCCGTATTGGTTCTCCGGCCGTCACCCGTCGTGGCTTCAAAGAAGCTGAAGTTCGCGAGCTGGCTGGCTGGATCAGCGATATTCTTGACAATATCAATGACGAAGGCGTGAGCGAGCGCGTGAAGAAGCAGGTTCTGGATATCTGCGCACGCTTCCCGGTATACGCATAATCCGCTGACAGCTCCTTAACTGCGAGCCGTTGCACAGATAACGGGGCACATAGTGCCCCGTTATTTTTTTATCTGTCCGCACGGTGTAGAGTACCGCCGAAACTTATTCTGTCGGATGGAACATGACGATACGATCGACGTACTGGCTGGGGCTGGGCTACTTCACTTACTTCTTTGCCTACGGTGTTTATCTGCCCTTCTGGGGAGTGTGGCTGGAAGGCAGCGGCATGAAGCCCGAACAGATAGGTCTGCTGCTGGGCTGTGGCATGATTGCCCGCTTCACCGGCAGCCTGCTGATTGCCTCCCGCGTCACCAATCCCTCTCAGCTGGTCAATGCGCTGCGCCTGCTGGCGCTGTTCAGCCTGCTGTTTGCCCTGGGCTTCTGCTTCGGATCGCAGTGGCTCTGGCTGCTGATGGTGATGGTGGGCTTTAACCTGGTGTTCTCACCGCTGGTGCCGCTGAGCGATGCGCTGGCGGCGACCTGGCAGCGGCAAATCGCGCTGCCTTACGGGCCGGTGCGGCTGTGGGGCTCGCTGGCGTTTGTTATCAGCTCGGCGCTGACCGGCGTGCTGGTCAATCAGTTCTCCCACCAGGCTATCCTGATGCTGCTGTGTGCAGGCTGCGGCGCGATGCTGGCCGGAATGCTGCTGCGACCGGCGGTGATGCCGCAGGGCACGGCGAAGCACGGCACGCACGCCGGATGGCGGGTATGGCTGCAGATGCTGCGGGAGAATGCCGTCTGGCGCTTTATGCTGTGCGTGACGCTGATGCAGGGGGCGCATGCCGCCTACTATGGCTTCAGCGCAATCTACTGGCAGCAGGCGGGCTATTCGGCCAGCGTGGTGGGCTATCTGTGGTCGCTGGGCGTGGTGGCTGAAATCGTCATTTTTGCCTCAAGCAACCGGCTGTTCCGTCGCTGGCGTGCCCGGGATCTGCTGCTGCTCTCGGGCGCTGCGGCCATTATTCGCTGGAGCCTGATGGCAACCACCACCGATCTGGGATGGCTGATTGTGGCGCAGATCCTTCACTGCGGCAGTTTCACCGTTTGTCACCTGGCGGCGATGCGTTTTATTGCCTCCCGGGAGGGCGCAGAGGTGATCCGCCTGCAGTCCCTTTACTCGGCCCTGGCGATGGGGGGCGGTATTGCCATTATGACCATGGTTTGCGGCGTGCTGTATCAGCATCTGCACGGCGGCGTCTTCTGGGTGATGGCGCTGCTGGTGGTTCCGGCCCTGTTCCTGCGGCCAAAAGTGCGCTAGTCAGGATTCCAGCAGCGCCCGGATACTGCGCTGCTGGTGTTCGCCCAGCGGCAGTTCGGCATGGATCAGCGGAGGGGAAAACAGCGGCAGCGTGGTGATATACGGGGTGATCACCAGTGAGATTCCCTTTGGTGCACTGTTGCGCTGATAGTCATCCACCGTCAGGTATTTGATGTTCAGCGGCAGCAGCGTCAGTTCGCGCAGCTGCTGTTCGACGCAGCGCTCCAGCTCGGTGTCGTAACCGGTCAGCAGCAGCACCTGTTTTTCATGCAGGGCGTTTTCCTGCATCAGCCAGGCACCGAAGATAATGGCAATCAGCCCCAGCTCCTCTTCAGAGAATCGTAGAGAGAAGTGCTGCTCAAACTCGACCAGAGCGGCGCGCGTTGTCCGCAGCAGGCGGGGGTATTGCCGCGCCACGTCCTCCACCAGGGAATGGTCAATCCCCACCGCAAACTGCACGCGCTCCAGCGCCTGTGCCAGATGGCTGAAAAGCTGGGCGCACAGTTCATCATGGCGGCTGAACTGCATACCCGACAGCTGCTGAAAGCGCAGAATAAGCTGGTTGATTGCCACCAGTAAACGAGCTTCGTGATCGCCGACCGGCTGGCCGACGCTGGGGATATGCAGCTGGCTGAACAGCAGCGCCAGCGGAATGGCATCATCCGCAGAGGTTTGCCGGTAGCCCTGCCGATGCCAGCAGTGGAGGATTTCCTGCGCCAGCGCATACTCTGTTTTGGCACTCAGCCAGCGAGCCTGCTCAGGATTGAAATCCACCAGGCCGTCATGGGCGAGGGAATACTGCAGGTAAATCTGCAAAAAGTGGCGATCGCGTTCGTTGAATTCCCGCATAAGCTGCCGGGAGCAGTGCAGGATCAGCGCCTGTAAATTATGCTCGTCATACAGGGCTTTGCTGACCTCATACTCCTGCAGGCGCTGTTTGATTCTCGGGGTAAAATAATGGCAGACAAAATCAGGGGATAGCCGCAGTGCCCGGCGCAAACCGTGCAGCAGACAAAGCCGCTGATTGAGCTGCGTGCCATTCAGCCGTAAAGTCCCCTGTTGATCCTGCTCGATAATCAGCTGGTGATAACGCTGGATCTCCTGCGTCACCTCCGCTATATCTTGCCGGGCTACCGCTTCTTCCACGCCGTTGAGCTGGCAGAAAAGTTTCAGCGTCACCACAGGTTCAGGGAGGAAAAGCATCAGAATGAGATGGCAGCGCCGTTGCTGACGGGAAAAAACAGAGGTGTCTGGTGAGTACTCACTCGTCATCTGCGCTCCCGGTCATCATTGATTTAACTAAGCGTAGCCTGACTCACCGCCGCTGTGGAGAGTGCAGTTATACTTATTCAGCGCTTTTAAAGGCAGGTCACAAAAATAATCGGGAAATCCTGAAATGGGGTTGAATTTGTTACGTTATAACAGTTACATTGTTGGGCTGGTGCTCGTGGTGGGTTCTGTACCTTCGGCATGGTCGCATCCGCACAGCTTTATCGATATGCAGACCACTCTGGTCCATCAGGATGACACTATTACCGGCTTAAAGATGCGCTGGGTGATGGATGAAATTACCTCAGCCGACCTGCTGTACGATGCCGGGGACGCCAAACCCGACTCGGTAATCTGGAAGAAACTGGCTGCTGAAGTGATGGCTAACGTACTGGGGCAGCACTATTTCACTGAGTTCTGGCATCAGAAACAGCCGGTGAAGTTTGAAAATCTGCCGACGGAGTATCACCTGTCCCGGCAGGGCCATCAGGCGGTGCTGGAATTTATCATGCCGCTGGCGCATCCTCAGCCGCTTAAGGGCCAGCGTTATGTCTTCTCTACCTTTGACCCAACCTACTTTGTTGATATGTATTATGACTCGGAAAAATCTTTGAAAATCCCCGAAGAGCTGGCGAAAGAGTGCAAATTTGAGCTGAAAACGCCAAAGCCCAATGCCTCGATGCAGGCCTATGCGCTGTCGCTGGATAAAGCGGATGCACCGGCGGAAGAGATGGATCTGGGCCGTCAGTTTGCTCAGACGGTGACGCTGGCATGTCAGTAAACAGCCTGCCGACGCCTGCGCGCGGCTGGCGCCAGTTCTGGCCGCTGTATCTGCTGATAGCGGCGCTGTTGGCCTGTGCGCTGCTGGTGTGGCAATACTGGCCGCAGATCCTGCTGCAAAGCGTTCTGTGGCAAAAAAATCTGCACCAGCAGATGACCGGGCTGCTGCAGCAGGTTGCCAGCCATCCTCACCGGGCAGGACTGACGCTGATGGGGTTCAGCCTGCTGTACGGCATTCTTCATGCGCTTGGACCCGGGCATGGCAAAGTGGTGATTGCCACCTTCCTTGCCACGCACCCCACGCGGGTCAAAACCAGCCTGCAGTTAACCCTGATGGCGGCGGTGGTGCAGGGCGGCGTGGCGATTGCCCTGGTGACGGTGATGCTGGTGGTGCTGAAACTCTCTTCCCGGCAGATGCATCTCAGCAGCTACTGGCTGGAGAAGAGCAGCTATCTGCTGGTGGCAGGCCTGGGTCTGTGGCTGTGCTGGCGCGCGGGTCGGAGGCTGCTGCTTACGCTGCGCGCGGCCGGCAAAGGGCGCGGCATGACTATCCAGCGGATCCTGCCGGCCGGCCATCAGCACAGTGAAAGCTGTGGCTGCGGGCATCAGCACGTACCGGACAGTGCTCAGCTGGCGGCGGTCGTGGGCTGGAAAACCAAAAGTCTGGTGGTCCTGTCGATGGGGATGCGTCCCTGTTCCGGGGCGATTATGATGCTGCTGTTCTCAAAGGTGATCGGCGTGTACGGCTGGGGCGTGCTGTCGGCGATAGCGATGGCGCTGGGGACGGCGCTGACTGTCTCCGGCATGGCGCTGCTGGTGCAGATATCACGGATACTGGCGCTGCGCCTCAGCCGGGATCGTCCGGTGGCGGAGTGGCAGAAGGTGGCGCTGAACTGCCTGGCGCTCAGCGGCGGCATACTGCTGCTGGCGGCGGGGATCGTGCTGTGGCTGAGCGCGCAGCCCGCTATTTCCGGGGGGATCCGTCCGCTGTTTGCCCGCTAGCTTCAGGCATAAAAAAAGGCCGACATCAGGTCGGCCTTAGTGAGACGGGTAAAATTAACGCTTCAGCGCTTCACTCAGCTCATCGCGAATGCTGGCCAGGATAGATTTCACCACGCGCGGGTTACCGGCAACGATGTTTCCTGAAAGCATGTAACCGTGTGCGCCAACAAAATCGGTAACCAGACCACCGGCTTCACGCACCAGCAGTTCACCGGCGGCGAAATCCCACGGCTTCAGGCCTATTTCAAAGTAACCGTCAACGCGGCCGGCCGCGGTGTAGGCCAGGTCCAGCGCGGCGGAACCGGTACGGCGGAAATCTGCACACTGGGTAAACAGTTTGCCGACGATGTTGATATACGGGGTAGCGTGCTGTTTCAGCTTGAACGGGAAACCGGTCGCCAGGATGGTGCCATCCAGGTCGCGAGCGGTGCTGCCGCGCAGACGATAGCCGTTAAGCTGTGCGCCCTGGCCGCGAACGGCGCTGAACAGTTCATTACGCATTGGGTCATAAACTACCGCTACTTCGGTGCGGCCTTTGATGCGCACGGCGATAGAAACAGAGAAGTGGGGCAGGCGTTTGATGAAGTTGGTGGTGCCATCCAGAGGGTCGATAATCCACTGTATATCCTGGTCTTCACCGGCTAACTCACCACTTTCTTCAGTAATAATGGTGTGTTTCGGGTAAGACTTGCGAATCACCTCGATAATCTGGCGTTCCGCTTCGCGGTCAACATTAGTTACGAAGTCGTTGCTGCCTTTCTGGCTGGCTTCGACTGCGTCCGGGGTTTCATAGTTCTTAGCAATTACGTTTCCGGCCTTGCGCGCAGCGCGCACGGCGATGTTGAGCATCGGATGCATGTAGTGTCGTCTCACTGGATGTTAAAGAACGGTATCTCTTACTACCGCCAGCCTGCCGCTTAGTGGCCGCCGCCGTAGTTGGATATAAAACGGCGCGTACTATAGCAGGGAGAACGGCAAATGTCCTGAAAATATGATAGCATCGTTAAATTATTCCTCACACCTGACACTCTCATGCTGCAAAATATCCGAATCGTACTGGTTGAAACGTCCCACACCGGCAATATGGGCTCCGTTGCCCGCGCTATGAAAACGATGGGTTTAACAAATCTTTATCTGGTTAATCCGCTGGTTAAACCGGATTCGCAGGCCATCGCCCTGGCCGCCGGCGCCAGCGATGTGATTGGCAATGCCACCATCGTCGATACCTTTGATGAAGCGATTGCCGGCTGCGGCCTGGTGGTGGGCACCAGCGCACGTTCCCGTTCGCTGCCGTGGCCGATGCTCGACCCGCGCGAATGCGGTCTGAAAAGCGTGGAAGAGGGGCAGCAGGCACCGGTTGCACTGGTCTTTGGCCGCGAACGCGTTGGCCTGACCAACGAAGAGCTGCAGAAGTGCCATTATCACGTGGCGATTGCCGCGAACCCGGAATACAGCTCGCTGAACCTGGCGATGGCCGTTCAGGTGATTACCTATGAGGTACGGATGGCCTGGCTGCAATCGCAGGAAACCGATGCTGCCGGAGTAACCGAATCGCCTTATCCTCTGGTGGACGATCTTGAGCGTTTTTACCAGCACATGGAGAAGATGATGGTAGCCAGCGGCTTCATTCGCGAGGCGACTCCGGGGCAGGTTATGAGCAAAATGCGTCGTCTGTTTACCCGTGCGCGGCCCGAAAAAGATGAGCTAAACATCCTTCGCGGCATGCTTTCATCCCTTGAAAAAAAGCGGGAAAACTGATTTTTCTCATTAAAATTAAATGTTTAATACTTGAGTAAAACACTTGGTTAAATAGTTGAGTGTTTTACTCGGTTAAATACTTGACCAATTTACTCGGGAATGGCAGACTTGCGTCCATATTTTGTTAACACCCATCCAGGGTTATAACCGAGGTCGTAAGCCATGAGACTGACATCCAAAGGCCGTTATGCTGTTACCGCTATGCTTGATGTTGCACTGCACTCTCACGAAGGTCCGGTACCTTTAGCTGATATTTCAGAGCGTCAGGGCATCTCCCTTTCTTACCTTGAGCAGCTGTTCTCTCGTCTGCGCAAGCATGGTCTGGTTGCCAGCGTACGTGGTCCGGGTGGCGGTTATCTGCTGGGTAAAGGTTCTGATGCGATCGCGGTTGGTGCAGTGATTACTGCCGTTGACGAATCCGTTGATGCCACCAAATGCCAGGGCAAAGAAGGCTGCCAGGGCGGCGAGCGTTGCCTGACCCACGTACTGTGGCGCGACCTGAGCGAACGCATCAGCGACTTCCTGAACAACATTACCCTGGCCGAGCTGGTTAACAATCAGGAAATCCTGGAAGTTGCCGACCGCCAGAACAGTAACGAAATTCGCCGCGTACCCAACGGTCGCGTGCTCGAAACCATTAACGTTAATCTGCGCGCCTGATCCTCATTTAACCGAGTCTTTTAAGCGTCGTGCAGATTATGTATCCCTGAGCTTTCAGATTGTCGTCCCGGTGACAGCGGGCTGAAAGCTCAGGGAAAACCTGTACGGAGCCTGACTCGCAATGAAATTACCGATTTACCTCGATTACTCCGCCACCACTCCGGCCGACCCCCGCGTTGCCGCGAAGATGATGCAGTGCCTCACCCTTGATGGAACCTTCGGTAATCCGGCCTCCCGCTCCCACCGTTTTGGCTGGCAGGCAGAAGAAGCCGTTGATGTTGCCCGCAATCAGGTCGCCGAACTGATCGGTGCCGACCCCCGTGAAATCGTGTTTACCTCCGGTGCCACCGAAGCCAATAACCTGGCGATCAAAGGGGCGGCCGAGGCGAATCAGGATAAAGGCCGCCATATCGTTACCTGCACCACGGAACATAAAGCCGTGCTGGATACCTGCGCCGAGCTTGAGCGCGAAGGCTACAGCGTGACCTGGCTTAATCCGCAGTCGGATGGTGTTATCGATCTTACCCAGCTGGAATCCGCGCTGCGTGATGACACGGTGCTGGTGTCGATTATGCACGTTAACAACGAAACCGGTGTGATTCAGAATATCGCCGCCATCGGTGAACTGTGCCGTTCCCGCGGGATCGTTTTCCATGTTGATGCCACCCAAAGCGTGGGCAAACTGCCGATCGATCTCAACACGCTGAGCGTCGATTTAATGTCGGTTTCCGCGCATAAAATTTATGGCCCCAAAGGCATTGGTGCACTGTACGTTCGCCGTAAGCCGAAGGTGCGTATTGAGGCGCAGATCCACGGCGGTGGGCACGAACGCGGCATGCGTTCCGGTACGCTACCGGTGCATCAGATTGTTGGCATGGGCGAAGCGTATCGTATTGCTAAGGCCGAGATGGCTGAAGAAATGGCGCGCCTTTCCTCTCTGCGCGCGCGCTTCTGGGCGGGGATCGGCGCGATTGAGCAGGTACATCTCAACGGCTCGTTTGAGAACGGCGCGCAGAATATCCTTAACGTCAGCTTTGGCTATGTGGATGGCGAATCGCTGATTATGGCGCTGAAAGATCTCGCCGTTTCCTCCGGCTCGGCCTGCACTTCGGCCAGCCTGGAACCCTCCTACGTGCTGCGTGCAATGGGCCTGAGTGACGATCTCGCCTACAGTTCCCTGCGCTTCTCGCTGGGCCGTTTTACCACCGTGGAAGAGATTGACTATGCGATCGCCCTGATCGTGAAGTCGATTGCGCGGATGCGTGAGGTTTCACCGCAGTGGGCCGAGTTTAAAGCGGCAGGCGTTGCCGCAGCCAGCTAAGCGACAGCGATCGGATAACGGTATTTGCCAGCGGGCCGGATGAATAATCCGGCCCGTTTCACATTCCGCATAAAAGCACGGCCGAAAGCATGCGGTGAAAACATCTTTTGCACATTTCTGTTAGTCTGGTGCGTCGAATTTGAATAGCATCTGTCCTGCGGCAAATCGCAGAGGCCGGGGATCTCCGGTCCACGACGTGAAAAATGATAAGGAGCCATGCGATGACCACCTCTGTAATGAACATTACCCTGTCAACGACTGCAGCCGACCCGCGCTGGGGCGAAAAAGCGATCCTCACCAGTAACGACAGCGGAATGACTATCCATCTCACCGGCAAAGATGCGCAGAACACTATCCAGCGCGCCGCGAGAAAAATTGGCGGGCAGGGGATCCGTAATATCAGCCTGAGCGGCGACGGCTGGGATCTGGAGAACAGCTGGGCATTCTGGCAGGGCTATCGCGCGCCGAAAGGTTCCCGTCAGGTTGAATGGGCCGCGCTGAATGAGGCCGACAGCAAAGAACTGAACAGCCGCCTCAAGATTATTGACTGGGTGCGTGACACCATCAATATGCCGGCGGAAGAGCTGGGGCCGGAACAGCTGGCGACCCGTGCGATTGATCTGCTTTGCGATGTCGCCTGTGACAGCGTCAGCTACCGCATCACCAAAGGCGAGGATCTGCGCCTGCAAAATTATGCCGGTCTGCACACCGTCGGGCGCGGTTCTTCCCGCAGCCCGGTGCTGCTGACGCTGGATTATAATCCGTCTGGCAAAGAGGATGCCCCGGTCTTCGCCTGCCTGGTGGGCAAAGGCATTACCTTCGATACCGGCGGTTACAGCCTGAAGCAGAGCGGTTTCATGGACTCCATGAAATCGGATATGGGCGGCGCTGCTACCCTGACCGGCGCGCTGGCGCTGGCGGTTGCCCGAGGCCTGGACAAGCGCGTGAAGCTGATCCTCTGCTGCGCGGATAACATGGTCAGCGGCAATGCCTTTAAGCTTGGCGACATCATCCACTATCGCAACGGCAAAACCGTTGAAGTGATGAATACCGATGCGGAAGGCCGTCTGGTTCTGGCCGATGGTCTGATTGACGCCAGCGCGCTGAAGCCAAAACTGATCGTTGATGCCGCGACCCTGACCGGCGCGGCGAAAACCGCGCTGGGCAACGATTATCACGCGCTGTTCAGCTTTGACGACGCGCTGGCACAGTCGCTGCTGGGCTGCGCAGAACAAGAGAGCGAGCCGTTCTGGCGCCTGCCGCTGGCGGAATTCCACCGCGGCCATCTGCCGTCAAACTTTGCCGATCTTAACAACATCGCCAGCCCGGCCCACTCCGCCGGTGCCAGCACCGCTGCGGCTTTCCTGTCGCACTTCGTCAGCGAGTATAAGACCGGCTGGCTGCACATTGACTGCTCTGCCACCTACCGTAAAGGCGCGGTGGATCAGTGGTCTGCGGGCGCAACCGGCCTGGGTGTCCGTACCGTCGCCAACCTGCTGCTCAGCCACGAATAGTGGCAAACCGGGCGCTCCGAGGCGGAGCGCTCGTTGAAACATGGCCCGTAACGAAAAGAACATCACGATGAACGAACTGAATCCGCGCCTTGAAGAGGTGCTCAAGCTGGCCGCCGGTGAACCGGCGCACCGTCCCGAATTTTTCTCCCTGCTGATGGATGCCAGCGTGGTGGTACCCGGCGAAAGCGCCCACGCCGATTCTGGTATTGATGCCAGCACGCCGGTGGATTTGCAGCACTGGGAAAAAGATGACGGCACCAGCATTATTCCCTGCTTCACCTCGGTCAGCGCACTGGAACAGGCGGTCAGTGGCGAACAGGCTTACCTGGTGATGCCGGTGCGTACGCTGTTTGAAATGACGCTGGGTGAAACGCTGTTCCTGAACCCGAAGCTGCCGGAAGGGAAAGAGTTTTCACCGCGTGAAATTGCCGATTTACTGGGCGAAAACGGTAGCGCACTCAGCCAGCAGACCGTACTGGAAGGGGGAACATCCCTGTTGCTGTCGGAAATCGCCGAGCCGCCTGCGCAGATGGTCGACTCGCTGACCCAGCTGTTTGCCAAATACAAATCGGTGCGCCGCGCTTACGTGGCCCACATCAAAGAGAGTGCCGACCAGCCGGCGAATCTGCTGATTGGCATTGAAGCCGACGGCGACGTTGACGCGATTATTCAGGCGGCGGGAAGCGTAGCGACCGATACCCAGCTGGAAGATGAACCAATCGATATCTGCCATGTTGTTGAAGGTGATAAGGGCATCAGCCACTTCTTTATCGCCCATATCAAGCCCTTCTACGAACGCCGCTGGGGCAGTTTCCTGCGCGATTTCAAAGTCGTCAATCTCTGAGTTCTGATATGAAAAAGGCGACCGCACGGGTCGCCTTTTTATCAAGCGGAGCGCAGTTTACAGTGCGTCGTTGACGATCGGCAGATCGTTGCGGCTGCCCCATTCACCCCAGGAACCGTCGTACAGCGTGACGTCTTTTGCACCCAGGCTGGTGAGGGCCAGAATAACCACCACCGCCGTCACGCCGGAACCGCAGCTGGCGATAACCGGCTGGGCCAGATCAACACCCTGCTGACTGAAAATAGCGCGCAGTTCTGACGCCGGCTTCAGCTGACCTTCGGTGACCAGGCTGTTCCACGGCACGTTCAGGCTGCCGGGGATACGGCCACGGTGCAGTCCGGGGCGAGGTTCATCAACCTCACCGTGGAAGCGGTTTGCCGCACGGGCATCGATAATCTGCGCGCCGCCTTCGTGGCTGACCAGCAGCACGTCGGTCACGCGTTTAACCCGCTCGCCGTCGGTGACGTTCGCTTGGAAATCCCCTTCAGGTAAATCGACTTCACCGCTTTCCAGCGGTAAATTCGCTTTCTGCCAGCCGGCCAGTCCGCCAGCCAGAATCGATACCTGCTCCGCACCGAAGTAGTTCAGCATCCACCAGGCGCGCGGGGCAGAAAACAGATTGCCTTCGTCGTAAACCACCAGATGCGTATCCGCACTCACGCCCAGCTCGCGCATGGCCACGGCAAAGGCTTCCGCACGCGGCAGCATATGGGGCAGGGCGGAGCTGTGATCGGAAAGCGCTTCAATATTGAAGAAGGGGGCGCCGGGAAGATGAGCAGTCTGATATTCAGCTGTCACATCACGCGTTAATTCCTGGCCCGGCGGCAGCATTCGCGCATCCAGCACCTGAACGTTTTCATCGGCAATATGCTCCGCCAGCCACTCGGCGGTCACAAACAGGGAAGGCGTGGTCATAGCGTCCTCATCGTTGACAGTGTTTTGCTGAGTGTCAGCGATTTTATCCGCTATCACAAGGGTAAATCCCGGTACTGCGAGACGGCTGGCAAAATGCGTACGCCGGGGAATAGATATTGTGCAGATTACCGATTACTATTTTAGAGAAATTGTAACACGAGTTGACGGTCACCCGGATGCCGCGGTGGGGCAGGGGATACTGTCAGAATAAATGCGTAATGGAATATAAGGTTGGTTCTGATGGATGTGCTCAGGCTGCTACTGCGTCTCCCTTTTCTGCTGCTTAAAGGATTTTGCTGGCTGATTTCCCGCGTGCTGTGGCTGCTTGGCCGCATTCTGCGTCCGCTGCTCGGTGAAATTAACTGGCAGGCGCCGGGCTGGGCTGCGGCCTTTGGTCGGGGTTTTAACCGACTGGAACAGGGCGTGAGCCGTCATCCAAAAATCATCAGCCTGATCCTCATTTTATTGCTGGGCTGCGCGGCGGCGGGCTGGTACGGCTGGAATCTGTGGCAAAACCGTCCGAAGCCGATAGACGTTGCGCCCCTGGCGATCCAGCAGACTCACGCGGAGGCGACCAATCCGCAGGCGCTGGATTACCAGGCAACAACCCGTCCTCAGCAGCATCTTACCCTCACTTTTGACACCTCCGCTGCCCCGATAGAGCGGGTGGGTAAACGGGTCGATAGCGGCATTACCCTCAAGCCCGCGCTGGAGGGGGAGTGGAAATGGGCGGATGCGCAGACGCTCCTCTTTACGCCAAAAGCCCCGCTGCCGCTGGGGGCCAGCTATCAGGCAGACCTCAATCCGAAGACGCTGCTGGCACCACAGATCCAGCTGGAGCAAACCCGCTATAACTTCAGCGTCCCTGCCTTCGACTACCAGTTTGGTGAAGCGGAGTATTACCAGGATCCGCAGAATCGCGGCCAGCACAGCGCCATTTTTAACCTGCGCTTTACGGCCCCGGTCGACGTGGCCAGCGTGGAGAAACAGCTTTCCATGGGCGTGGCCAGCGCGAAGGGGCAGGCCGAAAAGCCGCTCAAATTCACCGTCAACTGGGATGATAAAAAACTGAATGCCTGGGTTCGATCTGAACCGCTGGTGGCGATGGATCACGGTGGCGTCGTGCATCTGAAAGTCGGCGAACCGCTGAAATCCTCCTTGCCGGGTAACCCCATTGAGCGTAAAGGGGAAAGCTGGGTCAGCGTGCCAAACCTTTACAGCCTCAGCGTCAGCGACGTCAGCGCTCAGGTGGTGGATAAGCCGGGCAGCCCGAGCGAAAGGGCATTAATCGTCGGCTTCAGCGACGCGGTGGCGGATAAAGACGTTGGCAAAGCGGTCAGGGTCTGGCTGCTGCCGCAGCGCGATCCGCGTGCTGAGGCAAAGAACGCGGACGACAGTGAGTTCACCGAATGGAACATCGATAATATCGATCGCGCCGTTTTGCAAAAATCGACGCTGCTGCCGTTGAGCCTCAACGAGGCCGAAGAGGATTATCAGCCGCAGTTCAGCTTTAAATTTGATGCGCCGGCCCAGCGCTATCTGCTGGTGCAGGTTGATGCGGTAGTGACATCCAGCGGCGGCTACAAAATGCCGCAAAAAGTCTGGCAGGTGGTCCAGGTTCCTGACTATCCGCAGATGCTGAGTTTCGCCGCCCAGGGGGCGCTGCTGCCGGTGAACGGCGATAAGCACATCAGCGTGGCGGCGCGTAACGTCCCGGGAATGAGGCTGGATATCAAGCGGGTGATCCCAAGCCAGCTGCAGCATATTGTCTCCTTCAAGAGCCGTGAATACGCCTCAGCGGACTTCAACCGCCTGAACGATGAGTATTTCACCGAACACTTCCGTTATCAGACGGCGATCGGCAATCAGCGCCCGGGTGAAGTCAGCTATCAGGGGATCGATCTTTCACGCTACCTCTCCACCGACAGCGCCTCCCATCGCGGTGTGTTCCTGCTTTCACTGTCTCCGTGGTCGCCGGAGCAAAAGGATCCGCAGCCGGGGGAAGAGTCCTACCAGGAAGAAGAGGAAGAACAGCAAAGCGCGGGCGACTCTCGTTTCGTGGTGGTGACCGATCTCGGCATCATTGCCAAACGCGCGCAGGACAAATCCCGCGATCTGTTTGTACAGTCCATCAGCAGCGGTCAGCCGGTGGCGGATGCGCAGGTATCCGTAGTAGCCAAAAACGGTGAGAAGCTGCTGACCCGCCGGACGGGCGGTGACGGCCACGTCAGTTTCCCGGCGCTTGAAACCTACACCAACGAGCGCCAGCCGGTGATGTTCCTGGTCGAAAAAGACGGCGACGTGTCGTTCCTGCCCAGCGGACGGGACAACGATCGGGGCCTCGACTTCTCGCGGTTTGATGTGTACGGCGAGGCCACGCCGGAAGATACCCGCACCCTCAGCAGCTACCTGTTCTCCGATCGCGGAGTGTATCGCCCGGGTGATACCTTCAATATTGGCCTGATCACCCGTGCGGCGGACTGGTCGGTGCCGCTGAAAGGCATTCCGGTGCGGGCAGAAATTCATGACCCGCGCGACAAGCTGATGCGCACCGTGCCGCTAACCCTCAACGCCAGCGGCTTTAATGAACTGAGCTTTACCACTGACGAAAACGCACCGACCGGTGAATGGATGATCTACCTCTACCTTCCCGGTAAGGATGATGATTCCACTCGCCTGCTGGGCAGCACGTCGGTGAATATCAAAGAGTTCGAGCCGGACCAGCTCAAGGTGAAACTGTCGCTGACGCCTGACAGACAGGCGGGCTGGGTCAAACCCGCTGAGCTTAAGGCCAGTATTGATGTGCAGAACCTCTTCGGCACCCCGGCGCAGGGGCGGCGCGTGGCGTCAAAACTGACGCTGCGGCCGGTCTATCCGGCCTTCGATCGCTATCCTGACTATGCCTTCTATGAAGCGCGACCGGCAGGAGAAGGGTTTGAAACCGAGCTACAGGACAGCACCACGGACGACCAGGGCGCGGCAGATATCGCGCTGGATCTCAGCGGATGGGAAGATGCCACCTGGCAGCTGCAGCTGCTGTCGGAAGCCTTTGTTGCCGGAGGCGGGCGTTCGGTTGCCGCCACGGCGCGCACGCTGGTTTCGCCATGGGACTATCTGGTGGGCTTTAAGCCGGACGGCGATCTCAGCTTTATCCGCCTCGGCACACAGCGCAGCGTAAATCTGCTGGCGATCGATCCGTCGCTTGAACCGATAGCGCTTGGTGACCTGAAGCTGGAACTGCTGGAGCAAAAATACCTGTCGGTGCTGACGCGACAGGAGTCCGGCGTATACAAATATCAGTCGAAGCTGAAGGAAATCCCGGTTAGTGAGAACAGACTTGAACTGGCGGCCTCAGGCACCACCTTACCGCTGATGACCAGCCAGCCGGGTGACTACGTGCTGGTGGTGAAAAATGCCAAAGGCGATGTGCTCAACCGCATAGCCTACAGCGTCACCGGCGACGCCAATATCAGCCGCTCTCTGGATCGTAATGCCGAGCTGAAGCTGAAACTCGATCGCGCTGAGTATCAGCAGGGCGACGAAATTGAAGTGGCCATCAATGCGCCGTACACCGGCAGCGGGCTGATCACTGTCGAGCGCGAAAAAGTCTACAGCTGGCAATGGTTCCATACCACGACCACCAGTTCCGTGCAGAAGATCCGCATTCCTGCCGGGCTGGAAGGCAATGCCTATATCAACGTGCAGTTTGTGCGCGATATCAACTCCGATGAAATCTTTATGAGCCCGCTCAGCTACGGCGTGATGCCGTTTAAAATCAGCAACCAGGCGCGAAAAAATGCCCTGGCGCTGAGCGTGCCGGAAGTAATCAAACCGGGGAACGATCTTTCGATATCGGTGACTACCGACGGCCCGCAGCAGGTCGCCGTCTTTGCCGTCGACGAAGGGATCCTGCAGGTGGCGCGCTACCGACTGACCGATCCGCTGGACTACTTCTTCCGTAAGCGCGAGCTGAACGTGGAAAGTTCACAGATCCTCGACCTGATCCTGCCGGAGTTCAGCAAGCTGATGTCGCTGACTTCCGCGCCGGGCGGTGACGGCGGCGAAAGCCTGGATCTGCATCTGAATCCGTTTAAACGCAAACGCGATAAGCCGGTGGCGTTCTGGTCCGGCATTACCGAGGTGAACGGCAAGGCACAGTTCACCTGGCCGGTCCCGGACTATTTTAACGGTAAAATCCGCGTGATGGCGATTTCCGCCACCGCCGGAAAAATCGGCAAGGCACAGACCTCAACGACCGTCAGGGACGACTTTATCCTGACGCCGAACGTGCCGGCGATGGTGGCCCCGGGGGATGAATTTGACGTCAGCGTGGGCGTCAGCAATAACCTTGAAGGGCAGGGCAGTGAAGCGCTGCCCGTGATGCTCAGCGTGACGCCGCCACCGCAGCTGGAGGTCGTCGGTAGCGCTGAACAATCTCTGCCGCTGGCCGCGAAGCATGAAGGCGTGGTGACCTTCCGCCTGAGGGCGAAAAATGCCCTGGGTGATGCCCCGCTGGTGTTCCGTGCCGGCTACGGCGATAAAACCAGTCAGCGAACGCTGAGCACATCCGTTCGTCCGGCAATGCCGTATCGTACCCAGTCGGTGATGGGGCGCATGAACGGCAGCCAGCAGCAGGTGGATAACCTGCGCCAGATGTTTGATGCCTATGCGCAGCGTCAGGCGGCGGTGTCTTATTCACCGCTGGTGCTGACCAGCGGCCTCGCGCGCTATCTGGCGGATTACCCTTACTACTGCTCTGAACAGATTGTCAGCCAGTCTATCCCGCTGCTGCTGCAGAGCGAACATCCTGAGCTAAGAGGCAGCCTGTCGAACGATAAAGTGCGCCAGCAGCTAAAAGGCATTCTGGACGTGCTGCGCTCGCGGCAGAACGGCGACGGCGCTTTCGGGCTGTGGACGGCTTCACCACAGGCCGATCCGTTCGTCACCCCTTACGTCGTGCAGTATCTGCTGGAGGCCAGAGCGGCAGGCTATCCGCTGCCTGCCGATATGCTGGAGGAAGCCAACGTGGCGCTCCGCACGCTGGCCAGCAGCGGCGATGAAGATCTGTATCATCTGCGCCTGCGTGCCTGGGCTGTTTATCTGCTGACGCGACAGGGTGAAATCACCACTAATGCGCTGGCTTCGGTACAGCAAACGCTGCAAAACCGCTTCCCGGATAGCTGGAAAACCGATCTTGCTGCGCTGTATCTTGCATCTTCGTGGAAGCTCCTTAAGGCGGATGATGAAGCAGAACGGCTGCTGCAGCCGGGCTGGCAGGCGCTGAGTAAGGCGTATGACAAGAGCTGGTGGACGCAGAACTATTACGATCCGCTGGTGACGGACGCCACGCGGCTTTATCTGATCGCTCGTCATTTCCCGGAAAAAGTGGCCGCTATTCCGCCACAGGTGCTGGAAAATATGGTGCAGGCGCTGCGTGAAGAGCGCTACACCACCTTCTCCTCGGCGATGAGTATTCTGGCGCTGGAAAGCTATGCCGGGCAGGTCGCACAGCAGAATGATGTGCATGGCCTGAAGATTAATCAACTGAGCGGCGGCGATAAGGTTCCGCAGCTCATTTCTTCGATTAAAGGCCAGTTCAGCCAGGGTGAGTTCAGCGCCGCTACCCGCTCGGTTCAGTTCAGCAATGCGAACAAAGCGGCGGCGTGGTACGTGGTGACGCAGGCCGGATATGACCTTGCCGCGCCGCAGAAAGCGATCGCGCGCGGGCTGGAAATTACCCGTGACTATACCGATGCGGCCGGGAAACCCGTTGATAAAGTGGCGCTGGGTCAGACCCTCTGGGTTCACCTTAAGGTCCGGGCAAATTCCCAGCAGGCGCTGAGCAATCTTGCCGTCGTCGATCTGCTGCCGGGTGGCTTTGAAGTCGTCCAGCAGACCCCACCGCCGCCGGAAAGCAGTGAGGAGGAGGGCGATAGCGGAAACCGTGGCGGGTGGAGCTCGCCGCTGGCTGCCGATGGCTCAACCTGGTCGGTGGATTACAGCGACATCCGCGAAGATCGGGTGATCGTTTATGGCAGCGCAACGCGAGAGGTGCAGGAGTTTGTCTATCAGATCAAAGCCACCAATACCGGCAGCTTCGTGATCCCACCGGCCTACGGTGAGGCGATGTACGATCGCGATATCCAGGCCATGTCCGCCGCACAGGGGAAAATTCAGGTGGTGGCGGCTGAACCGTCAGCCGCGCCGTAACGCGGCAGATGAAGCTACCGGACTGGCCTGGCATAAAGCGGCTGCTGCAAAATATCGCAGCGGTGCTGCTGCTGGTAGCTCTGTTTCTGCTGGGCTGGCGGCTGTGGCCACACCCGCCGCTGTCGCAGGGGGTGCCGCTGTCTACGGCCTGGTACGATCGCCATGGCCAGCTGCTGCGTTTACAGCTGGCCCGTGACGACCGTTATCGCCAGTGGACGCCGCTGGCAGAGATGTCACCGCTGGCGATCGACGGAATTCTGCTGCATGAGGATCGGTGGTTTTACGCCAACCCCGGCTTTAATCCGGTCGGCCTGCTGCGCGGGTTCTGGCGCAGCTATATTACCGGCGGCAGAAAGCAGGGCGGGTCGACCATCACCATGCAGCTGGCGCGGATGAAATGGCAGCTGAATACGCGAACGCCCGGCGGGAAGCTGGTGCAGCTGCTGCGCGCCGTGCAGCTTGAGCTGAGCTACTCTAAGCACGATATTCTGGAAGCCTATCTGAACTACGCCCCGTATGGCCGTAACATTGAAAGCCTGGGGGCTGCCAGCCTGATCTACTTTAATAAGCCCCCCGCGCAGCTGACGCTGCCGGAGGCTCTGACGCTGGCCGTGCTGCCGCAGTCACCCAGTCTGCGCATCGATCCGCGCAGCGGGGAACTCAGCCCGGTGCTGATGCAGGCGCGCAATCGCCTGTTTGCCCGCTGGCAAAAAACGTATCCCACCGATGAGGGGCAGCGCGCGCTGTTTCGCCTGCCGCTGGCGCTGCGGCAGCCACAGGCGCTGCCGTTCATTGCGCCGCATTTTATCGAGCAGCTTCAGCCGGGTGAGCGAGCGGCCCGGGTTGATACGACGCTGGATGCCACGCTGCAAACGCTGGTTGAGCGGCAGGTGCGTGCCTTTATTTTACGCAATCAGAATCGGGGCATTCATAATGCTGCGGTGATGCTGGTGGACAGCCGCGATATGGGCGTGCGGGCGCTGGTAGGCTCGGCGGATTATTTCAACCGGCTGATCCAGGGGCAGGTCAATGGCACAACGGCAAAACGGTCCCCCGGCTCCACGCTGAAGCCGTTTATTTACGCGCTGGGCATGGAGCAGGGCGTCCTGCATCCGATGACCGTGCTGAAGGATGTGCCGTCCACCTTCGGCAGCTACGCGCCGGAAAACTTTGACCGACGTTTTCTTGGCCCGGTAACCGCAACCGATGCGCTGAACTTCAGCCGCAATATCCCCGCGGTGGCGATTGCAGCACAGCTGCATCAGCCCGGCTTTTATCAGTTTTTACGGCTGGCCGGTATCAGTAATATGGCCAGTGAAAAGCATTACGGTCTGTCGCTGGTGCTGGGCGGAGGCGAGGTCACGGTTCAGGAGCTGGCAAGGCTGTATGCCATGCTGGCAAATCGCGGTGAACTGCGCTCGCTGCGGATGCGTGAAGGCGACCCGGCTGAAACCGGAGCCAGATTACTGAGTGAAGAAGCCAGCTTTATGACCCTCGATATTCTGCGTCAGCATCGTCGCCCCGGCGATACGCTGGCACAGCGTCCCTCCTCGCTGCCGGTGTACTGGAAAACCGGTACCTCATGGGGATTTCGGGATGCCTGGAGCGTGGGGATTTTCGGTCCTTACGTGCTGGTCGTCTGGGAAGGTAATTTTTCCGGGCAGGGGAATAACGCATTCATCGGCGTCGAGGCCGCCGCGCCGCTGTTCTTCAACATTATTGACAGTGTCGTTGCCAGCTATCCCCGGCTGCAGGAACCGCGGCATCGTTTTCCTCCTCAGCTCAGAAAGGTGGAAATCTGTCTGCCCAGCGGGAATCTGCCGACCCGCTGGTGCCAGCAGCGGGGCAGCAGCTGGTTTATTCCGGGTAAATCTCCGATTACCGTCGATACGGTGTATCGTCCGGTGCGGATTGATAATCTGACCGGTAAGGTGGCCTGTGCCCCGTGGGATGAAAGCAGCAGCCACGTTGAGATTTACGAGTTCTGGCCTTCCGATCTGGCGAATGTCTTCGCCAGCGCGGGCCTGCCGAAGCGGCCGCCGCCGGTCGGAGAATGCCAGCCGGATGCGCAGAGCGGCTCTGCCCCGCGGATTACCTCACCGCTGAAAAATACCACCTACACGCTTCGCCAGTCGCAGCGCGGGCGCGAGCATATCAGTTTTAGCGCGGTAACCGACGCCGACAGCCGTACCGTATACTGGTTCGTTGATGACATCTATCTGGGCAGCAGCGCCGGTAAAGCACCGCTGGACTGGCAGCCCACACGCTCCGGAATGTACAGAATTCGCGCGGTTGACGATCGTGGCCGCGCCGACAGCCGCGCGGTGAGGGTGGAAACCATTCGCTGATTTCATGCGGTTTTACCGTCGTCGGGTGGTTAATCACCCGCCTGCTGGGTAAAATGACGGCAGGTGGCGAAAAAAGCCGCGACGTCGATCGTGTTTTTCAACATTTTCTTGAAACTCCGATAGGCATTTCCGCTTATGCACCCTTATAATCTGCGGCCATTTTCCCGGCCGGGACACTTTTCACGGCTAAATTCGACGTATAAAACAGGGGTCAACATGACTATTGAGCGTACCTTCTCCATCGTAAAACCTAACGCTGTGGCAAAAAATGTGATCGGTGCCATCTTCAACCGTTTTGAAAGCGCTGGCTTCAAAATCGTTGGCAGCAAAATGCTGCACCTGAGCAAAGAACAGGCCGAAGGTTTCTATGCTGAGCACCAGGGTAAGCCGTTCTTTGATGGTCTGGTAGAGTTCATGACTTCTGGTCCGGTTGTTGTTTCCGTACTGGAAGGTGAAAACGCCGTTCAGCGTCACCGCGACCTGATGGGTGCAACTAACCCGGCGAACGCACTGGCAGGCACTCTGCGCGCTGACTACGCTGACAGCTTCACCGAGAACGCAACCCACGGTTCTGACTCTGCTGAATCTGCTGCACGTGAAATCGCCTACTTCTTCGGCGAAGGCGAAATCTGCCCACGCACTCGCTAACAGGCGGCTGCCGGACCAACGTCAGGTACGGTGAATAACCCTGCGGTTTACAATTTATTTTTGTCAGCCGCTTTAACCTTACGTTAGTCACGAGTACAATTATGCGCCCCGGCTGAGCTTGCTCTCCGGGGCGCTTCTTATTCTATTCACCTGAATTCACCAAAACAGCGCCATAACGTGTAATAACGAGGCCAGAGAACATTATGTCAGATACTATTGTGACGCCGTCGTCCGCATCGCCTGTAACCGTCCTGCCAAAAAAAGACAAAATCAACCTGCTCGATCTGAATCGCCAGCAAATGCGCGAGTTTTTCGCCAGCCTCGGTGAAAAGCCGTTCCGTGCCGATCAGGTCATGAAGTGGATCTACCACTACTGCTGCGATGATTTTGATGAAATGACCGATATCAATAAGGTCTTTCGCAACAAGCTGAAAGAGCTGGCGGAAATCCGCGCGCCTGAAGTTGCCCAGGAACAGCGCTCTGCGGATGGCACCATTAAGTGGGCCATTCAGGTAGGCGGTCAGCAGGTTGAAACCGTTTATATTCCTGAAAAAGATCGCGCCACGCTGTGTGTCTCCTCACAGGTAGGCTGCGCGCTTGAATGTAAATTCTGCTCTACCGCGCAGCAGGGCTTCAACCGCAATCTGCGCGTTTCGGAAATTATTGGCCAGGTCTGGCGTGCCGCTAAAATTATCGGCGCGACAAAAGTGACCGGCTCGCGTCCTATCACCAACGTGGTGATGATGGGGATGGGTGAACCGCTGCTGAACCTGACTAACGTTGTTCCGGCGATGGAAATCATGCTGGACGATTTTGGTTTCGGTCTGTCCAAACGCCGCGTGACGCTTTCGACGTCGGGCGTGGTTCCCGCGCTGGATAAGCTCGGCGATATGATCGACGTGGCGCTGGCGATTTCGCTTCACGCCCCGAATGACACAATTCGTGACGAAATTGTTCCGATCAATAAAAAGTACAATATTGAGACGTTCCTGGGCGCCGTCAGCCGCTATATCGGTAAATCAAACGCCAACCAGGGTCGCGTAACCATTGAGTACGTGATGCTCGATCACATCAATGACAGCACCGATAACGCCCATGAACTGGCCGCGTTGCTGAAAGACACGCCGTGCAAAATTAACCTGATCCCATGGAACCCCTTCCCGGGAGCGCCGTATGGCCGTAGCTCAAACAGCCGTATCGACCGCTTCTCTAAGGTACTGATGGAATACGGGTTTACCACTATTGTGCGTAAAACGCGCGGTGACGATATCGATGCCGCCTGCGGACAGCTGGCCGGTGATGTTATCGACAGAACCAAACGCACGCTGAAAAAGAAAATGGCCGGTGAAGCCATATCTGTGAAGGCGCTCTGAAAGCCGGTTTTTTCTGCCGGATAACCGCCGCTGTGGGCTGTCGACACGGGAATGATTGACGTACCCTGAAGGTATATCACACCCCATGGAGAGGCGGAATGCACATCAGGATGATGGCGGCGGCGGTACTGCTGCTGGCGGGATGCCAGTCGGCGCAGCGGAATGATGCACTGGTTGAAACCCGGCTGCAGCTTGGCCTGGCCTATCTGGCGCGCGGTGAGTTGGATGCCGCGCAAAGGAATCTGCAGCGGGCGCTGGCGATGGCACCGAATGATTATCGTACTCAGCTGGCGGAAGCCCGCTTTCAGCAGCAGGTCGGCGACAATACGCTGGCCGCGGAGTACTATCATCGCGCGCTGACGCTTGCGCCGCAAAACGGGTATGTGCTTAATAATTACGGTGCGTTTCTTTGCAGATTAGGGCAGTATGATGCGGCGCAACGGTATTTCATTCAGGCTGCGGAAGATTCAGCAAATGCGGCGCGAGCCGACAGTGTTGAAAATTCAGGCTACTGTTATCTGAATGCCGGAGAGCGAAACAAAGCGCATGATGCGCTGGTGGAAGCGGTCACAGCCGATCCTGCCAAGGGAATGCCCATGCTGGCAGAAGCCGAAAGGCGATTTGGAAAGGGGAAACGTGATGATTCACGGATCCTGTTAGAAATTTATCAACACAACTTTCCAGTCTCAGCGGAAAGTTTGTGGCTAGAGATTCGCTTCGCCGTGCAGGAAGGCCGCACTGCTGACGTTAAACATTACGGGGGCCAACTTGCGCGAATTTTTCCACAATCGATACAGTACCAGCATTTTTTAGCTAATGAATACTGAAGCCACTCAAGAAAAATCTAACGTAAATTCAACAGGCGAGCGCCTGCGTAGCGCCCGTGAACAAATGGGCCTGACTCAGCAGAATATTGCTGAGCGCCTCTGCCTGAAACTTTCCACCGTTCGCGACCTCGAGGAAGACAAGACGCCGGCTGACCTGGCATCGACCTTCTTACGCGGCTATATCCGCTCTTATGCCCGTCTGGTGCATATCCCTGAAGAAGAGCTGCTGCCGATGATGGCTAAGCAGGCTCCGATCAGGGCGGCTAAAGTTGAGCCGATGCAGAGCTTTGCTTTGGGAAAACGTCGTAAAAAGCGTGACGGCTGGCTAATGATCTTCACCTGGCTGGTGGTGTTCGTGGTGGTCGGCCTGACCGGAGCCTGGTGGTGGCAGAACCATAAAGCCGCACAGGACGACCTGGTTTCCCTGTCCGACCAGAACAGCTCAGTCAGCGATGACAACAGCCAGTCTATTCAACTGGAAGGCAGCAGTGACAGCGTTGCTCCGGATGCCGCCGTTCAGCCTCAGTCCCCTGAAGAGGGGGCTTCGGCTCAGACTGCGCCAGCCGAGCCGGCAGAAAATAGTGGAAACGCGGTGGCGCCTGCCACCCCCTCATCCGCAGCTTCTGCACCCGCTGCCTCTGCGCAAACCAGCCAGAACCAGTCAGCCGTTGTCTCTCCAAGCCAGGCTACGGTTGATAACACTGCCGGTAGCCCGCTGCCAACCGGTAGCGCTGCCGTCAGCCAGCCTGCCGTCGATCCGAATGCGCTGGTGATGAACTTCACCAAAGACTGCTGGCTGGAAGTGACCGATTCCGCAGGCAAAAAACTGTTCAGCGGTATTCAGCGCAGCGGTGGTAAACTCAGCCTTGCTGGCACCGCGCCATACCGTTTGAAAATTGGTGCGCCAGCCGCAGTACAGATCCAGTATCAGGGCAATCCTGTCGATCTGAGTCGTTTTATCCGTACTAACCAGGTTGCTCGTCTGACAGTTGGTGCGCCATAACGCATCTTCTCTGGGCGCGAGCAATTGTGGAGAAAGAATATGCATAATGAAGCACCCATTACCCGTCGCAAATCGAAGCGTATTTACGTCGGCAAGGTGCCCGTGGGCGACGGAGCACCTATCGCCGTCCAGTCTATGACCAACACCAAGACCACCGACGTTGCAGCGACAGTTGCGCAAATTAAAGCGCTGGAGCGCGTTGGTGTTGATATCGTTCGCGTGTCCGTGCCGACCATGGATGCCGCTGAAGCTTTTCGGCTGATCAAACAGCAGGTTAATGTCCCTCTGGTTGCCGATATTCATTTTGACTACCGTATCGCATTGAAAGTCGCTGAATATGGCGTGGACTGCCTGCGTATTAACCCGGGCAACATCGGTAACGAAGAACGTATCCGCCAGGTGGTTGACTGCGCTCGCCACTACAATATTCCGATTCGTATCGGCGTAAACGGTGGATCGCTGGAAAAAGATCTGCAGGAAAAGTACGGCGAGCCAACGCCGCAGGCGCTGCTGGAATCGGCGATGCGTCATGTGGATCATCTCGATCGTCTTAACTTTGATCAGTTTAAAGTCAGCGTTAAAGCCTCTGACGTTTTCCTGGCCGTTGAATCTTATCGCCTGCTGGCTAAGCAGATCGATCAGCCCCTGCATCTTGGCATCACCGAAGCAGGTGGTGCACGTGCCGGCGCGGTTAAATCGGCGATAGGCCTCGGCCTGCTGCTGTCCGAGGGGATTGGCGATACGCTGCGTATTTCGCTGGCGGCCGATCCGATTGAAGAAGTTAAAGTCGGTTTCGATATTCTGAAATCCCTGCGTATTCGCTCACGCGGCATCAACTTCATCGCCTGCCCGACCTGTTCCCGTCAGGAGTTTGACGTGATCGGTACGGTGAATGCGCTGGAAGAGCGGCTGGAAGATATCATCACGCCGATGGATATCTCCATTATCGGCTGCGTGGTTAACGGCCCGGGTGAGGCCACGGTTTCCACTATGGGTGTGACCGGCGGCAATAAGAAAAGCGGCTTTTATGAAGACGGTGTACGCCAGCGCGACCGCCTGGACAACAATAATATGATCGACCAGCTGGAGGCGCGTATTCGTGCCAAGGCGACAATTCTGGATGAATCACGCCGTATCAATGTTCATCAGGTCGAGAAATAAATTTATCGCGTCTGGCCGTTGCCGGTAAAGCGGAACAGCCCGCTGGTCAGCAGACTGCCAGACACAAAAATAATGGAAGAAACAGTGGCGAAGAATATCCAGGCCATCCGTGGCATGAATGATTACCTGCCTGCTGACACCGTGGTGTGGCAGCGCATTGAGCAGATCCTGAAGCAGGTGCTGGGCAGCTATGGCTTCAGCGAAATACGTCTGCCGATTGTAGAGCAAACCCCGTTGTTCAAACGCGCCATCGGTGAAGTGACCGACGTGGTTGAAAAAGAGATGTATACCTTCGACGATCGCAACGGCGAAAGCCTGACCCTGCGCCCGGAAGGGACCGCAGGCTGCGTGCGTGCCGGTATCGAACACGGTTTGCTGTACAACCAGGAACAGCGTCTGTGGTACATCGGCCCGATGTTCCGCTATGAGCGCCCTCAGAAGGGTCGCTACCGTCAGTTCCATCAGATTGGTGCCGAAGTCTTTGGACTGCAGGGGCCGGATATCGATGCGGAACTGATTATGATGACCGCACGCTGGTGGAAAGCGCTGGGTATTGCCGATCACGTCTCGCTTGAGCTGAACTCGATTGGGTCGCTGGAAGCGCGTGCTAACTACCGTGATGCCCTGGTCGCATTCCTTGAGCAGCATATCGATGTGCTCGATGAAGACTGCAAACGCCGTATGTATACTAACCCACTGCGTGTGCTGGACAGTAAAAACCCGGACGTGCAGGCGCTGTTGAACGATGCGCCGACGCTGGGCGACTATCTGGACGAGGATTCACGCGAGCATTTCAACGGCCTGTGTGCGCTGCTGAATGCGGCCGGTATCGCTTATACTGTCAATCAGCGCCTGGTGCGCGGTCTGGATTACTATAACCGCACCGTCTTCGAGTGGGTGACCACCAGCCTCGGTTCACAGGGCACGGTCTGCGCCGGTGGCCGCTATGACGGACTGGTCGAGCAGCTGGGCGGGCGTGCTACGCCGGCGGTGGGCTTCGCAATGGGTCTGGAACGCCTTGTTCTGCTGGTACAGGCAGTTAACCCAGAATTTGAACCGACGCGAATTGTTGATGTCTATGTTATCGCTTCGGGTCAGGGCGTGCAGTCAGCCGCTATGCTGATGGCTGAACAGCTGCGTGATGCGCTGCCTGAACTGAAGCTAATGACCAACTTTGGCGGCGGCAACTTCAAGAAGCAGTTTGCCCGGGCAGACAAGTGGGGAGCCCGCATTGCGCTGGTTCTCGGTGAAGATGAAGTCGCCAATGGTCAGGTCGTGGTTAAAGATTTACGTAACGGCGAACAACAAACTCTGGCGCAGCGTGATGCTGCAACCACGCTGGCGTCAATGTTACAGCGCTAAGCCCGAGCAAAAGCACGATTTTAAGGAGTAGGACCGCGTGGAAGTGTATAGCAACGAAAACGAACAGGTAGACGCGCTGAAGAATTTTTTTGCCCAGAACGGCAAAGCTCTGGTTGTGGGCGTCGTACTGGGTGTAGGTGCTCTGGTCGGCTGGCGTTACTGGAATAACCATCAGGATGGCGCATCGCGTGAAGTCTCTGCTGCTTATCAGCAGGTTTCGTCCGCGCTGGACGCCAGCAAACCCGCAACGCTTGAAGCGGCTGCGAAGTTTGCCAGCGAAAACAACAATACCTACGGTGCTCTGGCATCGCTCGATCTGGCGAAGCGTTATGTTGATAACAATCAGCTGGATAAAGCGGCGACTCAGCTGCAGAGCGGCCTGCAGGATGCGAAAGATGCCAATCTTCAGGCTGTCCTGAATCTGCGCCTTGCGCGTATTCAGCTGCAGCAGAAGCAGCCTGATGTGGCGTTGAAAACGCTGGAAAGCATCAAAGGTGATGGCTGGACGGCGATCGTGGCGGATATCCGCGGCGAAGCGCTGTTAAGCAAAGGCGATACCCAGGGCGCACGCGAAGCGTGGAGCAAGGGTGTTGCTTCTGATGCGTCTTCGACGCTGAAAGAAATGCTGCAAATGAAAATGAATAATCTGCCGGGTTAATCTCGTTTAGGACCGCCGCTGGCTGCGTTTTGCGCGGCCGCGATCTGGTTGTAAGTGTATAAGGCTCCAATATTTGGCCTGAACAGGGCACAAGAGGGACTTCATGGAATTGCGTAAGATACTTCTGCCGGGACTGATTTCAGTCACTTTACTCAGCGGATGTTCATGGTTTAGCGGCGAAGAAGACGTGGTTAAAATGTCACCGCTACCCACCGTACAAAACCAGTTCACTCCGGAAAAAGTCTGGAGCACATCGGTGGGTGATGGCGTTGGTGATTTCTATTCGAACCTGCACCCGGCCTGGGCTGACAGCACCGTTTATGCGGCCGACCGCCACGGTATTGTTAAGGCGTTGAATTCGGGCGATGGTAAAGAGCAGTGGAAAGTTGACCTGTCTGAGAAGACCGGTTTCTTCTCCAGCAACATCCCTGCGCTTCTCTCCGGTGGTCTGACCGTTGATGGCGCCCACGTTTATGTGGGTAGCGAACGTGGTCAGGTTTACGCATTAAATACCAACGACGGCAGCGTTGCCTGGCAGACTAAAGCCGCCGGAGAAGTCCTCTCCCGTCCGGTTATCAGCGATGGTCTGGTCCTGGTGCATACCAGTAACGGTATGCTGCAGGGTCTGGAACAGTCCAGCGGCGTGGTGAAATGGTCGGTTAACCTTGATGTACCGGCGCTGAGCCTGCGTGGCGAATCTGCCCCGGCTACCGCGTTTGGTGCCGCAATTGTTGGCGGTGATAACGGTCGCGTCAGCGCGGTTATCATGAATCAGGGCCAGATTATCTGGCAGCAGCGTATCTCCCAGCCGAGCGGGGCGACCGAGATCGATCGCCTGTCTGATGTGGATACCACTCCGGTCATCGTTAACGGCGTAGTCTATGCGCTGGCTTACAACGGCAACCTGACCGCGCTGGATCTCCGCTCCGGACAGATCCTGTGGAAACGCGAAATCGGATCCGTTCATGATATGATCGTTGACGGTGGTCGTATCTACCTGGTCGATCAGGACGATCGCGTTATTGCACTGAGCACCGACGGCGGCGTTTCTATCTGGCGTCAGAGCGATCTGCTGCACCGTAACCTGACCGCACCGGTTCTGTATAACGGCTATCTGGTGGTCGGTGACAGCGAAGGCTACCTGCACTGGCTGAATACCGACGACGGTCGCTTTGTTGCTCAGCAGAAAGTGGACAGCTCGGGCTTCCAGACGGAGCCGGTAGTGGCCAGCGATAAACTGCTGATCCAGACCAAAGACGGTGAGGTTTACGCGTTTACGCGTTAATTCCTTCCGGTTTACGTTATATAGCGGCTCCTGATGATTCAGGGGCCGTTTCGTTTTTCTCCTGGCGTGTTATCCTTACGCCATTGTCCTGAGCCCTGCGGCGGAAAAATCTGTCTGACGCAGAGAATAGTATTCGCAGCCAGGCGTAATTTTCAGTTATGAGGCTTCAATATGGTACCTGTGGTCGCGCTGGTCGGGCGTCCCAATGTGGGAAAATCCACCCTTTTTAACCGTTTAACGCGCACGCGAGATGCGCTGGTGGCGGATTTCCCCGGACTTACCCGGGATCGCAAATACGGTCGTGCCGAAATCGAAGGCCGCGAGTATATTTGCATCGATACCGGTGGTATTGATGGTACCGAAGAGGGCGTGGAAACGCGTATGGCGGAACAGTCGCTGCTGGCGATTGAAGAAGCTGACGTAGTATTGTTTATGGTCGATGCCCGCGCCGGGCTGATGCCTGCGGACACGGCTATCGCTAACCATCTGCGTTCGCGTGAAAAGCCGACATTCCTCGTCGCTAATAAAACCGATGGCCTGGACGCTGACGCTGCGGTGCTCGATTTCTGGTCGCTGGGTCTGGGTGAAATTCATCCGATCGCCGCCTCGCACGGTCGCGGTGTGACCAGCCTGCTTGAGATGGTACTGCTGCCGTGGATGGATAAAGTCGATCCGCGCGAAGTCACCGAAGAAGAAGAAAATGCCGCCTACTGGGCCGAGCTGGAGCGCAAAGAAGCAAAAGCGCGCGGCGAAGTTATAGAAGACGAAAAAGAAGAGGAAGATGACTTCAACCCGCTGGATCTGCCGATCAAGCTGGCAATCGTTGGTCGTCCAAACGTCGGTAAGTCAACGCTGACTAACCGCATCCTCGGCGAAGATCGCGTTGTGGTTTACGATATGCCGGGCACCACCCGTGACAGTATCTATATCCCAATGGAGCGCGACGGTCGCGAATACATCCTGATCGACACCGCCGGCGTGCGCAAGCGCGGGAAAGTGACCGATACGGTTGAGAAGTTCTCGGTTATCAAAACGCTGCAGGCTATTGAAGATGCCAACGTCGTGATGCTGGTGATTGATGCCCATCTGGGGATCTCCGATCAGGACCTGTCGCTGCTGGGCTTTATCCTGAACAGCGGTCGTTCGCTGGTGATCGTGGTGAATAAGTGGGACGGCCTGAGCCAGGAAGTTCGTGACGAGGTGAAAGAGACCCTGGACTTCCGTCTGGGCTTTATCGATTTCGCCCGCATTCACTTCATTTCCGCGCTGCACGGCAGCGGAGTCGGTAATCTGTTTGAATCAGTCACCGAAGCCTATGACTGCTCAACCCGTCGCGTCAACACCTCGATGCTGACGCGCATTATGAATATGGCCGCTGACGATCACCAGCCGCCGATGGTGCGCGGCCGTCGCGTTAAGCTGAAGTATGCCCACGCCGGTGGCTATAACCCGCCTATCGTGGTCATTCACGGTAACCAGGTGAAGGATCTGCCGGACTCGTATAAGCGCTACCTGATGAACTACTTCCGTCGTTCACTGGAAGTGATGGGTACGCCAATCCGCATTCAGTTCAAAGAGGGTGAGAACCCGTTTGAAGGGAAACGCAACCTGCTGACGCCAAATCAGCTTCGCAAGCGTAAACGCCTGCTCAGCCATTTGAAGAAGAACAAGCGTTAATGAAAAGGGGGCCATCGGCCCCCTTTTTTTTCAGTCCACCGCGGCTTTAGCTGGCCTGTGGGACAGTTTTTTCCAGATATCATCTGGCCGCATAGTTTCCTGTAAGTTAGCCTTAAGGTCCCAAAGCCCCGTTCGGTTGTCACCGTTCAACGTAACAATATAGCGGCAACCCGTTTTCAGGGCATTCGAGTGCTGACGTTTGATTTTGGCTCCCGTGAAGTCACTCAAAACTTTAAATTCCGGAAGATGGCGTCGCAGCTGGTCTGCCAGAAGCAGCGCGTCGATGTTCTGCCCAGGTTCCTCAAAGGTGACCACAATATCGGGATGATTGCTGACATTATCCGTAACTCCTACGGCTTCCAGCAGGAGTAGCAGGCGTTCAACGCCAATGGCGAAACCGGAAGCGGGTAGTGCTTTATTGCTGAACAGCTCAACCAGTCCGTCATATCGCCCCCCGCCGCAGAGCGTACCCTGTGACCCCAGCTCATCGGTTATCCACTCAAAAACCGTGCGCGTGTAGTAGTCCAGCCCCCGAACAAGGCGGGGATTGATGGTATAGCAGATACCGGCGCTATCCAGCAGTCGACACAGCTCGTCAAAGTGCTGATGTGATTCATCACCAAGATAGTCGAGGAGTTTTGGCGCACCTTCGATCATACTCTGCATATCCGGATTTTTACTGTCGAGGATCCGTAATGGATTACTCTGCAAACGCAGCAGGCTATCCTCATCCAGTATGTCGCGGTGCTGCTCAAAATAGCTGACCAGCTGCTTACGGTGCTCATGACGTTCCGGCAGGGTGCCGAGTGAATTAATCTCCAGCCGAACGTAGCGTTCTACCTTCAGCGCCTTAAAAATATCGTTAGCCATATAGATCAGCTCGGCGTCAATGTCTGCCCCGGGCATGCCAAAGGTTTCCACTCCGAACTGGGTAAACTGACGTAACCTGCCTTTTTGCGGCCTCTCATAGCGGAACATCGGCCCCTGGTACCACAAACGTTGCGTATTGTTGTAACACATATTGTTTTCAATGATGGTCCTAACGCAGCCGCTGGTGCCCTCCGGCCGGAGGGTAATATGTTCGCCGCTTTTGTCGAGGAAGTTATACATTTCCTTCGACACGATATCGGTAGATTCACCGATTGCACGTTCAAAGAGCGAAACGGGTTCCAGGATTGGCAGCCGGATTTCCTGATATCCGTAGCGCCAGGTGATGCTCCTGACTTTACTCTCCAGCCATTGCCAGACGGGCGCTTCTTCGGGAAGAATGGTTCGCATTCCCCTGATTGCCTGAATCTTGCTCATTTTCTTTCCTTACATGGCAACGGTCTTTTAAGCGGCGTTGGCCTGCCGGTCGGCGATAACATCGTCAATCAGCCGGTCAATTTGGCTGGAGTCCAGATGATGGGCGGTGACGATCAGGTGAGCGACATCGCCGGAGGTTGCCAGGCAGTGTTTTTTCCAGACGTCTTCTGAAGGGCAGGGGAACACAACGGTAATTGAGTTCCTGTTTCGCCAGGCATTGATTCCCGCTTTCTGGAAGCGTTCAACGGCGTACTCGGCCAGGTTCAGACAGCGTTCAATTCGGCGCACCCAGCTCTCATGGCTGTGGCTGCGAACGGCTTCCCACATCATCAGCGGGGTGTGTCCGTTGCGGGAGCCAGAAATGGTCTTATCGTGGGCAGAAATGTAATCGATCTCAACGGATATACGGTCAACGTTTTTCTTCTTGGCGACCACGATGCCGCAGGGGATCGGTGAACCGATCATTTTGTGGCCAGAAACGCCAATGGAATCAATACCGTCAGCAAAAGAATAGGCCTGTGGGTCGTCAACAAAAGGCAGGATCATGCCGCTCAGCGCGGCGTCTGCGTGCAGGTAATAATCCTCACGCCTGAAGCCCGCTTCCTTGAGCCGCTGCTGGATCAGTGCGATATCATCAATTGCCCCGCGCACGGTCGTCCCGACATTGGCAAAAATAATCGGATGTTTTTCATTATCGCGGGCGATCTTACTCATCAGATCGTCGTAATCTACTTCGCCATTCGGCAGCGATTCCACAACGCTGGATTTAATTCTTAACAGCTTGACGATTTTCGCTACGGAATAGTGCGTATCCTTAGAGTAATAAAGCGTGCCGTCCGGGAAAATTTCGCGTCCAAGATAACAGCCGAACATATTGCTCTCGGTTCCCCCATTGGTGATATAACCCCAGCTTTCTGCAAAAGGAATTTTGAACAGATTAGCGAAGTATTCCATTACCTCTTTTTCAAATTCGAAAGAGTTCAACAGGTAGTTGCAATACTCACCCCAGTCGCCGCAGTTATTAATAGAGAAACGCATAAAACGTTCAAGGTTAGTGTAATTAAAATCCGCGGACTCCGGGTATCCCAGGTTGAAATACTGGTTCTTAACGCAGTGTGACCAGAATGCATCCAGTTTGTTTTGATTTTCAATTGACAGAGTCATAGTATTCATTCCTTTTTTGGTTGAGAACGGTGTGTAAATCAGGATTTTTTATCAAGATAAAGAATGTCATCGCCTTTTTTATTACGACCGGCGGCAACGAAGCAGAATAAGGGGATGGTGAACATCATCATGACTATTCCCCAAAACATTGAATCAGTGCCCGAGCCAAGTAATGCGAAGATGCTGTAAATCATCCCGATAACCACCATTACGCTGTAAAACATAAAAGACGGTCCCCGATTTATTTTTTTCGACATCATAATGATCGGCAGAGAGATTAACGCGTACATGTAAGGTAAAAGGGAGGCGAAGACGGACATTAATATGACCACTTCAAACTGTTTTGCCAGGTTAGGTGAGGCGGTCATCATCAGGACGGCACTCATCAATACGCCGGTAAAAATCAGGCTCTTCATCGGTACATCATTTTTATTCACATCGGCAAAGAACTGCGGGAACAGTCCCTGCTGGGCGCCGGCACGCGGGCCTTCGGACTGCAGAATCAGCCAGCCGGAAATTGAACCAAAGCAGGCGATGATGCTGAGCGCAGACGCAATATTGCCTGCGGTATTACCGAACATATAGCGGGCAGCATCGGCAAAAGGTGCGGATGAATTGACCAGCTCCGCATGTGGAACCAGACCCATAATAACCGTACAGCTGCCGACGTAGCAGACTGAGGCAATCAGCAAACCCATGACCGTTGCTTTGGGTACCGTCCGTTCCGGGCAATCAACCTGACCGGTTGAAACGACCGCTGATTCCACGCCCAGGAATCCCCACAGGGCAATAGATGCCGCAGAGATAATCGCTGAGCTGTCACTTCTTCCCGTGCCGTTATAGACCTGGCTGAACATTGCCGGGTCGAACCAGAACCAGCCGACAACGCCGATGCCCAGAACCACAACCAGCATGCAGCTGGCAGTAAAGGACTGGGCACGGCCGGCCACGCGCGCGCCAAAGCTGCCGAGTGCGATAAAAGCCCAGAGGATCACGATAGCCGTTATGCAGCCCACCGTGGGATCTTTAAGCTGTGGGAAGAAGTAGCTGAGATAGCCAATACCGGCCACCAGCAGGGCGACGTTGCCAATCCAGGCGCTTATCCAGTAGCAGACGGTGGTTTGAAACCCGACAAAGGGGCCAAAAGCATCGCTGGCGTAAGCGACAATGCCGCCGTTGCGCGGCGTCAGCAGGCTGGTTTTCGCGAAAACCAGCGCGATGGCAATAACCCCGATAATGGTGAACAACCATCCCCACAGAGAGATGTACCCAATACCGGCAAGGTTGGTGGGTAACATAAATACCCCTGACCCCATCATGTTCGATGCGGTGACAAGTGTCAGGGCCACGACGCCCATTTTATGGGCGGATTTTGCGCTGATTTTATCCATTTTAAATATCCTGTAACGTGGTGCCATTAATATTAAGAAGGCGGCTTGAAATTAAAGTGATGCACGGAGTTTAAAAACAGAGGTGGCTGGAATGATGATTTAGATCATTTATTTTCTGTCTTTGTTTTTTTTCTGTGAGACAGCGCGGAATTTCTTTCTGAAAACATTAAAAACTCGATCTGTCCCATTTTTTATTTACCTCCTGATGGCGCGGGGCTTATAAAAACGGATGAATTGCAGCGGGGTGTTTTTTGGGCGCTTGACAATGATTGTGAAGATGATGGATTATTCCTGCATGAGATTTTCGGGTTAAGAGTTTCATGGTTAATATTTTTTAATTCAATTTTATAAAATAAATGGGAGCTGCCCATGTCCAGAACGTCGAGGGTTTATGTTCAGGGGTTGCCACAACTTATTCAGCTTAACGGGCATAATAATGATATTGTGTTTCATGATGATGAGGATTATTTAACTTTCCTTAACTGTTTAAGGAAAGCAGGCGAAACTTTTGACTTCGCTTTGCACGCATGGACTCTGTTGCCAAATCAGCTGATGATGTTATTAACACCCGGGACAAAAGAAGATCTTAGTCGGCTGGTTCAGCATATCGGCAGGCGCTACGTTCCCTGGTTTAATCAAAAGTATCATCGCAGCGGTAGCCTGTGGGAAGGCCGATATAATAGTTCCCTGATTGAACCTGAAGCCTACCTGCTTATTGCGCAAAAATTTGTTGATACCCGCCTTGGGGAGCGGCAAGCCGTCAGGGGGGAACGGCCCGCGTGGAGCAGCTACTGGAATAATATTGGCGAGCGGCAACAGCAAATGATTACTCCGCATGAACAGTATTTGCGTTTAGGTAATACTCCCCAGGAACGCGCCATCCAGTATGCGCGCTTTATTCAGTCGCCCCTTAGCCCCTCTATTGAAAAACGCCTGCAGGATTGTCTGAATCAGAATCGACTGCTGGGTACACCGCAGTACTGTCAGCGGTTAGAGAGGCAGCTTCACAGACCTGTGCAGCCGAGGCAGGCCGGGCGACCGCGTAAGTATTTTCATAATCAGGTCACCGACTGGGCATGGCTGGAAAATCAGGCGGCCTGCCTGCTGTCACGCTACTGCTACCAGGAGGTTCGGCTGCCGCTCCTTGAAAGCGAAGGAAATAACGCCGCATTTACTGCCACAAATGAGCCGTTCCCCCTCGCGGGTGGCCACAGTGCTCTGCTGCGCGGAGAGGGAACGATGGGATGTTTGCAAATGATTAATCAGCATCCGCATCTGCAGTCCACGAGCAAACTATGGTACCAGGGGGTCATGTTCCGTAGTACAGAAAATACGGGCGAACATATCGAACAGTATCAGCAGCTGGGCGTTGAAGCCTTTGGTTTTGCGGGAGTGGATATCGAACTGGAGCAGCTGGTCTTGCAGTATGATTTTTTCAAATCGCTGGGCCTGCAGGAAAACGTTGAGTTGAAAATCAGCAGTACTGGAACTCAGCAGGAGTTTGCTGCTTTTCGCGCAGCCTTACGCGCTTTTTATCAGCCTTTTACGAGTATTTTCGAACCGGAATGGGCGGAGTGCCTGGCAATGCAGCCGGAAAACCTGCTTCGCTCAGACAATCCCCTCCTGGCAAAGCTACGTTCCATCGCGCCGGCAGTCGGCGATTTCCTTGGGGAGGAATCACGCAGGCGTTTTGATTGCCTGCTGGAATCCCTGACAAAAATCCACGTCCCCTTCGAGGTGGATCGGTGGCTTTACCCGTCCAATGCCTACTGCCAGACCCATTTCGAATGGCACTGCGATAAACTGATGGAACACAGCCTGCTCTGCCGTGGTGGCCGCTATGACGACTGCGCCAGTACCGTTCTTGAAACCCCGATTCAGGCCTGCGGCTTTGCGCTGATGCTCGATCCGATTATGCGCTTGCTGCGCCTGACGGATAAACATCTCTTAAAGCAACAGGTTACGGATGTGGTCATTATCCCCGGTTCACCGGCTGCCAGTACCGAGGCGTTAAGCATCGGTCGGTCGCTCAGGAAAACATTCCCGCAGATGAGTATCGCCAATGATTTTTCCCACATGCGGGTCAATGCCTGCGTGCGAAATGCCAGACGGCTGGGCGGGCGGTTTATTATTGTGGTTCCTCCTGACGGAGCGGCCACAGAAGTTGCCCTTTACGATCGCGACAGCGGGGAAGAACAAACGGTCAACATCGCTAAGGCGATAAGCATATTGAGCCGCAGCCTCAATGCGTTACCGGTTTGTTGAGGTGCGAAAAATGAACCATATGGATAATTTTTTAGTGGGATGTTAACTTTTTGTTTATCACAGAATGAACCTGGTGGTACAATTTTGGCGTTAGTTGCGGGAGCTTATGTCCGTCAGGCCAGATCTGACGGGTGTGTGAGCTTCAGCGGTTAACACCGGACGGGCTGGTCCCGCGTAATAATGTTAATAAAAATAAGACATCTATAATTATTGTAGCTCATCGTTATGAGCGGGATGGCACTCGCCGCACTCGGCGGTATCTGCCAGCAATATTGACGTCTTATTCTCTCCAGGAGTGTTTTTGTATGCCTCATACAAATGCCGGGTCATCAAAATGGCTGGGCTTGTGGTGTTTCCTGCTAGGGTTAATTCTGCTGGCAGCAGGCCTGTATTTCATCATTGGTGGTGTAAAACTGATTTCACTCGGCGGTAGCTGGTATTTCGCTATTGCCGGTATTTTTACCGCAATCTCTGCGATTCAGTTCTTCCGCCGTAAGTCATCCGCAGTAGTCATTTTTGCTCTGGTGTTTATTGGTACCGTTATCTGGGCCATTCAGGATGCCGGTATTGATTTCTGGCCGCTAGTTTCCCGCGTGGTGTTCTTTGCCGGTATGCTGCTGCTGGCGCTGGTGACTTACCCGGCGCTGCGTAAGCGCGAAGGTAAAGTCTCTGCCGCTAAGCTGTCCTACGGCCTGAGCGCGGTGACCGTGGCTGGACTGCTGGTTACTGCATTCGAAATGTTCCAGCCGCATCCTCCGGTTGCATCCAGTGGTCAGGAACTGCCGCTGGTGCCGGTTGATAAAGCAACCGAACAGAAAAACTGGGATAACTACGGCAACACTGCCGGTGGCAGCCGCTTTGTGGCGCTGGACCAGATCACGCGTGACAACGTGAAGGATCTGAAGCCCGTCTGGACCTTCCACACCGGCGATATCCCTGAAAGCCCAACCGGTAACGGTGCTGAAGATCAGCAAACTCCGCTGCAGGTCGGCGATCGTCTGTACCTGTGTACTCCGCATAACAACGTGATTGCCGTCGATGCGGATACCGGTAAACAGATCTGGAAAACCGAAATCAACGCGCAGTCCCAGGTGTGGAACCGCTGCCGTGGTCTGGCCTACTTTGATGCCACTAAGCCGCTGCAGCAGCCAAGCGTGCCGGATTCAACGCCGGTAACCGCGGTGGCTCTGGCTGCCGGTGACACCTGTCAACGCCGTCTGCTGATGAACACCATCGATGCGCGTCTGGTGGCAATCAACGCCGATAACGGTGAAATGTGCCAGAACTTCGGTGATAAAGGCTTCGTTGACCTCAAAGCCGGACTGGGTGATGCAGGCGATCCAAAATATCAGCTGACCTCAGCGCCAACGCTGGCGGGTACCACCGTTGTCGTGGGTGGCCGCGTGGCCGATAACGTACAGACCGATATGCCTGGCGGCGTACTGCGTGGTTTTGACGTGATCACCGGTGAAATGCGCTGGGCGTTTGACCCGGGCAACCCGGATCCAACGGCGAAGCTGGAAGCGGGTAAAACCTTTGTTCGCAGCACGCCTAACTCCTGGGCTCCGATGTCCTACGATCCGGCAATGAACACCGTGTTCCTGCCGATGGGTAGCTCATCCGTTGACCTGTGGGGGGCAAACCGTAATGCGCTGGACCATAAATATGGTGCCTCTATCCTGGCGCTGGATGCGACCACCGGTAAAGAGAAATGGGTGTATCAGACCGTTCATAACGATCTGTGGGATTTTGATATCCCAATGCAGCCAAGTCTGATCGACTTCCCGCAAAAAGACGGCAGCAGCAAACCCGCCGTGGTGTTTGGTACCAAAGCGGGCCAGATCTTCGTACTGGACCGCCTGACCGGCCAGCCGCTGACCGAAGTGAAAGAAGTGCCGGTTAAGCCTGGCAACATTCCTAACGAGCAGTACACGCCAACCCAGCCGAAGTCCGTGGGTATGCCGCAGATCGGCGCGGATACGATGACCGAGTCTGATATGTGGGGCGCAACGCCGTTCGATCAGCTGGCCTGCCGTATCGGCTTCAAATCTATGCGTTACGATGGTCTGTTTACCGTTCCGGGTACCGACCTGTCCCTCAGCTTCCCGGGCTCCCTGGGCGGTATGAACTGGGGCAGCCTGTCGACCGATCCGAACAACCATTACATCTTCGCTAACGATATGCGTCTGGGCCTGTGGGTGCAGATGATCCCGGCGAAAACCACCTCTGGTCCTGCCAGCAACGGCGGCGAAGCAGTGAATACCGGTATGGGCGCAGTACCGCTGAAAGGCACCCCGTATGCGGTAAACAAAAACCGCTTCATGTCGCCGCTGGGCATTCCTTGCCAGAAACCACCGTTCGGTACGCTGTCAGCTATCGACCTGAAAACGCAGAAAGTTGTGTGGCAGGTGCCGGTAGGTACGGTGCAGGATACCGGTCCGTTTGGTATCAAGATGAAGGCACAGATGCCGGTGGGCATGCCTACGCTGGGCGGTACGCTGGCGACTCAGGGCGGCCTGGTGTTTATCGCCGGTACTCAGGACTACTATCTGCGTGCTTTCGATACCTCAACCGGTAAAGAAGTGTGGAAAGCCCGTCTGCCAGTGGGCAGCCAGGGTGGCCCAATGAGCTACAAATCGCCGAAAACAGGTAAGCAGTACATCCTGATTTCTGCGGGCGGTGCGCGTCAGTCTCCGGATCGCGGTGACTACGTGATTGCCTACGCGCTGGATAAATAAGTCGAGCGACTGAGTAGCCTGAGCGTAGAGTAACGCACCCTCCTTTCCGTAAAGCATCATGCTGGCCGGAGGGGAACACTAAAAACCGCTATCTCTCTGAGAGGGCGGTTTTTTTATGCATAGAATTCCTGGCTGCGATCCTGCTTTGCGGACTACAGAGAGAAGGGGACGGGTTCAGCCCATCTTTTGGGCAGTCGACGTGCAGAAATTCTCGATGTGTTAGGGAAGATGGCGCTGTGAGAGGGGGTGGGGGGGGCAGCCTCTGCTGCTGCTCCAGGGCGGTCCTCGCGCCGTGCATGGCACGGTGCCATCGGTTACGCCATTTCGCCGACGGATCGGCCAGGATTGAACTTCCCTGTTCAAGCCCGGCCTGACGCCAGCATCCCTGCTGTCGTCTCCTGGCGCAATGGCTCCACCTCAGCGCTGCGGATGCCCTTACGCATCAGCAGAGGCTGCCCCTTTCAGGCAATTTCATCGCATTTCGCTTTTTAAATAAGTAAAAGTTGCTGTGAAATGGGGGCAGGGGTTCAGCCTCTGTTGCTTCAGGGCAGCCCTTGCTTTTGAGTTTTCAGGCAGCACAAAAGTTTGAACGCAGGCTGGCTGTGCCCCCGAGCGGGTAATCCACAGCGCTGAACGGAGAGAGGAAGCCAGGATTTGGCCGCATGGACGCGGCCAAAAGTCACAGCCGGGCCAGGACGGCCCGTCTGTGGCGGTCCGGAAGGCTGATGAACGAAGTGAGGGAACCGCAACGCGGCGCGAGGACCGCCCGACCGGGGGCACAGCCAGCCAGCGCCAGCCTCTCAGGCTGCAAGCGGCATGACTAAATCCAGCCATATCGTGCAAGTGATGTCTGAGGTCTCAGGAAGCAGAACGCCTACGCGGTTTCTTAACCGGTGCTATCGGCGTAACCACCGTGACTTCACTCTCCACCCAGCCGTCGTCCAGCCGGGTTTTCAGGGTATCGCCAGGGTGCAGCTGCTGCGTTTTCTTCACCACCTGACCATCGGCCGCGGTGGTGACGCTAAAGCCGCGTGCCAGCGTGGCCAGCGGGCTGACGCCCTCAAGCTGAGCCGCAAGATTGCTGAAGCGCTGCTTATTGCCGTTAAGCTGCTGCTGCATTGACTGCTGCAGGCGATACTGCCACTGCTGAAGCTGCTGGCGCAGACGCTCCACGCGCAGCTCAGGGCGAATGGCATTCAGGCGCTGCTCCGCGCGCTCCTGCAGGCGAACGGCCTGACGAACCTGCAGCTGCACGGCATCATCAAGGCGACGGCGCAGCTTAATCAGCGCGGTCTGCTGCCGCGCAAGCTGTAGCTGGGGATGCTGCTGCTGAAGGCGGTGGTTCAGGCGTGTGAAGCTGCGCTGCTGCTGCGCAAGATAGTAATCCATCGCCATCTCCAGCCGCTGCTGCTGGGACTGAAGCTGCCGCAGCAGCTCGATCTGATTGCGGCTGACCAGTTCTGCAGCCGCCGAAGGCGTTGGCGCACGCAGATCCGCGACAAAATCGGCGATGGTGACGTCGGTCTCATGGCCGACGGCGCTGACAATGGGAATGCGGCTGGCAAAAATCGCCCGCGCCACGCGCTCGTCGTTAAAGCTCCACAGATCTTCCAGCGAACCGCCGCCGCGGCCAACGATCAGCACATCACACTCGCCACGGGCATTCGCCAGCTCAATCGCACGGACAATACCGGCAGGCGCTTCCGCACCCTGAACCTGTGTCGGATAAATTACCACCGGCAGGGAGGGATCGCGGCGATGCAGCACGCGCAGCACATCGTGCAATGCGGCACCGCTGGCGGAGGTAATCACCCCAACCTGGCGGGCCGGGTCGGGCAGCGGCTGCTTGTGAATCTGTTCGAAAAGCCCTTCCGCCATCAGGCGCTGCTTCATCTGCTCAAACTGCTGCTGCAGAAGCCCGTCACCGGCAGGCTGCATGCTCTCTGCAATCAGCTGATAGTCGCCGCGCGGTTCATACAGCGTGATGGTGGCACGCACCAGCACCTGCTGACCGTTCTGCGGCCGGAAATCAACGCGGCGGTTGCTGTTACGAAACATCGCACAGCGTACCTGGGCGCCGTCATCCTTCAGCGTGAAGTACCAGTGGCCGGAAGAGGGCTGGGAAAAATTCGAGATCTCAGCGCTCAGCCACACCTGACCCATCTCCATTTCCAGCAGCTTGCGCACTGTCGTATTGAGACGGCTGACGGTAAAAATATTGGCGGTTGGCGGTAGCGACATGTGATGAAGATCAAATTTCAAATCAGGAGGTTAATCAACCGATACTACATGGCTGAACGAAGGTTTCAAGAGTTTTTATTAAAAAGTACTGGAGGCAATCGATTACGGCCTGTATAATGCCGCGGCAATATTTTACAAGTTCTCATTCACCCTGAGGTTGAGATATTGCCATGCTAAGAATCGCTAAAGAAGCCCTGACATTCGACGACGTTCTGCTCGTTCCTGCTCACTCCACAGTGTTACCGAACACTGCCGACCTCAGCACCCAGCTAACCAAAACTATTCGTTTGAATATTCCGATGCTGTCCGCTGCTATGGATACCGTGACCGAAGCCGGTCTGGCCATTGCGCTGGCACAGGAAGGTGGCCTGGGCTTTATCCACAAAAACATGTCTATCGAGCGCCAGGCGGACGAAGTTCGCAAGGTGAAAAAACACGAAAGCGGCGTTGTGACTGAACCGCAGACCGTGCTGCCAACCACCGCGCTGAGCGAAGTGAAAGCGCTGACCGAACGTAACGGTTTTGCCGGCTACCCGGTTGTTAACGGCGAAAACGAACTGGTGGGCATCATCACCGGCCGCGACGTTCGCTTCGTCACCGATCTGTCTCTGCCGGTTTCTGCCGTGATGACGCCAAAAGAGCGTCTGGTGACGGTGAAAGAGGGTGAAGCTCGCGAGATCGTTCTGCAAAAAATGCACGAAAAGCGCGTTGAAAAAGCGCTGGTAGTGGACGACAGCTTCCACCTGCTGGGCATGATCACCGTTAAAGATTTCCAGAAAGCCGAGCGTAAACCTAACGCCTGTAAAGACGAGCACGGTCGCCTGCGCGTCGGTGCTGCCGTGGGTGCCGGTGCCGGTAACGAAGAGCGTGTTGATGCGCTGGTGGCGGCGGGCGTTGACGTCCTGCTGATTGACTCCTCTCACGGCCACTCTGAAGGCGTTCTGCAGCGTATTCGCGACACCCGTGCAAAATACCCTGACCTGCAAATCGTCGGCGGCAATGTAGCGACCGGTGCCGGTGCACTGGCGCTGGCTGAAGCCGGCGTGAGCGCGGTGAAAGTGGGTATCGGCCCTGGCTCTATCTGTACCACCCGTATCGTAACTGGCGTAGGCGTACCGCAGATCACTGCCGTCTCCGACGCGGTAGCCGCGCTGGAAGGAACCGGTATTCCGGTTATCGCCGACGGCGGTATCCGCTTCTCCGGCGACATCGCTAAAGCTATCGCCGCCGGTGCCTCTGCGGTGATGGTGGGTTCTATGCTGGCGGGTACCGATGAAGCACCTGGCGAAATCGAACTCTACCAGGGCCGTTCATTCAAATCCTACCGCGGTATGGGTTCCCTGGGCGCGATGTCTAAAGGCTCTTCTGACCGTTACTTCCAGACCGATAACGCGGCGGACAAACTGGTACCGGAAGGGATCGAAGGCCGCGTGGCCTACAAAGGTTTCCTGAAAGCGATCGTGCACCAGCAAATGGGCGGCCTGCGTTCCTGTATGGGCCTGACCGGCTGTGGTACTATCGACGACCTGCGTACTAAAGCGGAATTTGTTCGCATCAGCGGTGCCGGGATCCAGGAAAGCCACGTTCACGACGTGACCATTACTAAAGAGTCCCCGAACTACCGTATGGGTTCCTGATAAACCCTGTACTGTGCGCCCGGTTTAGCCGGGCGTTTTACCTCCCGTATTTTGAATTACATCGCCCTGGAATAGCCAATGACGACGGAAAACATTCATAAACACCGCATTCTGATCCTCGATTTCGGTTCACAGTATACTCAGCTGGTTGCGCGCCGCGTGCGCGAGCTGGGCGTGTACTGTGAACTGTGGGCGTGGGACGTAACCGAAGAGCAGATCCGCGGTTTTAAACCAAGCGGCATCATCCTCTCCGGCGGTCCGGAAAGCACCACCGAACACGGCAGCCCGCGTGCGCCGGAATACGTGTTCAACGCCGGTGTACCGGTGCTGGGCGTATGCTACGGCATGCAGACCATGGCAATGCAGCTGGGCGGCGCGGTTGAAGGTTCTAACGAGCGTGAGTTTGGCTATGCGCAGGTAGAAGTGAAAACCCAGAGCGCGCTGACCCGCGATATCGAAGACGCCCTGAGCGCCGCCGGTAAGCCGCTGCTGGACGTCTGGATGAGCCACGGCGACAAAGTCACCGCGATCCCGTCCGACTTCGTGACCGTTGCCAGCACCGATACCTGTCCGTTTGCCATTATGGCCAACGAAGAGAAGCGTTTCTACGGTGTGCAGTTCCATCCGGAAGTGACCCACACCCGCCAGGGCCAGCGCCTGCTGGAGCGCTTTGTGCGCGATATCTGTGAGTGTGAAGCACTGTGGACCCCGGCGAAGATTATCGAAGATGCCGTTGAGCGCCTGCGCGAGCAGGTGGGCGAAGATAAAGTTATCCTCGGCCTGTCCGGCGGCGTTGACTCCTCCGTCACTGCGATGCTGCTGCACCGTGCCATTGGCGATCGCCTGACCTGCGTATTCGTGGATAACGGCCTGCTGCGCCTGAACGAAGCAGAGCAGGTAATGGAAATGTTCGGCGATCACTTTGGTCTGAACATCATCCACGTTGAAGGCGAAAAGCGCTTCCTGGACGCGCTGGCGGGTGAGAACGATCCGGAAGCTAAGCGTAAGATCATCGGTCGCGTATTCGTTGAAGTGTTCGATGAAGAAGCTTTGAAGCTGGAAGACGTGAAGTGGCTGGCACAGGGCACCATCTACCCGGACGTGATTGAGTCGGCGGCATCTGCCACCGGCAAAGCGCACGTCATCAAATCTCACCACAACGTGGGCGGCCTGCCGAAAGAGATGAAGATGGGTCTGGTTGAACCGCTGCGCGAGCTGTTCAAAGACGAAGTGCGCAAAATCGGCCTGGAGCTGGGCCTGCCGCACGCGATGCTGTTCCGTCATCCGTTCCCGGGCCCGGGTCTGGGTGTGCGTGTACTGGGTGAAGTGAAGAAAGAGTACTGTGACCTGCTGCGTCGTGCGGATGCTATCTTCATTGAAGAGCTGCACAAAGCCGATCTGTACAACAAAGTCAGCCAGGCCTTCACCGTCTTCCTGCCGGTTCGTTCCGTGGGCGTGATGGGCGATGGCCGCAAATACGACTGGGTTGTCTCCCTGCGTGCAGTGGAAACCATCGACTTTATGACCGCACACTGGGCGCACCTGCCGTATGACTTCCTTGGCCGCGTTTCCAACCGCATCATCAACGAAGTGAACGGCATCTCCCGCGTGGTTTACGATATTTCCGGTAAACCACCAGCGACGATCGAGTGGGAATGATTTTAGGCTAGTTTTAGCGAATCACTTTTCCAATGCTGCAAAAAGCCTCTGTTTTACAGGGGCTTTTTTATAGCGGTTTATTATAATTTTCAGCACACGTTTGTTTGAGGGGTCTTGACGGCGGCAGCGCGGGAAAAAATGAGGCAGAATCGTATTTTGTACGAGCTTTATGTCTTATACACGATATTTTTTGAAAGGACTTAAGCCTTCATACTCGGGTAAATTTTAACGGTCCTGGTTAGAAGAAACAGGGGGGGTCAGCCGAATCCCAGCAGCCCGGGTAATCTCGGTAAGCGTAGTAAGTGTTGGATTACCATTCTCAGACAGCGTCCTGTAAAGCTGCTGGCGCGACAATCCTGATTTCTTCGCTATCTCACCAATCCCACCACGCGATTCGACGATACGCCGTAATGCCGTCAGGAAAGCCGACACACCACCTTCCTCATAGATCTCTTCCAGTGCTGTTTGAAGGTAGATTTCTGCGTACTCAGGATTCTCACGTAACTCGGTGACCATTGCATCATCATGGCTTACGGATTTAGTTATTTTTGCAGGTTGATTAATCATTTTCATAATCCTACTCCTGTTGATAGTCACGCCAGTAATTCACTGCTTTATCTACATCACTATTCTGAGTTGATTTATTGCCACCAATTAGCAGCAAAAATTCCCAGACTCCGTCCCTTGCAAACTTATGGTCACCAAAGTTTCCGCTTTCTGCACGATCTGTACGGATATCTATTCTTGATGCCGCTCGAGGATCTTTCTTTCGTAGCTTCTGGATCCATTCACTGTAAGGGACGTTGCCGTTTCCGTCCTGGTAACGTTTTATTGTGTACAACTCAGTGTCCTCACGAGTCCTTCTCCCTTAAATAATTGTCGCTTAAAAAAGACAGGTCAGCAAGCCCGATTTTGGATGTTGAGTCATCTGATACGGATTTACCGTTTTTTTTATGCATATCACGTAGGCCTTCAGTTCAAATCCACATTCTTCCAGCCAAAGCACCAGGTAATAATAAACCCGCTCACGTAGGCGATAAGCAGCCCCGCCGCGTAAACCGCCATGCCGGTATAAATCCCCTCGTTTGAGGTCATCAGCGGCAGTGTCACCAGCCCGGAAGGGCCGAACACGGTGTTCATGCCAATTGGCAGGCCAAGCCACGCCACGAGGCCAATAAAGAATCCGCCGCAGGCACCGCCCAGGCAGGCGGTGACAAACGGCTTCACCCGGGGCAGCGTGACGGCGTAAATCAGCGGTTCACCGATGCCGAGCAGGCCCGGAATAATCGCACCTTTAACCTGAATGCGCGTGGCCGAGTCTCTGGCCGAGCGGAAGTACAGCGCCAGTGCGGCACCCACCTGGCCACCGCCGGCCATCGCCAGTATCGGGAACAGAGAGTTGAAGCCCTGTGCATCCATCAGCGCAAAATAAACCGGGATAAAGCCCTGATGCACGCCGAAAACCACCGCAATCAGGAACAGTCCCGCCAGGATGGCGCAGCCAAACGGGTTACCGTTCAGATGCAGGAACAGCCACGACATGCCTTTAAACAGCTCACCGCCAATCGGCATAATCAGGGTAAAGGCGATCGCGCCGGTCACGATCAGCGTCAGCAGTGAGGTGAGGATCATGTCGAGATTATCGGGGACGATCCGGCGGAACTGCCGTTCAATCCACGCGCCGAGAATTGAGGCAATCAGCACGCCGATAATATTCCCCCGGGGATCGATGGCCATGCCAAAGAAGTTATCAATCCCGGAAAAATAGCCCACCGTCGCATCCGGGCTATAGCCCAGCACGAACAGGGAGGCAATGATGGCTCCGTTAACGCCGGTCCCGCCGAAGGCCTTCTGCGCGTTGTAGCCAATCAGTATCGGCAGGAAGGTAAACAGCCCCTTGCCGAAAATCTTCATGTAACCCACGACCTGCACAAGGGTTGCATTCTTCTCAGCGGCGTTTGTCAGAAGGCTTTGTTCGATTAACGTCGCGAAACCCAGCAGCATACCGGCGGCGATAAAGCCGGGTATCAGCGGCGTAAAAATAGTGGCGAACTTAGCCAGAAACTGATGCACGGCGCTGGTTTGTCCGGCTTTTATCTTCTGCTTATTATCGCGGGCCAGCGAGCCGACTCCCGGCTCTTGAGGATCCATAAAGGCACCGCTGGCAAGTAACCTGTTCATCATTTCAGCGGCGGTTTGCGCTTTCCCGGCGCCGAGAACGATTTGCAGCTGGTCCTGGGTAGTAATCACGCCGAGAACACCGGGCAGCGCCTTCAGCCCGTCATGTTCTACCAGCCGGTCATCGTTTAACGTCAGGCGCAGGCGGGTCATGCAGTTTCCACAGGCCACTACATTATTTTTACCGCCAACCTGCTGCAGGATCTCAGCAATCAGCTTTTCCGTAATCTTTGCCATGAATCGTTCTCCGTATTAACTCGCACTAAGGCCCAGGCCGGTGACTCCACAATAAGAGGATGTCGACTTTTCAGGATGACCGGCTCCCATTCCTGCTGTGAGAACCTCATCGTTTCGCTTAAGTATTGCAGCTTTCTACGCACTCTTCTTTGTGCTCCTCTACAGATAAAGGGACGGATAATCGGCCTGTCAGTAAAATGTGATGTGCGATGGTGCAGCGACAGGTCAGCGGGGCGACGAGCCGGGGCGGTCAGCGTAACGATAGCAAACGACGCCAGAAAGCGTACGGGGTTATAGGGTTGAAAGACCGTCGCACAAAGTATCAGATGGGTTCAGCCGAATAAGCGGGATAACCCGAAACAGATTCCGGTTATATAGGGCAGCGTCATCAGTAATTGATAACTTTAGTTAAATAATAGGCGTAAATTACCCCGCAATTTCTGTGTATAAACGGCCAGCTTAAAGTGGAGTGATGAAATTTACGCCATGCATGTTATCTGAAAGTCCTTATCACTGCTTAAAGTGAGTGCTTAAATATTTAGGGTTAATCTAACCAGTCACCTTTTTTTGATTATTTTTGTATTTATTTTAATGAATAATTAATCAATGCATTTACACTGATTTACGTTGCTTTATGCAGTTTCTATTCACATATGTGAATAAAAATGGCGCTTTACCCGGATTTTCAGGGGGTTGGTCGTTATCATTAAGTGCATAAAAGGGTGTTTTTATGTGTCAACTTTGTTAATGTGCGCGCCAATGGATGTTTTCATAGCCCAAAATGCTGCGCTGCCAGAGGCAGACAGGCAGGAGATGATTAGGAATGTGTACTCACATACGCGATCCTGGAAGTTGATTTTTTCACGACAGAGATTCCGCCAATATCCTTTATTCCGTCCATGATTTGAATGGGCGTCGGCCAGATCCGCACGGGAAAAGATAGCCGGAAAATCAATTTAAATTTCTAAGAAGCGAATGTTGATTATATCAATCATTGCCTCGGATCCGTTTTCTCTATTTATCTGGGAAGGCCCCCTGCTGCCTGGCTGAAAAAAGAAAAACCTTCAGATATCTATATGTACGAAAAAGTACCGGGTGATATGAGGATATTCGCTGCGTATCACCCATGTCAGATGAATTTCGCAGGTAACAACTCAGGGAAAAGCTGAATACCTGTTATTTATAAGGAACGTTTCAAAATGAATATCACAAGAAGAAAATTTTTGATTGGCGGTGCAGCCGTTGTTGCTGTGGGTGGTGCCGGGATCCTGACTCCGATGCTGACTCGCGAAGGGCGACTGATCCCGGGTAAACCGCGTGTTGGCTTTGTTGACGGTCTGAACGGATCGTTGCCAAAGCAGGCCGATGTGGTGGTGGTGGGCGGGGGTATCCAGGGGATTATGACCGCAATCAACCTTGCTGAGCGCGGCCTGTCGGTTGTGGTCGTTGAAAAAGGCAATATTGCCGGTGAGCAGTCAAGCCGTTTTTATGGTCAGGTGATGACCTATAAAATGCCGGATGCCACATTCCAGCTGCACCACATGGCGAAGCAGCGCTGGCGCGAAATGAATGCCAAAGTGGGTGCCGATACCAGCTATCGCACGCAGGGCAGGGTTGAAGTTCCACTGGATGATGAAGATTTAGCACACGTCAGACAGTGGATCGATACCAAACATAAAGAAGTGGGTGCCGATATCCCCTTCAAAACCAGAATCATTGAAGGTGATGAACTGAGCCAGCGCCTGAAAGGCGCCACTTCCAGCTGGAAAATCGCCGGATTTGAGGAAGACTCAGGCAGCCTTGACCCTGAAATCGCCGCCTTCGTGATGGCTGAATACGCCATGAAGATCGGTGTAAAAATTTACACCAACTGCGCCGCCAGAGGCATTGAAACCCAGGCCGGTGCCATCTCAGATGTGGTGACCGAAAAGGGCGCAATCAGAACGTCACAGGTTGTCGTTGCTGGTGGAGCCTGGTCACGTCTGTTTATGCAGAATCTGAATGTGAATGTGCCAACGCTGCCAGCCTATCAGTCGCAGCAGTTGATCAGCGGTGCTCCGGGTGCGCCGGGCGGTAACGTTGCCCTGCCGGGGAATATCTACTTCCGTGAACAGGCCGACGGCAGCTATGCAACCTCACCGCGTGTGATTGTTGCTCCGGTTGTGCAGGAATCCTTCATGTACGGCTACAAGTATCTGCCGCTGATGTCCCAGCCTGACTTCCCGGTGCATATTTCACTCAACGAGCAGCTAATCAACACCTTTATGCAGCCAAAACACTGGGCGCTGAATGAGGTTTCGCCGTTCGAGAAATATCGCGATATGACCGCAGCCCCGGACGTTCCTGAGCTGGAAAGCTCGCTGGAGAAACTGAAGGCGGAGTTCCCGGCGTTCAAAGACTCCAAACTGATCGACCGCTGGAGTGGAGCGATGTCGATTGCGCCGGATGAGGATCCAATCATCTCCGTGGTGAAAGAGTATCCGGGTATGGTTATCAACACTGCAACGGGCTGGGGCATGACGGAAAGCCCGGTTTCGGCAGAAATCACGGCCGATCTGCTGTTGGGCAAAACGCCGGTTCTGAATCCTGCGGCATTCAGCCTCGATCGTTTCTGACGGCGCGGGTTGGCCCCAGGGCTTTATGAAGCCGGACACGTTTCCGGGATGACGCAGTAAGCCAACGCGACATGACCGGGGACTGTTCCGGTCATGGTAAGTCGTTCCTTTTCGGGAAGTGTCCGGCGTCACGCGAGTTAACGCGCCGGCCTCACTAAACATGCATCACAGCCGGGATAAGGCCTTATCGTCACGCTCTGCCATCTGCCATCAACCGTGCAGGCCCAGACCTTTAATGACCTTATCCACGATCTTTTTCGGCCCGCGAACCCCCAGCCCAACCAGATTCAAACTATCCGCCTCCTCGGCCATAAAGACTTCGCGGTTCGCCTCATCGTGCCCGGTCGAAAACATCGCGTGGACATAGGGGATCAGCGTTAATTCACGCTCAAGTCCTTTCCGATGCGCCGTCTGTAATCCACCGATATCCGCTTCAAAAATCAGCATGGGCTGCCCGGATATCTTGCCATACTGCCGGCCTTTGGCATCAACGTAGGGCGCACCCATGATTTCAGGTGCGGCGGCGGCGATCCCCGTCGCCAGAAACGCCACAACATTTAAACGTTGCCAGGTGGGCAAATCATTACGCACGATAAACGCAATTTTTGTATCAAACATCGGTCAGCCTTCTCGGATCGCTAAAAGAAGTCACATCATCGTCAGCGAGGGGCAGATCGGTCTAGAACGTTTGTGCAGCGGTGTTGATAAGCGGCAGGAGAAAGACGATAAGCGCGCTGGAACCAGCGGCCCATATGGCTCTGGTCGGAAAAGCCCACCTGCAAGGCAACCTGTGCAGGCTCAATACCCCGAGCCAGCAGCATCCGCGCCGTGCGCAGCCTGAGCCGCACGAGATAAGCATGAGGTGACTGGCCGAACGCCTTCTTGAACTGGCGGCTGAGGCGAAAACGGTCGATCCCGGCGTGGCGGGAAAGCTCATCCAGCCCGATATCCTGGTGCATCTGGTCGTGCAGATAATCCCGCAGCTGATAGATCCGTGCCAGAGCGTCGTCCAGGATGAAAGACGGCCTGCTGTTAATATGGCGGGAGAGCAGCGACAGCAGTTGATCGAGGGTTTGATCGCGGGCCAGGCGACCTTCCTGATGATGTATGGCGAAAAATGCCTGCTGGATGGCCGTGATTAATTGTGAATCATCGGTCAGGGTGTGGCAAAACGCCGCCTCAAGAACGGATACGTCCCCCAGTCCGCGGCGCTGCATCATGTCTGTGACCCAGCTTTGCGGCAGATACAGCATCACATAGGTGAACCCTTCGATATCAGGCGCATGACCGTCGTGAACGGCACCGGGTTCGATCAGGATTGCCCGACCCGGCTGGCTGGTGTGCAGGGTGCGGTGGCAGTGAAACCGCTGCAGCCCCTGCATCGTCACCCCCACCAGCAGTTCGTCATGATCGTGGGGATCGTAGGCATGACCACGAAAATGTGCATTGATGCTTTCAATCCCGCTTTCTTCATCACGACGGAAATGAACCCAGTCCCTGCCGGCACCCGTACTGCCCGTCGTATTCATCAGATAATTCCTCGTACCGTGCCCGCCGCGAGCAGGAAGAAAAGAGAAGATAGCGTCACATCGTGCCACCGTTCGGGGAAATCGTCTACCGACTGTCAAGGTATGTAATAAGCGCCGGTCTGCAATAGACGGGCTGCGCCTTTTATGTCAATTTAGCGACAGATGCCGTACATCTTGCCTGCATCAATCCGCAAACCTTCAGCACCCCCTCCCGAATATTCCCGGTCAGATGCAGTGTGTTTCCCACGCCCGGAGAAAGGCAGGAGTGAAATGTGAATTTTTGTGCGGTATTCACCCTGAACTGAAAACTGATACAGGAGTTGGCTATGCTGCCATTAAAAGCGCTGAGTTTGATTATTCTCTGCATCATGCTGCTGTCGCTGGGAGCCAGCCTGGCGAAGGCTACGCATCACCCGGAATCGGCCGGGCAGGGCTGGTGGTCAGCGCGACGCGATTCTTCCGGAATGGCACCCGATCCGTCAAGACTGGCAAATCTGGCCATCGTGCAGGTCTATGTGGCACCAACCTACGGCTGGAAAGGCAAGGTAGCCGTTCATCCGTGGATCATCTTCAAGCGCGCAGGTGAAACCCACTTTAGCCGCTATGAAGTGATTGGCTGGGGGAATGGCGACAAAGTGCGGCTTAATGCCAACGCGCCGGATGGCTACTGGTATGGGGCAAAGCCCCGCCTGCTGGTTGAGCATCGTGGCCCGGCGGCGGAGGCCATGATCCCGCAAATTCAGGCGGCCATTGCCTCTTATCCCTGGCCGCAGACCTATCACGCCTGGCCCGGTCCTAACAGCAATACCTTCATGGCCCATATCGGGCGTGAAGTGCCTGCTCTGAAGCTGGATATGCCGGCGAATGCGGTGGGTAAAGATTTTCGATCCCTGCTGAATCCGGTGGGGCTGCCGCCCTCCGGACGGGGGCTGCAGGTGTCTCTGCTGGGTATTGCCGGCGTTACGCTGGGGGCTGAAGAGGGGGTTGAAATCAACATTCTGGGCTTGAACCTGGGGCTGGAGTTTGCCCCGTTGCGCCCGAGACTGCCTTTTATTGGCGGTATCGGCGGGGATAACCTGCAAAGCCAGCGCCTGCAAAACTAAGGACGCTGTATTTTTTACCCCTTCTTGCCGTGGCTGGCGACATTTTGCGAGCCAGCCCACAGCATCATTCTCTTCAGTGTAAATCCACCATCATTTTTACGGCAGCGCTCCAGGCGTTGCCTGTTCATTCTGGTTCTTTCGCTTCTGGCCTGGCAGAGTAGGAGAAAGAATAACCAGGTTGTCGATTGACAACTTTAATCTCAGGTTACAGTATGGAGGAACAGATGGGGCGACATTGCCATGCTATAAAAGAAATTGAAGCGGTACTCAGGTACGCCGAAGACCAGGGGTGGCGAGTCGTGAGCAGAGGTGGCCATGCCTGGGGGAAAATGTACTGTCCGTGGAACAGCGTTACCTGTCGATGTGGCGAGTTTTGCATTTGCTGCATCTGGAGTGCGCCTGGGAATGCCGTCAATCATGCCAGGCAGCTCAGGCGAGTCGTTGAACATTGTACTTTCCGTCAACAGTACGAGGCTGAATCAGGAAGAGGAACGCCATGGAATACACATTTACATTGAAGTATCGGCTGTCACAGACGCTCTCTGACACGGACGATCTGGTTGAAAGACTGGCACAGGCAGGCTGTAATGATGCGTTGATTGGGCTGGGGATCCCGGGTCGTATCGCGCTGGAGTTTATCCGCGAGGCGGACTCGGCACAGCAGGCAATTCACAGCGCCATGCAGCAGATTGCCTCTGTTATGGCAGATGCGATTCTGTTTGAAGTTTCACCGGATTATGTTGGCTTGACCGATATCGCTGACCTTATCGGCGTCTCCCGGCAGAACATGCGGAAATTGATGCTGGCCCATCATCTGACTTTTCCTGTTCCGGTACATGAAGGGTCAACGGCCTTCTGGCATCTTGCTGATGTGCTGTCATGGCTGGAAGGGCGGGGAAGTTATCGCTTGCCTGCGGGGGTACAGGAGACCGCTCTGGTGGCACTAAGCATCAATCTGCTTAACCAGAAGCGGCGTTACCGGCCGGAATAAGTCCGCAGGGGGCCGGTCAATACCGGCCCCGATGCGATCAGGCGGTGGCTTCTTTTTCGGCCAGATATTCCCTGACCATTTCGTCAAAAGAGGCGTTCGCTTCGAAGCCGAGGCGGCGGGCGTAGTCGGCATGGAAATCGCCGGGCCAGGAGTTAACGATGTTAATAATCGCCTGGTCTGGCTGATAGCTGATGCGGGACACAACCTCATCGCCGGCAATATTGCGCAGGGAACCGATCATCGTTTCGACGGTGACCGACAGGCCGCACAGATTGATGACGCGGCCCTGGTCCAGCCTGTCGCCGTCCAGTTCATGACCGCGAATGAGCGCAGCAACGGCTTTATCCGGCGACATCAGCCACAGGCGGGTATCGGTACTGACCGGGCAGTTTGCCGCTTCACCGTTCAGCGGCTCACGGATAATACCGCTGGCAAAGCTGGATGCAGCGGCGTTCGGTTTACCTGGGCGAACGACGATGGTGGGCATACGCAGGCTGCGACCATCCAGGAAACCCCGACGGCTGTAGTCTGACAGCAGCAGGTCGTTCATCGCTTTCTGCGTACCGTAGGAGCTTTGCGGCATCCATACCTGCTCATCTGGAACTTTTTCCGGCAGTTTGCCCCCGAACACCGCCACTGAACTGGTGGTGACCAGGCGAATACGCTGCGGTAAAGCGCGCAGGCGTTCCATAATCTGACGAGCGGCGTCGACGTTGATTTTCATGCCGAGATCGAAGTCCTGTTCGGCCTGGCCGGAAACAATGGCCGCCAGATGGAACACGCTGTCGGTCTGCTCACCTATCAGGTTAGCCAGCTCGGTCGGGTTACTGATATCGCCGCAGACAACGTGCAGGCGCGGATCGTTAATGCCGGTCAGCGGGGTGATATCAAAAGCGGTGATCCGTGTAATGTCCTGCGGCTGCCCCTGACGGTTAAGCAGTGAGCCTTTCGCCAGCAGCGCCTTAACCAGTTTTTTTCCCAGGAACCCGGCGGCACCGGTGATGACGATATTCATAATTTGCCTCGTTAAAATTAGCGGTTAACAACACGGCCGGGGATCAGGAAGATCGCCGCAGCGCCAACAAACAGCGTGCAGGAGATAATCAGCATGCCGGTCAGGGTCGAATGAGTCAGGTCGGTCAGGAATCCCATCAGGTAAGGCGCAACAAAGCCCGCCAGGTTACCAAAGGAGTTAATCAGGGCGATGCCCACGGCTGCCATCGTACCGCCGAGGAAGGCCGTCGGCAGGCTCCAGAACAGCGGCAGCGTACTCAGGCCACCGGCCGCCCCCAGGGTCAGGCCGAACATGGCTATCCACAGGTTGTCGGCGTACAGCGCGGAAATGACCATCCCCACGCCGCTCATAATGGCAATCACGGCCAGATGCCAGCGGCGTTCACGGTGCTTATCGGCACTGCGGGAGGCGACAATCATGGTGACAATGGCGGCGGCGTAGGGGATCGCCGTCAGCAGGCCAACCGTGAAGACGTCCTCAACCCCGGCGTTGCGCACCAGCGTTGGCAGCCAGAAACTGACGGTATAGAAACCGGCGATCAGGCAGAAGTAGATCAGCGTCAGCAGCCACAGTTTGCCGTTGCGCAGCACCGCGCCAAGGCTGGCCTGCTCAACGGGTGAATCCTCCACCGCGTCTTCCTGCACGCGGGCGTTCATGATGGCTTTCTCCTCCGCACTGAGCCATTTGGCATCGTTAATGCGATCGGGCAGCAGTTTTAATACCAGCAGGCCCACCAGCAGCGACGGGGTGCCCTGCAGGATAAACAGCCATTTCCAGCCTGCAAGCCCGTGCATATTGTGGAAATGTTCCATAATCCAGCCCGAAATCGGACCGCCCAGCAGACCGGAAAGCGGAACGGCAGCCGCAAACAGCGCGAACATTTTCCCGCGACGGTAAGACGGGAACCAGAAAGAGAGGTACAGGATAACGCCAGGGTAGAATCCCGATTCCGTCAGGCCCAGCATAAAGCGCACGGCATAAAACTGAAACGGCGTGGTGACCAGTGCAGTAAGCGGAGCAATCAGAGCCCAGCAGGCCAGCAGCGCGGCCAGCAGGCGGCGCGCGCCAAAGCGCTGCAGCACAATATTGCTGGGTACCTGGAAGAAAAAGAAGCCGATAAAGAAGATCCCGGCGCCTAAACCGTAAACGGTTTCAGAGAATGACAGGTCGTTCGACATTTGCAGCTTGGCAATGCCGACGTTGATACGATCGAGATAAGCAAAGATATAGCTGATCATCAGGATGGGCAGAATACGCCAGACCGCTCGTTTCCACGCATTTTCCTCCCGATCGCTGATATGGCTGCTGAGCGGCGGTGCCGATGTATGCATATTCATAATTCATCCTTCGTGTAGGGAAGAGTCAGAGGAAAATCCGTTCTTCAGGTAATGAAACGACGTTACAACAGCGGCGGCGCATCTTCTGTCCGGCGAGCGGGAACGTTAATAATGGTGAAGCTTTGTTATTTTTTGTTAGATTAACGGCGAAGATGAATTTGATCTGCGTGATATGTCACATTACAGACCATTAATTATCATTTTATAACAGTTTTAAGGTGAGAAATGGGACTGCCCCCGAGAGAGAACCGGGGGCGAAGGCTTAATGCAGAAGAAAGAGGGTGGCGAGTCCGAGGAAGATAAAGAAGCCGCCGGTGTCGGTCAGTGCGGTAATCAGCACGCTGGAACCCACGGCGGGATCGCGTTTGAGTTTGGTCATCAGCAGCGGGATCAGAACGCCCATCAGTGCCGCAAGCAGCAGATTCAGCACCATCGCCAGCATCATCACCCCGCCCAGCGCCGCATTGCCGTACATGGCCCAGGTGACGCCGCCCATAATCCCGCCCCAGAACACGCCGTTAATCAGCGCGACGCCCAGTTCACGACCAATCAGGAAGGAGAAGTTGCCGGGTTCAACCTGGTGTAGCGCCAGGGCGCGGACGATCATGGTTATCGTCTGATTACCGGTATTACCGCCGATCCCGGCGACGATAGGCATCAGCGTGGCCAGCGCTACCAGCTGGGAAATGGTGTCCTCGAACAGGCCAATCACCCGCGAGGCGATAAATGCAGTACACAGGTTGACTGCCAGCCAGGTCCAGCGGTTACGCACGGCTTTTCTTACCGGCGCAAAGACATCCTCATCCGGGTTAACGCCCCCCATTTTACGAATATTGCTGTCGTTTTCATCGTTGACCAGGTCAATCACATCTTCAACGGTAACGCGCCCGATGAGTTTGCCTTTCGCATCAATGACGGCGGCGGAAATCAGGTTATATCGCTCGAAGGCGCCCGCCGCATCTTCGGCCTTGTCATCAATCAGGAAGGTGGTCGGACTGTCGTTCATCACCTCAAGCACTTTTTTATCCGGCGTGTTAAGCAAAATTTCGGTGAGCGGCAGCTCGCCCTGCAGGGTGTTATTTTTGTCGGTAACAAAAAGCTTATCCGTGCCTTCAGGGATGATTTTCCTTCGCCGTAAGAATCGCTGTACGGTGGCAAGGGTGATATCCGAACGCACCGTGACCAGATTAAAGTCCATAATCCGGCCAACGCGATCGCGATCGAAGTGCATAACGTCCAGCACCCGCGAGCGCAGGCTGGGGTTAAGCGAGGTCAGCAGGCGGCCGGTTAAGTCGCGGGACAGATATCGCGCCAGATAGGCCTGATCGTCAATATCCAGCGGTTCAATAGCCCGCAGGAGATCGCGGTCGCTCATCTCCTCAATCAGGCTTTCCCAGACGCTTTCAGAGACTTCAACCAGCACCTGACCGCGCCGGTCATTGCCAATCAGGCTCCACAGGGCCAGACGCTCTTCCCCCGGCAGGGCTTCCAGCAGGTCGGCAATATCGGCGGCGTGGAGCAGGGGCAGGGTGTGCTTGATTTCGTTGATTTGTTCGCGGTGAGCTTCGGCTTCGGCCGCTGACTCCTGCAGGGGGTGGCCCAGCAGCGTATCAACCAGATCTTTATCGTTAAGCAGCAGGTTTAAAAGGCGGCCACGAATTTCAGCCAGTTGTTGAACATGAGAAAGGGCTGACATACAACGTCCTTTAATCTGGCGGATGAACAGGCAATGTGAGGTTACAGCTTAGTCGATATAAGGCGCTGAGGAAGCGGCAGACGCAAACGGCAGCCTGCCGGGTTTACCGCCCGGATGCGGCTAATTATCTTTTACGGCGCTGACGGACGTGGCAGGCGCCGCTTTTTTCTGCTGATGGTGTTCAATCGCACCAGGCACCACGTATATCAGCCGGCCTATCAAAATGATAAAGCTGACAAACAGGATGATACGGGTCATTGTTCCGGTTTTTTGACGTTTTCGAAATGACATAGCGTTATGCACGCAGTTGATCCAGTAATGCCCCTGACGGGCGATGATTAATTTAGACACAGCGGGACGTTAACGTCAATGACTGCGGGCACCGCAGTGAGGCCGGTAAAAAAATTTCAGGCATTTGCATACGAATTCATGGACAGAATCAACTATCCGGAAGGGGAGTTGTAGTAAGATTGACAGCCATCAACCAGGAATGAGTATTTCAACCTACAATAGCATCAGGACATTATTCATTATCATCGACGTGTCTTATTGTTATCGAAACTTTTAAAACCTGCACAGCACGTTAAAAAGCATCTTACATAAATGAAGAAATCCGTTTTTATTAAAAATTTTTCCGCCCGATTTTGGGGATTACCTCTGCTGTTATCACTGGTCACGCTGCCTCTGGCCTCTGCGCTTTCCGTTCGTTTATGGCTTCCGGAAGGGTATGTCTACCTGATATATCTGCCTCTGGCGTTGATGATAGCGTTACTGATGGTCTTCAATTGGGCAGCCCTGCCCGGCATCGCCATTGCCCTGTGCTGGCACTATTTTCATCGCTACACGCCGCTGCAGGCGGTCACTATTATTTCCGTTTTTCTGATCACGCTGTCCATGTGCTGGGGGGGATACACCCTGCAGTCAAACCGCCGCTGGCGGGGAGAGATTGGGGAAATGCGGACGGTGGCGGTACGGCTTTTCTGGCTGGCATTTGCCATGCCCACGCTGTTTATCGTGCTGATGCAAATCGTCACGCCGATGAATATTTTGCCGTTGAATAATTCGATATTCTCCAACAACCTGTTTTCCATCCATACATTGCTGAATTATCAGTCTGCGATGCTGGCTCTGCTGGCCACCGCACAGCTGTTTTATTTTGCGCTGCGTATGGTGCGTAATCCCCTTTTCTTTTACACGCTCCGCCGACGCTGCCGCAATCAGTTTGCTTCCAGCGTCACCTTCAGGGAGTGGATGCTCTGGCTGAGCCTGGTTCTGTTTTTGCTGCTGATGCTGACCCAGTTTCACAACACGCAGGAAAATCTGTTAACCACCGATTACGGCATTCCACTGCTGCTTCCCCTGATGCTGTGGGCCGCCACGCGATTCGGCTATCTGTTTACCTCGCTAAGCTGGGGCGTCCTGCTTATCGTGCTTTATCAGCTTCGCGACCGCTATCTAAGCCCGAGCACGGAGGGATATCATCTTGCCGTCATCTCCGCGAATCTGCTGGTCTTTACGCTGACCATTATGCTGATGTCGGCCATCAGCACGCGACAGCGGCGGCTGCTGGACAAAGCCCGCCGTATGGCGCTGACCGATCCGGTGATTGGCTTACCGAACGTGCGCGCCCTCAGTCAGGATCTGGCCCACAATACCGGGGCCGTGCTGTGTTTTCTGCGCATCCCCGACCTCGATCGCCTGAGCCGGACCTATGGCCTGCAGCTGCGCATTCAATACAAGCGCAGTCTTGCTGAGCATTTAAAACCCTGGCTGCTGGCTTCGGAAAACGTCTACCAGCTTCCCGGGTTTGACCTCGCGCTGAGGCTGGAACACGCCGCGAGCCTGGCGCGTATCGAAAGCCTGGAAACCCGGCTGAAAGATTATCATCTGAGCTGGGACGGCCTGCCTATTCACCCTGATGTGGGCATCAGTTACTGCAGCGTGATGCCACCGGTCAACTTCCTCTATGAGCTGCTGGGCGAAATGAGCGCGATGGCGGAAGTCGCGCTGCACAGCGGGCACGCGGAAAATCTGCAGCAAAAGGACACGGTGCCGGTACAGCGCCAGCTCACGGAAAAACTGGCGATGCTGCAGGATATTCAGCTGGCGATGCAGAACGGCCGATTTTATCTGATGACGCAGAAAATCCGCGGGATGCGAGGCGACGACTACCATGAAATTCTGCTGCGGATGGTGAATTCGCAGGGGGAGCATCTTAAACCCGCGCAGTTTATCCCGGTGATACAGGAATTCGGCCTGACGTGGGAGGTCGATCAGCTGGTCCTGGATCAGGTACTGGCATTTATCGATCGGCATCGCGTGCAGTTACCCGGGATCCGCTTTGCGGTGAACCTGTTTGCGGCCACGCTGTGCCGACCTCAGCTGGCGGCAGAAATCTCCGCACGCCTCAAGGCCAGCAACATCGAACCCTGGCAGTTGATTATTGAAGTTGCCGAGTCGCCGATGCTCAGTGACTACAGCTGGGGGAATCGCAGTATTGCGCAGCTACGCCAGCTGGGATGCCGGGTGGCGATCGATGATTTTGGTACCGGCTATGCCAGCTACTCCCGTCTGAAGCAGGTACAGGTGGATATGCTGAAAATCGACGGCAGCTTTGTGCGCAATATGCTGCAGAGCAGCCTGGATTACCAAATCATTGAGTCAATCTGCGTGGTCGCGCGCTTAAAACGTATGCAGATCGTCGCTGAATATGTGGAAACGCATGAAGTTGCCATGGCGCTGCGTAAGCTTGGCGTGGATTATCTGCAGGGGTTTGTTATTGGCATTCCGGAGCCGTTGGACAATCTGGTCACGGCCCCGGATGATGCGCGGTAATCAGTCTTTCACGCTCGCTTTCTGCGCCAGGATGGTCGCAAAGCGCAGCGAAATACGCTGGCCGTTTTCGTCGGTTTTATGCAGCTGACCGACGTTTTCGTTGTACTTGATGATGTGCCATTTACGGTAGTAGTCGCTCAGCTCACCGGATTTGAAGGCGAACGGAAAACCGAGGGTGCAGGGATAATCAGGGGTATCCATGGCGGCGACGATCAGGTTAAAACCGTCCCGCGTCGTGCTGGCCTGCATATCCGCAATCAGCTGCGGGATGGTTTCCGGCTGTAAAAACATCATCACCACCGTCGACAGCACCATGTTGTAGGAACCGTTGAAACGCAGGGTGTTGAGATCGTGCTCGGCGGTGAGGATGCCGGTCAGATTTTCAGCGGTAATAATCTCATTTAAACGCGCCAGGCTGGCGGGGTTTTTATCCCATGCTGTGACGTCAAAGCCGCGATTGTTGAGGTACAGACTGTTGCGACCGTTGCCGCAGCCCACATCCAGCGCGGATCCGCCGTCAAGATACGGCAGAGCGGCAACGACCTCAGAGTGGGGCGGGGTAAGCTGGTACGTTTCCGTAAAGAAATTATCGGGTCTTGTCATCGTGTTGATTCTTCTATCCGTAAAAAAGGGTTCAGGCCAGCCTGAACCCCACAAAAGCTGTAACCGGGTGGGTTACTGCTCTTCCTGGATCGTCAGCTGCCAGCCGGTAACGTCGTTCCAGTAGCTCTGCTCGCGCTCAAGATCCAGCTGAACCAGGTTGTTCTGGCTGAAGTAATCACGCGGGAACGTCAGCGTCCAGTGACCGTCATCAGTTTGTAACTGCAGATCGCTGGGGCGGGTGGTGGCCTGGCGCTGATTGTTCAACAATGTCCCAAGGCGCAGCAGGAAGACCAGCGGCAGGAACTGTTTGCGTTTGAACAGCGTCAGGCGTGGCATTTCGTCCACTTTAACCGCCTTGCGGTGGAAGCGTACCAGCGTTGCCAGCAACGATTGTTGATCCTGGTTAAACCCGGGCATATTGGTATTTTGCAGGATATACGCCGAATGGCGATGCATACCGCTGTGGTTAATGGTCAGCCCCACCTCGTGCAGCATCGCAGCCCACTTCAGCAGCGCGGCCAGCTGAGGATTTTCCAGCTTCGGGTTCTGTTCGCGCCACTGTTCAAACAGCTGCTCCGTGGTTTCCAGCACACGACGGGCCTGATCGCTGTCGATAGCATAATGGTTGGCCAGGCTCTGCGCCGTGCGGCTGCGAATATCCTGATGGCGGAAGCGGCCTTCCATCTCGTACAGCACGCCTTCACGCAGCGCACCGTCGGAAAGCCGTAGTTCACGGATCGCCAGCGCGTCAAAGACGCCGCAGAGGATTGCCAGGCCGGGAACGAAGACCCCTTTGCGTTCTTCTGACAGCCCCGGCAGGCTCAGAGCATCGAAAGATTTATGCTTGATGACCTCGTCATACAGCTTTTCCAGCCGTTCAGGGGTGATCAGCTTGTCCTTCTCGCCCATCGCCACCAGCACTTCGCAGGCGGCTTTAATGGTGCCGGATGCGCCCAGCGCATACTGCCAGCCCATCAGGCGATACTGCCAGGCCAGGGTTTCCAGCTTCTGCGCCGCTGCCAGCCGCGCGCGGCGGAAGGCCTCTTTGCTGATGGTGCCACCGGGGAAATAGAGGTTGGCAAAGCTGACGCAGCCCATACGGCGGCTTTCTACCAGCTTTGGCTCAAAGTCTTCACCAATGACCATCTCGGTTGAGCCGCCGCCGATGTCGATGACCAGCTTGCGGCCTTTTTCCGGCTGGGTGTGTTCCACACCCATAAAGATCAGGCGGGCTTCTTCATGGCCCGAAATGACTTCAATCGGGTAGGGGATCACTTCCGCCGCGCGCTGCAGGAAATCCTCGGCGTTAACCGCCTGGCGCAGCGTATGCGTGCCAACAATGGTCACGTTGCTCGGGCTGAAACCCTGCAGGCGTTCTGCAAACAGCGCGAGGCAGCTCAGGCCACGCTGGATCGCCTCTTCACTCAGCACGTTATTGCTGTCCAGGCCATCGGCCAGATGGACCCGCTGCTTCAGGCGACCCAGAACCTGCATGGCACCGTCCACTACGCGGGCAATCACCATGTGAAAACTGTTCGAACCGAGGTCGATAGCGGCAAGTTCCTGCGGTTTAGGCGTACTTTTATGGGATATTGGCATAGTTGTGTGTCAGTCAGGTTGCTCAAGAGATTTAATATAATCGTAAATAGCCAGCTGCGCGCGAACCTTACGGCGGTTGCCGCGGGGTACATAGCGGTTGCTCAGTTCTTTATCGACATAACGGGCCTTCAGCGTATCACTTAACAGAATGGCGATAATATCCAGCACACGCTGTTTCAGAATAGGATCGAGAATGGCGACGGCTACTTCAATACGGTAGTCAATATTTCGCGTCATCCAGTCAGCGGAGGAGAGGAAGACCTTTTTATCGCCGCCGTTATCAAAAATATAGACGCGATCGTGTTCCAGATAGCGGTCAACGATGCTGATCACGCGAATATTTTCGCTGATACCTTCCAGATCCGGGATCAGCGAGCACATCCCGCGCACCAGCAGGTTCACTTTTACGCCCACGCTGGAGGCCGTATACAGGCGATCGACCAGGCCTTTATCGACCAGGTTGTTAATCTTGAGGGTGATCCCAGCCTGAATGCCGTTCTGCGCGTTGGCAATCTCGGCATCAATCAGCTGATACAGCATTTTGCGTGAGTTCTGCGGCGACACCATCAGATGTTCAAAACTTACCGGACGATACGGGTTTTCAATAAAGTTGAAGACCCGGCGAACTTCATTTGTGATACGCGCATCGGCAGTCAGCAGCGAATAGTCGGTGTAGATCCGCGCGGTTTTTTCGTTAAAGTTACCGGTACCGATGTGGGCGTAGCGGACGATCTCGCCGTTTTCGCGGCGTGAAATCAGGAACAGCTTGGCGTGGATCTTCAGGCCCGGCGCGGAGAAGATAACGTGCACGCCGGCCTCGGTCAGGCGCTTCGCCCAGTGAATATTCGCCTCTTCATCGAAGCGGGCCTGCAGTTCCACCACTACCGTGACTTTCTTGCCGTTATAGGCCGCATGAATCATCGCGTCCATAATGCGCGAGTGCTTAGCCACGCGGTAGATGTTGATCTTGATGGCTAAAACCGACGGGTCAAACGAGGCCTGGCGCAGCAGCTCCAGTACGTGCTCAAAGGTGTGGTACGGATAGTAGAGCAGTACATCGCGATTGCGAATGGCATCAAAGCCGTTACGGAAGCGGTCAAACCAGATATGACGCAGCTGCGGCAGCGGTTTATTGACCAGGTTCGCTTTACCGACGTTAGGGAAGCCGATGAAGTCCTTAAAGTTATGATAGCGCCCGCCGGGAACGATCGAATCGTAGTTGGAGATGTTCAGCTTTTTACGCAGCAGCTCAACCATCGCATCGGGCATGTCGCGCTGATAGACAAAGCGCACCGGCTCGGCGGTCAGACGCTGCTTCAGGCTGGAAGACATCAGCTCCAGCAGGCTGGACTCCATCTCGTTGACCAGATCGTATTCCGCATCGCGGGTCATCTTCATCGAGTAAGCGTTCAGCGCATCGTAGTCAAAGAAACCGCGGAAGATATCACCCAGGCAGTAGCGCAGGATGTTATCCAGCAGGATCATTGGCTTGCGGCGGCGCGGTGTTTCCGGCGGCAGGTTAACGAAGCGCGGTACCTTGTCCGACGGGATTTCCAGCAGGGCATAACGGAAGTCTTCGCCGCGAATAATTTCCACCGCCAGATAGGTGTAATCATCCTTGAGGAATTCAATCAGGTCGGTGTCTTCGTTGATTAGAATGGGCGTAATATGCTGGCGAAGATGGTGTTTGAAGTAGTGGCGCAGCCAGCTCTGCTGATTGGGGGAAAGCTGGCGTTCGTTAATCAGGAAGATCTGATTACGCGCCATTTCCAGCAGCAGGTCGTTATACAGGCTGTCGAACTCCTGATCGGCCTTGAGAACGCGCGCCTGGATTTTTTTTAGCAAATGGCGCGGCGTGCTGGGGGAACCCTGTTCTTCACCGATCAGGATGCGACGTTTCAAATCGGCAAAGCGAACTTTATAAAATTCTTCCAGGTTATTGGAATAGATCCCCAGAAAACGCATGCGCTCAATCAGCGGGTTGGTTTTGTCTGCCGCTTCCTGTAGCACTCGCTCGTTAAAGGACAGCCAGCTTAATTCTTTTTCTATGTAAAGCTTTTCCTGACCCATTTTTACTCCGTTCGACTGATTCAGGATGAAGATATCCATTGTTCTGCAACATTATGGCGAGAGTATGGCAACAATGTCCAACGGCAGATGTATGACATTTTTGTGACAGAGACGCAGAAAGCGCCCCCGCGTCGGTGGGCATATGTCATTGTATCGCACTGTGTAATTGTCTTATTAGCCGCATACGGGCAACATAGCGACTTTACCGCATAATGGAAACCAGACCAGGCATGATCGATAACCCAATCCCCGTACACGACAACGCCCGCAGCAGACGATTTGCCGATCGTCTGACCCGGCGCGTGGTGACCGCGTGCGGGGTAGCCATCCTGCTGGTGATGCTGTTGCTGTTTTTCTGGCTTATTTGGGTGGTGATACCGTTATTTTCGGCACCGGGCTTCGAAAAAGCGGGTGAGATCAAGCTGGATTCACCCAGCCATTCGGTGGCGCTGGGTACCGATAAGGCCCAGCGCTGGGGCTGGCGTATTGATGAAGACGGCCGCGGCCAGTTTATTGAGCTGGAGGCGCAAAATGCGACTCTGCCGCCGCCACCGTCAAAGTCGGAGCAGCACCCTCAACCGCAGTCTGAGCAGCAGCTTCAACTTCAGCCCCGGACGCTGCTGGCAGGGCCGGTCCGTGCTGCCTCCAGCGCGGATAACCTGACGACGCTCCTGCTGGATAACGGCGGCAATATGCTGCTTGTCCGCCCCGATTTCAGTCTTCCGCAGAAGCCGCACTGGACGTTTCCACTGGGTGAACTCCCCATTGCGTCCGGTGATGCGCGGGTAGGGCAAATCAGCGTGGCGCAGAGCGCAGAAAACCGCTGGGTGGTGGCGCTGGCAGAGAACGATGGCGTTTCTCTGTGGCAACTGCAGCCGCAGCAGCCGGCACAGAACACCCGTCTCGCGGTCAGCAACGTGAATCAGCTGCTGCTGTCGCCCGATGGCGCGCTGCTGTTCACGCTTTCCGGCTCGCAGCTGCGCGTCTGGACGCTGGGTGAGGGCGCGCCAGCGCTGCGCGATGCGGTTACGCTGCCCAGACCGGCAAAAACCCTGGCGCTGCTCAGCGGCGGCAGTTCTCTGCTGGTCGCCGATGAGCAGGGGATTTCGCAGTGGTTTGATATTGCCAGCGCCGACGGTCCCCATCTTCGGCACATCCGCGCCTTCGACGGCGCACGCTGGCAGCCGCTGCTGTTTACTGAGGCCCATCGCCGGGTCTTTGCCACCCTCAGCCCGCAGGGTGAACTGAAAATGTATGCCAGCAAGCAGCAGGGGGCAATTCTGACGCGCCAGCTGTCGGCGGGGATTCAGCACGCGCAGTTCTCACCGGAAGGTGACGGACTGCTGGTGGAGCACGACGGCGGCTGGCAGCACTTCCGCCTGAGCAACCCGTGGCCGGATATCAGCTGGCGCAGCCTGTGGCAAAAAGTCTGGTATGAAAACTATCCTGAGCCGGACTATGTCTGGCAGTCAACGTCCGCAAATGACTACTACCAGGGGAAATACAGCCTGGTGCCAATGGTGGTGGGGACGCTGAAAGCGGCCGCGCTGGCGATGCTGTTTGCCACTCCGCTGGCGCTGGCGGCGGCAATGTATACCGCGTGGTTTATGTCACCCAGCCTGCGTCGCTGGGTGAAACCCGGCATCGAAATGATGGGCGCGCTGCCCAGCGTGGTCATCGGGCTGATTGCCGGGCTGTGGCTGGCCCCCAGGCTTGGCGACAGGCTGTCGGGCGTTATCCTGCTGCCGCTGATGCTGGCTGCCGTGCTGCTGCTGTGCAGCTGGGGGCGGCAGAAACTGCCGCCGCGCTGGCGCAGACGCTGGCTGACAGAGGGCCGCGAGGTGGTGATCCTGCTGCCGCTGCTGCTGCTGACCGCCTGTTTCTGCCTGTGGTTTGTGCCGCTGGTCGAGCAGGCCATCTGGGGGCAGGTCTGGGCCGAACGCCTCAGCTCGGGCTATCAGCAGCGTAATCTGCTGGTGGCCGGGGTGGCGATGGGCTTTGCGCTGGTCCCCCTGATCTTCACGCTGGCGGAAGATGCGATCTTCAGCGTTCCCGCCTCGCAGGGGCAGGGATCGCTGGCGCTGGGTGCCACACAGTGGCAGACCCTGACCCGCGTGGTACTGCCCGGGGCATCGTCAGGCATTTTTGCCGCGCTGATGATCGGCTTTGGCCGGGCGCTGGGCGAGACCATGATTGTGCTGATGGCCACCGGCAATACCCCGGTCACCGATGGTGGCCTGCTGCAGGGCCTGCGTTCGCTGGCGGCGAATGTGGCCGTGGAGATGCCCGAAGCGGCGGCCGGCAGCGCGCACTACCGTATTCTGTTCCTTTCTGCCCTGGTGCTGCTGGTGTTCACCCTGGTGGTGAATACGATTGCTGAAATGGTCCGCCAGCGTCTGCGGCAGCGCTACAGCCAGCAGGAGGTGCAGGGATGATGAACGCGGAACGCAACAACCATCGCTGGCGCTGGCTGACCGGCGGTGCCGTCGCCGTCAGCCTGCTGGTGTTTATGCTGCTGATTGCCCTGCTGGGCTGGCAGGGGCTGCGCTATTTCTGGCCGCAGCCGGTGGCGCTGTTTACCGTCAGTACACCGTCGGGGGAGCAACAGCTGCTGGGGGAAGTGGCCGGGCAGCAGCAGGTATCGCGCCAGCAGCTGGAGGCCAGCGGCCAACCGTTGCCGCCTGACCTGCCGGAGAACGTCACCCGCTATCTGATCAAAACCGGCAATCGCGACTTCGCCGCGCCGGATTTCCGTACCATTTTGTCCGCGGAAATCGTCAGACGGTCAACGCCAGGCGCGGCCATTGTGCTGCAGCGCCTTAGCGGTGGTAATGCCTATGGCTGGTTTGATGGCCTGCAGGAAGGCGGCCAGATGCTGATGGCGCGTGACTTAAACCAAACCCTGCAGCAGCGGCTGGTGCAGGCACGTCAGCATATTGCCGAAGCGGAAAAACTCCGCCGGGTATCGATGGCGCGGGTGAATACCCAGCTGGAAGCGCTGGAAAAACAGCGCAGAAAACAGATTGCCCGCCAGAGTTTTACCCCCCAGGCGCAGTCGGTTTACGAGGCTGACCGGGCGGAGCTACAGCGGCAGTTTGCGCGCTACGCATCGCGCCTTTCAGCCCTGCATATTGAAAGCAACAACACGGTATTGCTGCTGCGCGATGCCGCCGGCGCGACCCACCGTATTCCGCTGGGGCAGATTATATCCGCCTGGCAGCCAAATACCCTCAGCCTGTGGCAGAAATGGCAGCACTTCGGCCAGCAAATCTGGCATTTTGTCAGCGACAGCAGCGGTGACGGCCAGCGCGACGGCGGGGTATTTCCGGCGATCTTCGGCACCATACTGATGGTGCTGCTGATGTCAGTGGTAGTGATGCCGCTGGGGGTCATTGCGGCAATCTGGCTGCACGAGTACGCGGGGCGCAACATGCTCACCCGGCTGGTGCGCATTGCCGTCGTCAATCTGGCGGGCGTGCCGTCAATCGTTTACGGCGTGTTTGGCCTCGGCTTCTTTGTCTGGCTGATGGGGGGAAGTATCGATCGGCTGTTCTTCGCCGGCTCACTGCCTAATCCCACCTTCGGTACGCCGGGGCTGCTGTGGGCCTCGCTGACGCTGGCGCTGCTGACGCTGCCGGTGGTGATTGTGGCCACTGAAGAAGGGCTTTCGCGTATTCCGCCCGCGCTGCGGCAGGGTTCGCTGGCGCTGGGCGCCACGCAGGCCGAAACGCTGTGGCATGTGACCCTGCCGCTGGCGGTTCCGGCGATGCTGACCGGGCTGATCCTGGCCGTGGCGCGTGCCGCCGGAGAAACCGCGCCGCTGATGCTGGTTGGAGTGGTGAAAATGGTGCCCGAACTGCCGATTGATTCTTTGTTCCCTTATCTGCATCTTGACCGTAAATTTATGCACCTCGGCTTTCAGATTTACGATCTGGCATTCCAGAGCCCGAACGCGGAGGCCGATCGTCCGCTGGTCTTTGCCACGGCGCTGCTGCTGGTTCTGCTGATCCTGGGATTAAACCTGATGGCAATGATACTGCGCCATCGTCTTCGCGAGCGCTACCGTGCGCTGATGCACTGATACGGGATTGTTATGGCTGTTATATTTGAAGAAGCGGAAACCGCGCTTGAGCTGGATAATCTGAGTTTGTGGTACGGGGATAAACCGGCCCTGAACAACATCAGTCTGCGGATACCGAAAAATCGCATCACCGCGCTGATCGGCCCCTCCGGCTGCGGTAAATCGACGCTGCTGCGCTGCTTTAACCGCATGAACGATCTGATCGATAACTGCCGGGTAGAGGGTGACATTCGTCTGCACCAGCAGTCGATCCTCGGCCACGATCGCGATCTGTCGGTGCTGCGTCGCCGCGTTGGGATGGTGTTCCAGCGGCCTAATCCGTTTCCCAAGACCATCTATGACAATGTGGTTTACGGCCTGCGCCTGCAGGGCATCCGCGATCGGCGGGTGCTGGATGAAACGGTAGAGCGAGCGCTGCGTGCCGCGGCGCTGTGGAGCGAGGTGAAGGATAACCTGTGGCAGAATGCGCTGACGCTTTCCAGCGGGCAGCAGCAGCGTTTGGTGATTGCGCGCGCCATCGCCATTGAGCCAGAAATCCTGCTGCTGGATGAGCCCACCTCGGCGCTGGATCCGATTTCAACGCTGGTGATTGAAGAGCTGATGAGTACGCTGAAACAGCACTTCACGCTGGTGCTGGTCACGCACAACATGCAGCAGGCCGCACGCGTATCTGACTATACCGCGTTTATGCATCAGGGGAGCGTGGTGGAGTTTGGCCTGACCGACGATCTGTTTACCGCACCGCGTCAGCGCAAAACCGAAGACTATATTACCGGCCGATTTGGCTAAAAATAAGGGCGGAAAATATTCCGCCCTGTATCAATCATTCAAACGCATGCCCTTCGGCAGGTAGCGGCTGTCCATCCAGCCAGGCGCTTTCCTCGCGCATGGCCAGACGGCCTTCAATGAACCAACTGACCACCAGCGGATAAATCGCGTGTTCCTGATGCTGAACGCGCGCGGTGACGTCCGCCTCGGTGTCTTCACGAAAGACCGGAACTTTCGCCTGTAAAATGACCGGGCCGCCGTCCAGCTCCTCGGTGACAAAATGAACGGAGGTGCCGTGCTCGTCATCGCCATTCTCAATCGCCTGGCGGTGAGTGTGCAGCCCCGGATATTTTGGCAGCAGGGAAGGGTGGATATTCAGCATACGTCCGGCGTAACGCTGCACGAACGCTGGGCTGAGAATACGCATATAGCCGGCCAGTACCACCAGATCAGGGGCGTAAGCATCGATTTCCAGCATCAGCTGACGATCGAACGCTTCACGATCGGCAAACTGAGAAGCGGCCAGCGCATGAGCCGGTACGCCCGCTTCACGCGCGCGCTCCAGGCCAAAGGCATCGGCTTTGTTGCTGAACACGGCAGCCACGCTGCCGTTAATCCGCCCCTGCTGACAGGCGTCCAGAATTGCCTGTAGGTTGCTTCCATTCCCGGAAACCAGCACGACTATACGTTTCATGAATTGATGACCACACGCTCTTCAGAATCGGAGGCTTTAATGGTACCAATTTTCCAGGCTTTTTCACCCGCGTCGTTCATCAGCTGAACGGCTTTATCCGCTTCTGCCGCGCTCAGTGCAATCACCATGCCCACGCCACAGTTAAAGGTGCGGTACATTTCGTGACGGCTGACGTTGCCTGCCTGCTGCATCCAGCCAAATACCGCTGGCCATTCCCAGCTTGACTCTTCAAGCACGGCCTGGGTGTTGTCCGGCAGAACGCGCGGGATGTTTTCCCAGAAGCCGCCGCCGGTCAGGTGGGCAATCGCGTGCACGTCAACCTGCTCAATCAGGCTGAGGATGTTTTTCACGTAGATGCGGGTAGGGGCCAGCAGGTGGTCGGAAAGGGATTTGCCTTCCAGCTGGGTGGTTTCCGGGTCGGTTTTGCTGACTTCCAGAATTTTGCGCACCAGCGAGTAGCCGTTTGAGTGCGGGCCGCTGGAACCCAGCGCGATCAGCACGTCACCGTCGGTCACTTTGCTGCCGTCGATGATTTCAGATTTCTCGACCACGCCGACGCAGAAGCCCGCCACGTCGTAATCTTCACCGTGGTACATACCCGGCATTTCAGCGGTTTCGCCGCCGACCAGCGCACAGCCAGACTGCGAACAGCCTTCTGCGATGCCGGTGATCACGCTGGCTGCGGTATCCACATCCAGTTTACCGGTGGCGTAGTAGTCGAGGAAAAACAGAGGCTCTGCGCCCTGTACCACCAGATCGTTAACGCACATGGCGACCAGATCGATACCGATCGTATCGTGGCGCTTCAGGTCCATCGCCAGACGCAGCTTGGTGCCAACGCCGTCAGTGCCGGAAACCAGTACAGGTTCACGGTATTTTTGCGGCAGCGCACAAAGGGCACCGAAACCGCCCAGTCCACCCATCACTTCAGGGCGGCGGGTCTTTTTCACTACGCCTTTGATACGGTCGACTAAAGCATTACCAGCATCGATATCTACGCCGGCGTCTTTATAGCTGAGAGAGGTTTTGTCGGTCACTGCGAAATCCCCACGCGTTTGCGGTTGGTGGTGTGGTGGTAAAAATAAAGCGCCGCAATTCTACCAGTGGAGGCAAACGTTTGCGAGTGCCATCTTAACGCACATTGCGGATAGGTGAATTTTAGCTAATCCTGACACCGATTGCCGCGATTAACTAAACTATTGTACTAAGTCATATGGCGCTGCCGGTAAATGGCGCTATAATCTCGCGATTTTTTTTTGCTGCTTAACACTCCGGGAGTACAACAATGAAGATCGTGGAAGTCAAACACCCGCTGGTCAAACATAAACTGGGTCTGATGCGTGAGAACGACGTAAGCACCAAGCGTTTTCGTGAGCTCGCGTCAGAAGTGGGAAGCCTGCTGACCTATGAAGCGACTGCCGATCTGGAAACTGAAACAGTGACCATCGAGGGCTGGAATGGCCCGGTGCAGATCGAACAGATCAAAGGTAAGAAGATTACCGTCGTGCCAATCCTGCGTGCCGGTCTGGGCATGATGGAAGGCGTACTGGAACACGTACCAAGCGCGCGCATCAGCGTGGTGGGCGTGTACCGCGACGAAGAAACCCTGGAGCCGGTACCGTATTTCCAGAAGCTGGTTTCCAATATTGAAGAGCGCATGGCGCTGGTGGTTGACCCGATGCTGGCCACCGGTGGCTCAATGATCGCCACTATCGACCTGCTGAAAAAAGCGGGCTGCAGCAGCATTAAGGTGCTGGTACTGGTTGCGGCCCCGGAAGGGATCGCCGCGCTGGAGAAAGCGCATCCGGATGTGGAACTGTACACCGCATCGGTGGATCAGGGGCTGAACGACAAGGGGTACATTATCCCTGGCCTCGGCGACGCCGGCGATAAGATTTTTGGTACTAAGTAAATTATCAAGCCGACCGCAGAGTCGGCTTTTTTATGGCACACATATCAAGGGGTAATGAAACATGACGCGTCGCGCAATAGGCGTACACGAGCGGCCACCGCTGCTGCAAACCATTCCACTCAGCTTCCAGCACCTGTTCGCGATGTTCGGTGCCACGGTGCTGGTGCCGATTCTGTTCCACATCAACCCGGCCACGGTGTTGCTGTTTAACGGTATCGGTACGCTGCTGTACCTGTTTATCTGTAAGGGAAAAATTCCGGCCTACCTCGGCTCTAGTTTTGCCTTTATCTCTCCGGTACTGCTGCTGCTGCCGCTGGGGTATGAAGTGGCGCTGGGCGGCTTTATTATGTGCGGCGTGCTGTTCTGCCTGGTGGCGTTGATTGTGAAGAAAGCCGGCACCGGCTGGCTGGACGTGATGTTCCCTCCGGCCGCGATGGGGGCGATTGTTGCGGTGATCGGCCTGGAGCTGGCGGGCGTGGCGGCGAATATGGCCGGCCTGCTGCCCGCCGACGGCACCTCTCCCGACAGTAAAACCATCATCATCTCGATGGTGACGCTGGGCGTGACGGTGTTCGGCTCCGTCCTGTTCCGCGGATTTCTCGCCATTATTCCGATTCTGGTCGGGGTGCTGGCAGGCTACGCGTTATCCTTCTTTATGGGCATCGTTGACTGGACGCCGGTGCGTGAAGCGCACTGGTTTGCGCTGCCAACGTTCTACACCCCGCGCTTCGAATGGTATGCCATCTTTACTATCCTGCCTGCGGCGCTGGTAGTGATTGCCGAGCACGTCGGCCATCTGGTGGTGACGGCGAATATCGTGAAGAAAGACCTGCTGAAAGATCCGGGCCTGCACCGTTCAATGTTTGCCAACGGTATCTCGACCGTTTTCTCCGGTTTCTTCGGTTCAACGCCCAACACCACCTACGGTGAGAATATCGGCGTGATGGCGATTACTCGCGTGTACAGTACCTGGGTGATCGGCGGCGCGGCGATTCTGGCGATCCTGCTCTCCTGCGTGGGTAAACTGGCGGCGGCTATTCAGGCCGTGCCGGTGCCGGTGATGGGCGGCGTGTCACTGCTGCTGTACGGGGTGATTGGCGCATCAGGTATCCGCGTGCTGATTGAATCGAAAGTGGATTACAACAAGGCGCAAAACCTGATCCTGACCTCGGTGATCCTGATTATCGGCGTCAGCGGGGCGAAGGTGCATATCGGTGCCGCCGAACTGAAAGGCATGGCGCTGGCGACGATCGTTGGCGTTGCGCTCAGCCTGATCTTCAAAGTCATCAGCCTGACCCGCAAGGATGAAGAGATTATTGACGTCGTGGACGAACGCAGCGACGTGAAGTAGCGCTGCTCCGCGAGTTCAGCCCCTTTAACGGATCCCGGCTGTCCGGGCCGTTGAAGGGGCGCTTTTCCTCTGACGATCTACTGCAGCTCGCTCTGCTGCACGACGACCCAGTTCATATCGGCATTCGGCGTAACGCCTGCCGCCTTCTGATCGACCACGGCATTTTTCAACAGCGCCTGCAGGCGAGTGTGCGTTTCCTCGCTGCGGTTAATCCACAGCCGCATCCCCGATTTCTCCACGTCCACGCTGTTCAGTAGCATATAGGTATCGGAATACAGGGTATCGCCACCGGCCAGAATCGGTTTACGCCACTGATCGATATACGCCAGAACGGTGGCCGCTTTGCCCTCGAACCAGGTGGTTGGTGCCACGACGTACGGAGTCAGTACCAGGTTGTTATTGGCCTCAGGCCGGTAGTGCCCTTCACGGATCTGCCTGCGTGATGTTGTCAGCTGGCCCGTTTTGGGATCGCGCAGCAGCAGATTCACGCCAAGCACGTTTTCAGGCTTCACGTTGTAGCCATATTGCGGATCGCTGGCGATGGCGCGCGCCAGCTCTTCCTGCGCGGCGCTGATGACATACACGCGGATGCCGTTTTCCTGCAGTTTGCTGAACAGCTCCTGCATGCCGGGTAGCACTTTGGGGGGATAGACCACTGCCGAAATCGGCCGCTGGTGGTGCATTTTAACCACCGGCACCGGTTTTTGCTCCTTCATCATCGCATCAACATAGCCTTTCAGCTTGCCGACGGTGAAGCCTGAAAAAACCTGCGCGGCCCACGGATAGCAAACCAGATCGTCCATTTCGCACAGTCGATGATAGTAGCTGTAGAGGCTCTCCGGCGCGCCGGGCAGGTCGTCAAAGGGGATCAGTTTAAGTGAAGGATCCAGCTGTTCGCGCGTCAGGTAACCGTGGTTTTCCATCCAGGGCAGCAGCGATTCTTCCAGATCGTGCTGCCAGGTGGTGTTGTCGAGATCAAAAACGGCGAACTCATGTTGACTGGCATGCTGTTCAATCAGCCGGTTCAGCTGCTTCGCCTGGGGTGCAGGCCAGTGTTTGAGATCGGTGGCCTGGGCGGTGCCGAGAAGGGAAAACAGAATGCCGGACAGGATGATGCCGCGGCGCAGCGGGGTGATTAGACACATAAAACGCTCCATGTTGACTATCGGGATCGATAACGGATAACACCAATTCCCAGTATATTTTGATCGTCCGCAGCGGCAACCGTCGATCCAGCCAAAAGGAGCCGATCCGGCAAATGGCTTTACGTTTCATGATCGTCGATGAGTTGTGTTAAACTTTTCGTGATTTTTGCAAGCGTAAACCCTGAGGTGATTCTGAACACGCCGGCACAGCTTTCACTGCCACTTTATCTGCCCGATGACGAGACTTTTGCCAGCTTCTGGCCTGGTGAGAATCCGTCCCTGCTGGCCGCGCTGCAGAGTGCTCTGCATCAGGAACACGGCAGTTACTTCTACTTCTGGTCGCGGGAAGGGGGAGGGCGAAGTCACCTGCTGCATGCGGCCTGCGCTGAACTTTCCGCAGCCGGAGAAGCCGTCGGTTACGTCCCGCTGGATAAACGCACCTGGTTTGTCCCTGAGGTACTCGATGGCATGGAGCAGCTGGCGCTGATCTGCATCGATAATATCGAATGCATTGCCGGGGATGAGCCGTGGGAAATGGCGATTTTCGACCTCTACAACCGCATTCTTGAAACCGGGAAAACGCGCCTGCTGATCACCGGAGATCGCCCCCCTCGCCAGCTCAATCTCAAACTGCCCGATCTGGCTTCGCGCCTCGACTGGGGACAGATCTATAAGCTCCAGCCTTTGTCAGACGAAGATAAGCTGCAGGCACTGCAGCTGCGTGCTCGCCTGCGCGGCTTTGAGCTGCCGGAAGATGTGGGTCGCTTCCTGCTGAAGCGGCTGGATCGCGAGATGCGAACGCTGTTTCTGACCCTGGATCAGCTCGATCGCGCCTCGATAAGCGCCCAGCGCAAGCTGACCATTCCGTTCGTTAAGGAAGCGCTGGATCTCTGATCTTTTTGACGGAGGCCTTCTTCGCCGGCCTCATCGGTGCACATAATGAGGCGGACGATTGAAGGATCTCCAGCACCTGAATGCACGTAATCATGCCCGCTGTTACATAATCTCCAGCACCTGCTCCGGCGGCCTGCCGATTCGTGCCTGGCCGTTAGCTACCACGATCGGGCGTTCAATCAGCTTCGGCTGGGCAATCATCGCGGCCAGCAGCTGGTCTTCACTCAGCGCCGGATCGTCCAGCCCCGCGGCCCTGTACTCCTCTTCCTTATGGCGCATCAGCTGGCGTGCGCTGCTGAAACCCAGCTGCGCGATCAGCGCTTTCAGCGTTGCGGCATCCGGCGGCGTTTCCAGATAGCGAATCACCTGCGGTTTGATGCCGCGATCCTCCAGCAGTGCCAGGGTTTCACGGCTCTTCGAACAGCGCGGATTGTGGTAAATCTGAACTTCACTCATTGATATTCCCCCGGCCTTTCAGCGTCGGCCTGCCTGATTATCTTTTTTGATACTGACGGAAACGTTCCTGCAGCTGCCTGAGCTGATCGATGCGGGCATCGTAGCGCGCCTGCTTCAGGCTGCCGAGCGGCACCTGAGAACTGGCGCTGCTCAGGCTGCGAATGGCCTGATCCAGCTGACCGGCAAGGGCCAGCCCTTCGGCGCGTGCGGCCTGCTCTTCATCTGCCAGCCCCTGAGCCGCCGACGCCTGGGCCAGTAAATCCCAGCCGTTCGGGTCGTCTTTATTGGCCCAGGTATAGCGATACAGCACCTTGCTGGCGTTGGCGGGCTGCTTCGCTTCGACATAGGCGTTCGCCAGGTTGAGCTGCAGCACCGGATTACTGTTGCTGGCTTTAATCGCCACCAGACGGTTAATGGCCTGCTGCGGCTGGTTCAGACCGATATCGATATCGGTAATGATGTCCAGATACCAGACGTTGTCCGGCTGCTTCGCCAGCAGGGGGGCGATGATGTTTTTCGCTCCGGCGTAGTTTTTGGCGTCCAGCATCTGCACCGCTTTGCCGTACTGCGCGGCGGCCTGCTCGCGGCTGTTCCCCTTCGACAGTGAATCCAGCAAATCTTCGGTCAGCTGATTTTGCCCGGTAGAAAACATCCCCAGCGCCCTGACTTTGGCCATATAAAAGTCCTGCGATGACTGCACCACCACCGGCTTCATCTGGTTGGCGCGGTTACGGGCGTCGGCCAGGCGGCTGTCGGGGAGCGGGTGGGTCAGCAGGATTTCCGGCGGCTTGGAGGAGAAACGCGACTCGTCGGCCAGCTTCTGCAGGAAAGCGGGCATCGCCTCCGGGTCGAATCCTGCCCGCTGCAGTACCTGAATGCCGATGCGATCGGCCTCCTGCTCATTTTGCTGGGTGAAGCTGATAATCCCCTGCTGAGTACCCGCCAGGGTGCCGCTCAGCGCCGCCATACCGGCCTGCGGGCTGGCCATTGCCAGCAGAATGGAACCCAGCGCGCCGACCCACGTCAGCGGCGCGTTTTTCTGCTGTTCCTCCATCGCCCGGGCCAGATGGCGCTGGGTGACGTGCGAGATTTCGTGCGCCATGACCGAGGCGAGCTGGCTTTCGTTATCGCTGTAGCGGAACAGGGCGGAATGCAGCACCACGTTACCGCCAAAGAACGCGAAGGCGTTGATCTCATCGTTGCGGATCAGGAAGAAATGGAAAGGCGTTTTTACCGACCAGGCATGGGCAACCAGCCGCTGACCGAGCTGATTGATATATTGATTCATTAACGGATCGTTGATGATTGGCGCGCTGGCCCGCAGCTGGCGAACATAAAAATCCCCCATCGCCAGCTCCTGATTAACCGACAGCGTACCCCCGGCGGTCGTACCAATATCCGGCAGATTGTCAGTGACATCGGCCCAGACCGGCGTAACACCGCCAGCCAGCAGAGAGAGAATTAGCGAAGTCAGCAGGCTTTTCTTCAATCGGTTGAACATAGGTAAACCCTAACAAGGACGTCCAGTTTTTGACCGGCAGGATGCCGAAATGTTCTGCAAGGGGTGAAAACTCCGCACCCATCGACATCTTAACCAGTGACCGGGGCGAATGAAATGGTAAAACCGGGTGAAGTGTTGGGCAGAGCTCGGAATGCCTGATGTGCGGGATCCTCTACGACGTTACCAACAATTAATTTAAGCCATGGGCGTTAGAATATTCCCAAAACAGCTGGGAGGTGTACAATCGAAGCGTGCTTTACCAGGGCATATCTCGCACTTTCTAACAAACGCGCATAAAAACTACAAGGCGCTAAAAAAATGAAATTATTCACTAAGGTGAATCCATGTTAAGGCAATTGCGCCCTAAGACGGATTTGCGCACGCTGATCACGCTGCTGGCCGTGGCAAGTATTGTCATTACGCTGGCGAATTCTCTGTATGCCAGCTGGCGCGTGCAGCGTGATGTGCTGATCGGGAATACGCTGGAATCAAACCGGGTTTATGCCACCAAGCTGGCCGCCACTTCCGAAGTGTTTTTTCAGCTGGCTCAGTCGCAGCTTTCCTACAGCGCAAAAATGCTGGAAGGGGGGCTGGATAATGACGCGCTGCTGCAGAAGGAAGTCGATCGCCTGCGTGAACAAACCAGCAGCTTCAACTCGGTGGTGATTGTTGATGCGAACGGCTGGGTGAAGGCCATCTCCCCGGAATCACTGATGCTGAAAGGCATGAAGCTGACCTCTTCCGCAGCCCGACAGGCGCTGACCCAGCGCAAGCCGACGATCAGCGATCCGACGATTTCCGCCGCCAATAATCTGCTGGTGTTTATCTCCTGGCCGGTGTGGTCGAAAACCGGTGGCTATCTCGGCTACGTTGGCGGCTCTATTTATCTGAAAAAGAAAAGCATTCTTAACGCCCTGCTGGGGGAACAGTTCTACCGCGATGGCTCCTCGCTTTACGTGGTGGATGCCGGGAATCAGGTGCTCTATCATCAGGATCATAATCTGATTGGTAAAACCCTGCCGCCGATTATTGATGACGATCGGCGGAAAAAAGAGAGCAACGGTTTCCTGCAGCTGAACGATGAGGGCGGCCCGGCAATGCTGGCGGGTTACGCCATCGTTCCGGCGTCGGGCTGGATGATCGTGGCGATGAAACCCAAGGGCGCAACGCTGGCTCCGCTTAACAGCCTGCTGTTGCAGGTACTGAAACACTCCGTGCCGTTTGCGCTGCTGACGCTGATCCTCGCGCTGGTCCTCGCACAGCGCATCGCACTGCCGCTCTGGCAGCTGGCCCGTAAAGCCAGCCACATGGATACCAGCGAAGCCTCGCGTGAAATTAGCGGCATCCGCTCCTGGTATTATGAAGCTTCGCAGATTAAACGGGCGATGCTGGCCGGTATCGGCGTGATGCAGGATAAAATTGGGCGGCTGAAGAGCGAAGTTCAGACCGATCCGCTGACCGGACTGTTGAACCGCCGTGGTCTGAATGCCGTTCTGGAGTATTTTCTCGCGACGCAGCAGCCGTTTGCCGTACTGGCGCTGGATATCGACTATTTTAAACGGGTGAACGATACGTTCGGCCACGATGTGGGTGACGATGTGATTGAAAACGTCGCCCGTCAGCTGGAAGTCGGCGCGCGGCAGACCGATGTTATCTGCCGTAACGGCGGCGAGGAGTTTCTGATGATCCTGCCCGCCACCGATCGTGAAACCGCGCTGGCCATCGCCGAACGGGTACGCCAGCGCATTGAAGTCCTGGCGCTGGACAGGGTGGGCAGTATTACCATCTCGATTGGCATTGCCTTCTGGACGCCGGAAATGAAAACCATGGAACATACTTTTAAGCAGGCTGATGAAGCGCTGTATCAGGCCAAAAACGCCGGTCGTAACCGGGTCATAGCCCTGCAAAAAGCGGCCGTGCAGCAGGAAGTCGTTCATTCTCCCTCGTTCTGATATTGACTCCCGCCCCGCTCAGCAGCGAGGGCGGTGAGTTTCAGTTACACTCACCTCATCTTTCCCAGGCAAGGACTCCTTATGCTGGAACTTTTACTGCAGTGGTATCGCCGTCGTTTTACCGACCCGCAGGCCATTGCCCTGCTGGCCATTCTGCTGGCGACGTTCTGCATCCTGTTTTTCTTTAACGGCCTGCTGGCCCCGCTGCTGGTGGCCATTGTGCTGGCCTATCTGCTGGAGTGGCCGACGGTTCGGCTCGAACGACTGGGATGTTCCCGCACCTGGGCGACCACGCTGGTACTGATTGTCTTTGCCGCTCTGCTGCTGATTTTACTGCTGGTGGTGGTGCCGGTTGCCTGGCAGCAGGGGATCAATCTGACTCACGAACTGCCCAGTATGCTGACCCGGCTCTACCAGTTTGCGACCCGTCTGCCGGAGCGGTTCCCGACGCTGATGGACGTTGGCATCATTGATATCGTGGTGGAAAACCTGCGCAGCCGGCTGAGCGGGCTGGGCGATCAGGTGGTGAAGTATTCGCTGGCCTCGCTGGTGGGGCTGATGACGCTGGCAATCTATCTGGTGCTGGTGCCGCTGATGGTCTTCTTCCTGCTTAAGGATAAAGAGCAGATGCTGAACGCCATTCGTCGGGTGCTGCCGCGCAACCGCGGGCTGGCCGGGCAGGTGTGGCTGGAGATGAACCAGCAGGTTTCTAATTATATTCGCGGTAAAGTGCTGGAAATGGTGGTGGTCGGTATTGCCAGCTGGATAGGCTTCCTGGCAATAGGCATGAACTATGCGCTCCTGCTGGCGGTGCTGGTTGGCGTCTCGGTGCTGATCCCCTATATCGGCGCGATGGTGGTTACCATCCCGGTGATTGGCGTGGGGCTGGGGCAGTGGGGGCTGACCGGTGATTTCTGGACCATGATGATCATCTATCTGATTATTCAGGGGCTGGACGGCAATATTCTGGTGCCGGTGCTGTTCTCCGAGGCGGTGAACCTGCATCCGCTGGTGATCATTCTGTCGGTGGTGATTTTTGGCGGGCTGTGGGGCTTCTGGGGCGTCTTCTTCGCTATTCCGCTGGCGACGCTGATTAAAGCGGTCGTTCATGCCTGGCCGGACGAGCTTTATAAAGAGTAAGAGTAAGAGCCGCGATCGGGCGGGCCTTGTGATGACGGCCCGCCCGTATAATCTGCTATTTTCAGCCGCGGTAAATCACGCGGTTTTCAGATAGTCCATCACGATATCGTGGTGGTTGCTGGTTTTGAAGTCGTCAAAGACCTTCTCAACCTTGCCGTCAGCGCCAATCAGGAAGCTGATGCGGTGGATCCCGTCATAGGTTTTCCCCATGAAGGTTTTCTCGCCCCAGATACCAAACTGCTCGCAGACCGCGTGGTCTTCGTCGGACAACAGGGTGAAATTAAGCATCTCTTTTTCAACAAAGCGGGAGAGCTTCTCGGGTTTATCCGTGCTGATACCCAAAACTTCAACGCCGGCTTTTTTCAGCTCATCCATGCTGTCACGCAGTCCGCACGCCTGTACGGTACAGCCCGGCGTCATCGCTTTCGGGTAGAAATAAACCAGAACGCGCTGCCCCTGGAAGTCGGCCAAATTTACTTGCTCGCCATCCTGATCGGGCAGGCTAAATTTCGGTGCAATATCACCGGCTTTCAGTGGATTCATCACTACACTCCGTTTTTTATCATTTATGCTGTGGGCTAATTAGAACAGTTTCTTTCCCCGGTGGTGGACGGACCATTCAGGCTCCGAGGTTTGAAACCGCCTTAATAGTGCCCTGAGCATGAAGTTCTGTACACAGGCGGTTAAACGCCTGCTCGATAAGTGAAGCATCCTGGCTGGCAGGACTGTGTGCCGTCATCTGAATATAGAGCAACGGTGGCTGATTATCCTGCGCCGGTTGGGTGCGCGAGGCCAGTTCCGCAATATTCATTTGGTGCGTATCGAACAAATCGGTGAAGCGCTCAATAATATGGGGCGAATCCGCCACCTCAACCTGAACCCACACGGTGGCCGGCATCGGCGGCCGAGCACCGGCACCGGTGCGCTTCATGACAATCAATAATTCCAGCTCGGCTCCCTTGAGCGGCAGCGTGGATTCAATCAGCGTAATTGCGTTCCAGCTGCCGGAGAGCAACATAATAAAGGTGAACTCTTCGCCGAGCATCGCCAGCCTGCTGTCCTCAATGTTGCAACCGCAGCTGCTGACGTGGCGGGTAATGGTATTAACGATCCCGGGACGGTCAACCCCAAGTGCGGTGATAACCAGGTGGTGCTCGGGTAGCTGCGGCAAAATCATGCTTCCTGTCTAAATGCTAATAACCATAAGGTAAACATAAAAAAAACTGCTGACAAGGGCTTGAGCCGCCTTGTCCGCTTGCTTTTAATGCTCGGTCAAACGTACCATGAAGCACTTGTTTGTCGAGGGGATCGCCAATGTTTACGGGAAGTCTTGTAGCACTCGTTACGCCAATGGATGACAAAGGTAATGTCTGCCGTTCGAGTCTGAAAAAACTGATTGATTATCATGTTGCCAGCGGTACTTCGGCAATTGTTTCTGTAGGAACCACCGGTGAGTCCGCCACGCTGAGCCATGACGAACATGGCGACGTGGTACTGATGACGCTGGAGCTGGCCGATGGCCGCATCCCAATCATCGCCGGAACCGGCGCGAACGCCACTTCGGAAGGCGTCTCTCTGACTAAACGTTTCGAAAAATCCGGCGTTGTCGGCTGCCTGACCGTGACGCCGTATTACAACCGTCCTACGCAGGAAGGGTTGTATCAGCACTTCAAAACGATTGCTGAAAGCACCGATCTGCCGCAGATGCTGTATAACGTGCCGTCGCGCACGGGTAGCGATCTGCTGCCGGAAACCGTTGGCCGCCTGGCGAAAATAAAAAATATTATCGGAATCAAAGAGGCGACCGGGAACTTATCACGGGTAAGTCAGATCCAAGAGCTGGTTGATGAAGATTTCGTGCTGGTGAGCGGTGATGACGCAACAGCGCTGGACTTCATGCATCTGGGCGGACACGGCATAATCTCCGTAACGGCGAATATCGCCGCGCGCGAAATGGCAGAGCTTTGTGCTCTGGCTCAGCAGGGTAACTTTGCTGAAGCGCGCCGCCTTAACCAGCGCCTGATGCAGCTGCATCAGAAGCTGTTTGTTGAACCCAATCCTATTCCGGTCAAATGGGCCGCGAAAAAGTTAGGATTAATAGCAACCGATACGCTGCGTCTGCCAATGACGCCGCTGACCGATGCCGGTCGTCCGGTTGTAGAGCAGGCTCTTAAAAACGCCGGCCTGCTGTAAATCTAGGGAGAATTGATGGCTTACTCAGTACAAAAGTCCACGGTCGCGAAAGTGGTGGGACTGTCGTTAGTGATGCTGCTGGCAGCATGTTCTAACGATCAGCGTTACAAGCGTCAGGTTAGCGGTGACGAATCCTACCTGCAGGCAGCCGATCTTAGCGATCTGCACGCACCTGCTGGCATGATCCTGCCGCTGCAAAACGGTGAATTTGATATCCCGAACGTCAGCGATAAAGGGCAGGTGGGTAAGCAACTGGATATTCGTCCACCGGCGCAGACTCTGGCGTTGATGAACGGCACCCGCACCCAGTTCGCCGGTAATACCGGAACGCTGCTGCTGGATTCACGCACCGGTTCGATCTGGCCACAGATTGTCAGTGCCGTGCAGTCCTACAACTATCCGATTGTCGATCGTCAGGACGCTAACCAGACGTTGACCACCGACTGGGTACAGTGGAACCGTGCTGATGAAGATAATCAGTACCGTGGCCGTTACCAGCTGAGCGTGCAGCAGCAGGGCTATCAGCAGGTGCTGAACGTCAAGCTGCTGGAGCTTGAGCAGGAAGGCAAAAGCGTCACTGCGCCGATCCAGCTTCAGCGCTACACCGCGCAGATGCTGAACGACATCAGTACCAAACTGGATAAAATCGAAACCACGCGTGAAGATGCCGCTGCAAACCGCAGCGTGACTCAGATCGATGTGCAGAGCGGTGCCGATGATACCGGCCTGCCAAACCTGATCGTTCGTGCTCCATTCAACGCCGTATGGCAGCGCCTGCCGGCAACGCTGAAGCGTGTAGGCATGGAAGTGACCGACAGCAACCGCTCGCAGGGTAGCCTGAACGTGACGTATAAAGCGCCTGGCAGTAGCACCTGGGATGATTTGGGTGCGAAAGATCCTGGGCTGGTTAACGGTAGCTACAAACTTCAGGTCGGTGACCTGGATAACCGCAGCAGCCTGCAGTTCCTCGATCCGAAAGGACATCCGCTCACGCAGTCGCAAAACGACGCGCTGGTCGCCGTTTTCCAGGCGGCATTTAAGTAAATCCGAAGGCCGGGAATCGCTCCCGGCCTTTTTATTTGCTGCTGCGTAAACGATTGCTTCGATTTTTTACGCGCAGAACATATAATTCGCCCGGCAGAAAATTTTTAGCGGGTTGCCGCAGGCGGCCCGGACAGTAACCGATCTCTACCCCGTCGATTTTTCAGGGGATACACGTTGGAGTTAAACAAGATGCAAAAGAAAGCTGAGTTGTATCGCGGCAAAGCGAAAACCGTTTACAGCACCGAAAACCCGGATCTGTTGGTACTCGAATTCCGTAACGATACGTCAGCGCTGGACGGTGAGCGTATCGAACAGTTTGATCGTAAAGGAATGATTAACAACAAGTTCAATTATTTCATTATGACCAAACTGCAGGAAGCCGGAATCCCAACCCAGATGGAAGCCCTGCTGTCGGATAACGAAGCGCTGGTGAAAAAACTGGATATGGTGCCGGTTGAATGCGTAGTGCGTAACCGTGCTGCCGGTTCACTGGTGAAGCGTCTGGGCGTGGAAGAGGGTCTGATCCTCAATCCGCCATTGTTTGACCTGTTCCTGAAGAACGATGCCAAACACGATCCGATGATCAACGAATCCTACTGCGAAACCTTCGGCTGGGTCAGCAAAGAAAACCTGGCGAAGATGCGCGATCTGACTTACAAAGCCAACGACGTGCTGAGCAAGCTGTTTGCGGATGCGGGCCTGATCCTCGTGGACTTCAAGCTGGAGTTCGGCCTGTATAAAGGCGAAGTGGTGCTGGGTGATGAGTTCTCACCGGACGGTGCGCGCCTGTGGGATAAAGACACCCTGAACAAGATGGACAAAGACCGCTACCGTCAGAGCCTGGGTGGCCTGATCGAAGCGTATGAAGAAGTGGCAACCCGTCTGGGCGTTAAGCTCGACTAAGCCTCATCGGGGGAAGATAGCCCCTGAAAACGTAGTGTCCTTTAAGGCCAGGTTTACCTGGCCTTTTGTATGATCCCTGCCTGAACTTCACTTTTCTGGTTTTCCGCCTGCCGCCCGACTAAAATCGACTTATTCAGTATGTTGACCCTTAACAGACAAGAGGCCGCCTATGCGTTGGCAGGGACGTCGCGAGAGCGACAATGTGGAAGATCGCCGTAACCAGTCCGGTTCGGCAGGCGGTGGCGGGATCCGGCTTCCGCGCGGCAAGGCCGGTATTATCCTGCTGGTGGTCGTGGTGGGCGCGGGCTTCTTTGGCTACGATTTAACGCCGTTAATCACCGGTGACGGCAGTTCATTAACGCAGCCAGCCAGCCAGCAGCGGGTAGGCGCTAACGATGATGAAGCCGCAAAATTCAGCCGCACCATTTTTGCACTGACCGAAGACACCTGGCAGCAGCTGTTTAAACAGATGGGCGAAACCTGGCGTCCACCGACGCTGGTGATGTACCGTGGCCAGACGTCCACCTCCTGCGGGCGCGGCCAGTCGGCGATGGGGCCGTTCTACTGCCCGGCCGACAGCAAAGTTTATATCGACCTCTCTTTCTACGATGAGATGAAAACAAAACTGCACGCGGGGGGTGAATTCGCCCAGGGCTATGTGATTGCCCATGAGGTGGGTCACCACGTTCAGCACCTGCTGGGCATCGACAGCAAAGTGCGCCAGATGCAGCAGGGTGCCAGCCAGAAAACCGTCAACCAGCTTTCGGTGAAAATGGAACTGCAGGCCGACTGTTTCGCGGGCGTCTGGGGCCACTATATGCAGCAGGAAAACGTACTGGAAACCGGCGATCTGGAGTCTGCACTGAACGCCGCCGAGGCCATTGGTGACGATCGCCTGCAGCAGCAAAGCCAGGGCCGCGTGGTGCCGGACAGCTTCACCCACGGGACGTCGAAGCAGCGCTACAGCTGGTTTAAAAAGGGCTTCGACAGTGGCGATCCCGGCCAGTGCAACACCTTTGCGGGCTGATCGCGGGTGACGGCAACGGAAGCCACCGCACAGCTGCTGCGGCAGGGCTGGCGACGCTTGCTGGTGCTCAGCGGCGAGGCAGAGTGGGCAGATCAGCAGGCGGCAGTCTGGATTGACTCGCTCCCCGGCGACTGGCTGTGGGTGGGCGAAACGCCGCGTAGCGAACTGAACTGCCTGCCGGGCGCGATGCGCACGCTGCTCGGGCGGGAATTTCAGCACGCGGTTTTTGATGCACGCGCAGGATTTCACGCGGAAGCGCTGGCCGCGCTGGCAGGCACCCTGAAAGCGGGGAGCTGGCTGCTGCTGCTGGTGCCGGAGTGGCAACGCTGGCCGCTTCAGGCGGACGCCGACGCACAGCGCTGGAGCGAGAGTGACGCTCCCCTCGCCAGCACGCGCTTTGTGCGACGCCTGCAGCATCTTCTGTTGGCCGATGACCGCGTTGCGGTCTGGCATCAGCAGCAGACACTGAGCCTCTCACGGCTGCCTGACACTCCCGACTGGCGCACCGACAGCCATCAGCAGCAGCGGATCCTCAGCGCATTACTACACAGCGAACCGGGCATCTCCGTGCTGACGGCACCGCGCGGGCGCGGGAAATCCGCGCTGGCGGGGATGCTGGCTGCCCGCTGGCCGGGGCGCTGTCTGGTCACTGCACCTGCCAAAGTTTCGACGGCGGTGCTGGCCGGATTTGCCGGTGAAAACTATGCCTTTATTGCCCCGGATCGCCTGCTGGCCGAAGCCGGGCTGCATCAGGCCGACTGGCTGCTGATTGATGAAGCCGCCGCCATTCCCGCACCGCTGCTGCGGCAGCTGGTCGCCCTGTTTCCCCGCGTGCTGCTCACCACCACCGTACAGGGCTATGAAGGGACCGGGCGCGGTTTCCTGCTCAAGTTCTGCGCCGCGCTGCCGCGGGTGAAGCACTATAAGCTCGATGCGCCGCTGCGCTGGGCGGAAAACGATCCGCTGGAAGAACTGATAGCCGAGGCGCTGCTGTTTGACGACGGCGCTCCTTCGGCTGTTACGGGTGACATGCGCTATCAGGCGCTGGAGCAGGACGACTGGACGCACCAGCCCGATCGCATGGCCGCCGTCTATCGGCTGCTGACCAGTGCCCACTATCGTACCTCGCCGCTGGATCTGCGCCGGATGATGGACGCGCCGGGCATGCATTTTACCGCAGCCGAAGAGAATAACTCCGTGCAGGGCGCGCTGTGGGCCGTCGATGAGGGCGGCCTGTCGGCGGATCTGGCCTGGGCGGTATGGGGCGGATATCGTCGGCCGCGCGGCAATCTGGTGGCGCAGTCGCTGGCGGCGCATGCCGGTCTGCCCGAGGCGGCAATGCTGCGATCGCGGCGCATCAGCCGGATTGCCGTTGCCGCCCCGCGGCGCGGGCAGGGCTGCGGCCAGCGGCTGATCGCACTCTGCCGCGAGCGGGGCGAGGGGCTGGATTTTCTCTCGGTAAGCTTTGGTTTCACCGCCGAGCTGTGGCGATTCTGGCAGCGCTGCGGCTTCCAGCTGGTGCGCTTTGGTACCCAGCGTGAAGCCAGCAGCGGCTGCTATACGGCGATGGCGATCCTGCCGCTCAGCGAGGCCGGTCGGGCGCTGACGGCGCGTGCAGAACGAAGGCTGGAGCGAGAGGGCTACTGGTTAAGTCAGCAGTTGAACGACGAGGCGCTGCCGCTCAACGCGCAGCCGGGCGACTGCCATCTGGATGAGGACGACTGGCGCGAGCTGGCAGGGTTTGCCTGGGCCCACCGGCCGTTTGACGCCAGCCTGGCCGCGCTGGGGCGACTGGCGCAGCTGATGCCGGAACGCGCGCCGCTGCTCTCTGCCGCGCTGCTACAGCGGCAGTCCTCCGCTGAAATCTGCCGCCATCATCGCCTTGCCGGGCGTAAAGCGCTGCTGTTGGCGTGGCGTTCTGAAGCCCGCTCCGCGCTGGCGGTAGCGGATGCTGACCGGGCGCAGCGCTGGCAGCAGCGGGTTATCTTGTTGCAATAAATCCAACATCTCTGTCAAAAATCTGCCGTTTTCTCCAGCGTGAAGAGGCGTATGATCGCCTTATCGAATAAGGAGAGCACCATGAAATACGACCACGTTGTAGTACATAGCCCGTCGCTTCCGGCCACTCAGCTGTTTTTACTGTTTCACGCAGCCGGGGATAAACCGGCGGCGATGGCACAGATCGGTACCGAGTTTGCTAAAGCCTTCCCGCGGGCGCAGGTGGTCAGTATTGGCGCCCCCGAGCCGGACCATGAGTGGTATCGCGCATCGGGCAGCGAAGAGGAGCAGAGCAGCGTTGCCGAAGCCCTGCCGGGGGTTATCGACGCCGTGCGTCAATGCCAGCAGCAGAGCGGCGTCCGTGCCGAAGCTACCGCGCTGATCGGTTTCGCCCAGGGCAGCACGATGATCCTGGAGGCCGTTGCCCGGCACCCGGATCTGGCCGGTCGGGTGGTGGCCTTCAGCGGTCGCTATGCGGCTTTACCGCAGAAAGCGAGCACCCGCACCACCATCCACCTGATCCACGGTGATAATGACGTAGCCATTCCGCTGACGCATGCGGTCGATGCTCAGGAGCGATTAACGGCCATTGGCGGCGACGTTACGCTGGATATCATTGACGATTTGCCGCATGCGGTTGACGACCGGGCCATGCATCTGGCGATTGAGCGGCTGCAGTTTACCGTACCGCGCCGCTACTTTGATGAAGCGCTTGGCGGCGGCCGGCCGGGTGATGAGGTGATTGCGCTGATGTGATGCTATTCAGGCAGGTTAAAGACCTGCCTGAAATTTTTCATTTAATGTCACTTATCATGGCTTCACGAAGAATTTTATTAATACGGGTTTGGTAGCCGGGACCCTGGCTTTCAAGCCAGTGAATTACATCGGCATCAATGCGTATTGTTTTCTGCACTTTACGAGGACGGTAAAATCTACCGCGTTCCGCTGTAGCCCACTCATTATCCGAGAGAACGGGAGCATCCTGGCAGTTAATATCCTCATCTTTGAGCTGCAGTAATCGATCAATTTGATGCTGCTTGGTTACCATTGCTCGTACCTCTTAATCTCTTTTGACACGGCTTTGCGGGCGGAGATGATTCGAATGCGATTTTCACGGTCGGTGCTGACAACCAACAGCAGCGTGCAGCCTCTGACCCTTCCAAGATGCTGCCATCTTTCTTCTTGGTAGTTCTCCGTGTAATCCCTGACCGAAAGGATATCTCGGTCGTCAAAAACTTCGCAGGCCAATTCAAAACTGACGCTATGTTTGTGCAAATTCTGTCTGGCTTTTTCGATATCCCACTCATAGGGGTACCCATTGTGCATGTGTAAAATGGACATCCTTGCTCCATGTAACAACATTCCTGTAACTACAGGATAGGTTGAATTATGAGCATGTCAATAGCGGCTCTGGAAGCGATTCCAGAGCCGTTTGGCGTTTTTCAGATGCAGATTTGAGTGAAGGGCAGGTTACTTCTTCTTCGGCCAGTCGTCTTCATCATCCCACTTGTGGTTGAAGTCGCGATGAGGCGGCAGCTCCGGCTTGTTATCCAGAAACTTTTTATGATCGATGCGCTTCAGGTCTTTATAGACGTTCATCAGAATGCCGACCATCAGCAGGATCACCAGGATCCACCAGTACTCTTTAAAAAATTCCATATCCTCACCTCAGAACGCTTACGCGATCAGCTGTTCCATAATGCGCTGGTACATGCGGCTCAGCAGCTGGAGATCGGCGGCCTTCACGCACTCGTTGATCTTGTGAATGCTGGCGTTCACCGGTCCAAGCTCTACCACCTGCGCGCCCATACGGGCAATAAAGCGCCCGTCAGAGGTACCGCCGGTCGTTTCAAGCTGCGGCCTGATCTCATTATAGTGCTCAACCGCGTTAACCACCGCATCCACCAGCTTGCCGCGTGAAGTCAGGAACGGCTGGCCGGAAAGCTTCCACTCAATGCTGTAGCGCAGCTGGTGGCGATCGAGCAGCTCCTGTACCCGCTGTTTGATCAGCGCATCGGTCAGTTCGGTGCTGAAGCGGAAGTTAAACTGCACGAAGAAATCGCCCGGAATCACGTTGTTGCTGCCGGTCCCCGCCTGCACGTTGGCAATCTGCATGCTGGTAGGGGGGAAGAACTCGTTGCCGCGATCCCATTCGGTAGCGACCAGTTCGTTCAGCGCGGGCAGCGCACGATGCACCGGGTTATCGGCGAGGTGCGGATAGGCCACGTGCCCCTGTACGCCGTGAAGCGTCAGATTGGCGGTAATCGAACCGCGACGACCGTTTTTCACCACGTCGCCGACCACTTCGGTGCTGGAAGGCTCACCGACCAGGCAGTAGTCCAGGCGCTCGTTGCGCGCCATCAGCGCTTCAACCACTTTGACCGTTCCGTTTGTGGCGGAGGCCTCTTCGTCGGAGGTGATCAGGAAGGCCAGGCGACCTTTATGCTGCGGGTGGGCGGCAACAAAGCGCTCGGCGGCAACCACCATCGCTGCCAGCGACCCTTTCATATCCGCCGCGCCGCGACCAAACAGCATGCCGTCGCGGATGGTGGGTTCAAACGGCGGGTTGATCCAGCGGTTGGCATCGCCGGTTGGCACCACGTCGGTGTGTCCGGCAAAGGCCAGCGTTTCGCCCTGACCGCGCCATGCCCAGAAATTCAGGGTATCGCCAAAGTTCATTGGCTCAACGGTAAAACCCAGCGCCTGAAGGCGCGCAATCAGAATGGCCTGGCAACCGGCATCATCCGGGCTGAGGGAAGGGCGACGAATAAGCTGCTGCGTCAACTCAATGACCGGACAATACATAATTAACACTTCTCCTGAATAAACTGCTGATAGGTGGCTTCACTGAAGCCCAGCAGCATAGAGCCGTCCGCGGCGCAGAGCAACGGGCGTTTGATGATTGCGGGCATTGCCAGCATCAGTTCCTGTGCGGCTGCTGCATTATTCACCGCTTCACGCGTCGCCTCGTCCAGTTTGCGCCAGGTGGTGCCGCGCGTGTTCAGCAACGGCTCCCAGCCGAGAACGGCAATAAACTTGCCGAGCAGCGCCGCGTCCAGTCCGTCGGCGCGATAATCGTGGAATTGATAATCCGTATTACTGGCTTCCAGATACCTGCGTGCCTTTTTGATGGTGTCGCAGTTTTTGATGCCGTACATGGTCAGCGTGTTTTGCGTATTTTCAGATGTCATAAAGCTCTACCTGTCATCGGGAAACGTTCAGAGAGGTATTATTCCACAGAATCACACTGTTGGGAGGGCCAGATCGCCTTGTGCATCTCAGATTGGCGTCCGAAAACGCCATCGGGTGGTGATTAACGGATGAACAATTTGCGGAATGAGGCGCGGATGCCGGGCAGGCCACCGGCAGGTTTATCGGTGGTTTTCTTTGCCGATTAATCAGCCCGTTATCACAGATCGCAGAGAGGGCAGAACTTTTGATGCCCCGGGGCAAAACTCAGACACTCGTACCCTTCTGTTTTTTGTGGGATTCATCTATATTCGGAAGAAGGCAAAGCAGGATAATAGCTGCGAGCAAAAAATCTTCAGGGTGAAGGCCCATTATTCAGGAGGAGGGGAACCATGAACTATTTGAAAGAGTCTGCCGTACATACGGTGGAAGAGACCCAGTCCACAATTATTCTCACACGGAAGAAAAAGAGCCGCTGTGACGACTTTGCGCATGTCGTTGAAGCCGTGATGCGTGACTATCCTGATGCCAAAACGCATATCGACAGCGAGAGCGGCGGTTACGACAAAATCATCATCCTCAAGTAACCGGGCTGAGGCCCCCGGCGGGGCCAATGTCTGCTCTTGTACAAATTGTGCGCAATAGCACATATCTTGCAAAATTCCATCCTGAACGGTTTCTTCAATTGCTGTAAATGAGATCTCCGTCTGTTCTTCTCGCCATATTGCTTCTAAAATAGCCCCACAAAAAAGAGAGGCAATGATGATCGACTTAGAACTAGGGAACTGGAAAGACTTTATCGAAGCGATGTTACGTAAGTAATTCGTTCTGCTAGAGAAAAGCGCGGTGGCAAACCAGGTAGCTTTATCTTCAGTAACCCGTATTAAAAAAGGCAGCCATCCGGCTGCCTTTTGTTTATTTAAGCTTTTCTTTTAGTGGGAAGCGCCGCCGCACCAGCATAAAGAACAGCGGCACAAAGAAGATGGCCAGCACCGTGGCTGAAATCATCCCTCCCATTACCCCCGTTCCTACTGCATGCTGGCTGCTGGAGCCTGCACCGCTGCTGGTTGCCATCGGCAGCACGCCGAAGATAAACGCCAGCGAGGTCATCAGGATAGGCCGCAGACGCTGCCGGGATGCTTCAAGTGTCGCCTCAATTAAATCGTGGCCACGCGTGTTCAGTTCATTGGCAAATTCAACGATCAGAATGGCGTTCTTCGCCGACAGCCCGATCACCGTCAGCAGCCCGACCTGGAAGTAAACGTCATTTTCCAGCCCGCGCAGCCAGGTGGCCACCAGCGCGCCGATCACCCCCAGCGGCACCACCAGCATCACCGAGAAGGGAATAGACCAGCTCTCATAGAGGGCGGCCAGGCAGAGGAAGACCACCAGCAGCGAGAGGGCATACAGTGCCGGTGCCTGTGCCCCGGTCATACGCTCCTGCAGTGAGGCACCCGTCCACTGCAGGCCGATGCCGGTGGGCAACTGACTGACCAGATTTTCCATAATGTCCATTGCCGTTCCGTTGCTGACGCCCGCTGCGGATTCCCCGACGATCTCCACCGCCGAATAGCCGTTGTAGCGTTCCAGACGCGGCGAACCGGTTTCCCAGCGCGAGCTGGCGAAGGCGCTGAACGGCACCATCTGCCCGCTGGTGTTTCTGACGTACCATTTGTTGATGTCGTCCGGCAGCATGCGGTATTTCGCCGCCGCCTGAACGTAGACTTTTTTCACCCTGCCGCGATCGAGGAAGTCGTTGACGTAGGTGGACCCCCAGCCGGTTTGCAGCGTGCTGTTAATATCGTCGAGCGACACGCCCAGCGCCTGCGCTTTGCGCTGGTCGATATCGATGCGCAGCTGCGGGCTGTCGTCCAGTCCGTTGTGGCGCACGCGGGTCAGCGACGCATTGTTTTTGGCTTTTTCCAGCAGCGTATCGCGGGCATTCATCAGGGCGGCATGACCCAGCCCGGCGTGATCCTGCAATTCCATATCAAAACCGGCCGAGTTGCCCAGCCCGGTAATGGCGGACGGGCTGCTGGCGATCACGCGGGCTTCAGTGATGTTCTCAAACGCTTTGGTTGCCCGTTCAATGATCGCAAACGAGGAGTTATCGCTGGCTGTACGTTCCTTCCAGTCTTTCAGACGAACGAAAAGACGCGCCACATTCTGCCCGTTACCGCCGGGTCCGGCACCGACGGTGGCAAATACCGACACCACGTTATTTTTCTCTGAGGTCAGATAGTAGTGTTCAACTTTCTGCACCACCTTCATGGTCTGCTGCAGCGTGGAACCGGACGGAAGCTGAACCTGAGTGGTGAAAATCCCGCGATCTTCCAGCGGCAGGAACGAGGTTGGCAGGCGCAGGAACAGGAAGGCCATAATAGCCATCAGTGCCAGATAGAGCACCAGCCAGCGGCCGCCCTTCGCCAGAATGCGCCCGACGCCGCGCTCGTAGCGTTCCGCGTTGCGATTAAACATGCGGTTAAACCAGCCGAAGAATCCACGGCGACCGTGATGATGCCCCTGTTCGAGCGGCTTGAGCAGGGTGGCGCACAGGGCGGGGGTGAGGATCATCGCCACCAGCACCGACAGCACCATGGCCGACACGATGGTGACCGAGAACTGGCGGTAAATTGCTCCAGTGGTGCCGCCGAAGAAGGCCATCGGGATAAAGACCGCCGACAGCACCAGCGCAATACCGACCAGCGCGCCCTGAATCTGGCCCATCGACTTACGCGTGGCCTCTCGCGGCGAGAGCCCTTCTTCACTCATTATTCGTTCAACGTTTTCCACTACCACAATGGCATCATCCACCAGCAGGCCGATTGCCAGCACCATGGCAAACATGGTCAGGGTGTTGATGCTGTAGCCGAAGGCATAGAGCACGCCGAAGGTGCCAAACAGCACCACCGGCACGGCAATGGTCGGGATCAGCGTGGCGCGGAAATTCTGCAGGAACAGATACATCACCAGGAACACCAGCAGGACCGCCTCAAACAGCGTTTTCACCACGTCCTCAATCGACGCCTTAACGAACGGCGTGGTTTCGAATGCGATTTTGGCTTCCAGCCCGTGCGGGAAGTAGTGCGACAGTTCATCAAGGCGGGCGCGAACCAGCGTATCCGTCTGCAGTTCATTCGCGCCGGAAGCCAGCTTCACGCCCAGCCCGGATGCGGCCATGCCGTTATAGCGGCTGAGGTAATCATATTTCTCGGCACCCAGCTCCACCTGGGCCACATCGCCCAGGGTGACCACGGAACCGTCGGTATTAACGCGCAGGGTGATGTCGCGGAACTGCTGTGGGGTTTGCAGCAGCGACTGGGAATTCACGGTGGCGTTCAGCGCCTGCCGGTCAACGGACGGCAGCCCGCCCAGCTGGCCCACGGCGACCTGACTGTTTTGTGATTCAATGGCGCTGACCACATCGCCGGTGGTCAGCGAGTAGTTAATCAATTTGTTGGGATCGAGCCAGATACGCATCGCGTACTGAGATCCGTAGGCATCCACCTGGCCGACGCCGTCAATACGGCTCAGCGGATCCTGGATATTACTGGCCACGTAGTCAGAGATATCCTGCTTGTCCATACTGCCGTCGGTGGACACGAAGGCCACCATCAGAATATTGGTGTCCCCGGTTTTATTCACCGTGACGCCCTGGGACTGCACATCCTGAGGCAGTTTTCGCAGCGCGGTCTGCAGCTGGTTCTGCACCTGCTGGCGCGCTTCATCGGGATTGGTGCCCGCTTCAAAGGTCAGCGTAATGGTGGCCTGGCCGGTATTGCTGCTCTGCGACGACATATACATCAGGTTGTCGATGCCGGTCATGTTCTGCTCGATAACCTGAGTGACGGTATTTTCCAGCGTTTCGGCAGACGCTCCGGGGTAGTTTGCGGTGATACGAACGTTAGGCGGGGCCAGATCGGGATACTGTTCTACCGGTAGCGACATAATCGCCAGGCCGCCGGTAAGGCAGAGAATAATCGCCAGCACCCAGGCAAAAATGGGGCGGTCGATAAAAAAGTTCGCCATTGCAAGCTCCGCAGCTGATTATCGGAATAGAAAGAAAAAGAATTCACCAGCCAGATCCGTTTGGCGCTGAAATGAGGCGTCCGGTGCGGAGCGGATTTATTAACCGATTCAACAGGCTCCATCGATTCACCACTTTACCTGCCTGGCCGATCTAAATCGTGGAGAAATTGAGGAGAAAGTGTAAATTACCGTGGAAAATTACAGGGGTTTATTTACTGCCTGACGCATTATGTCACGGTTGAGACTCCAGCCAGAGCACCGTGGCGGCTACCCGGGAACGCACGTTCAGTTTGCGCAGCAGGCTGCGGATGTGCACTTTTACCGTTTGCTCGGAAATGGACAGGTTCTCCGACACTTCTTTATTCGACAGGCCGCGCGCCACCTCCTTCAGCACGTCCAGTTCGCGGGCGGTGAGAATAGCAAAAGGATTGTCCTGCCAGTCGCGGCCTTCGCGCCAGGGCTGCAGGGTGTCGCTGAAGGCCTGGCCGCCTTCGGCAACGTGAATAATCTGCGCCAGCATCTGCTCCGGCTCGCTGTCCTTGAGCAGGTAGCCGTCAACGCCCGCATCCAGCAGGCTGAAGAAGTCGCTGCGGCTGTCGGAAACGGTCAGGATCACCACCCGGCAGGGGATCGATTCACTGCGCAGTATCTGCAGGGTTTCCAGCCCGGAAAGCCCCTTCATATTGAGATCCAGCAGGACCAGGTCCGGCTGCATTTGCCGCGCCAGCGTCACCGCCTCCGCGCCGTTGCTCGCTTCTGCGACCACCTGAAACCGGCTGTCTAACTGCAAAAGCTGATGTAACCCGCGGCGCATCAGCGGATGATCGTCAACAATCAATACGCGAAAAATAGTCCCGGTCATGCTTCACTCCCTGAGCGTGTGGACGGTGGAACGGCGATGACCGCAGCGGGAAAAACGGTTTCCGTGACCGGCATAAAATGTAATGACACGCAGGTGCCCCCGGTTTCGCTGCGGGTGATGCTCAGCGTGCCGTTCAGCCGTGCCGCACGCTCGCGCATGATGGTCAGCCCGTAATGATCCGGCGGCTCCTGCTGGCTGGCGATACCCACGCCATCGTCAGCGACGGTGAGGGTCAGCTCTCCCTGTTCGCCGCGACGGGTGCTGACGGTAATTTCCTCTGCGTGCGCGTGGCGAATGGCATTCAACAGCGCTTCGCGAACGATCTGCAGCACGTGAATCTGCTGCTGGGCCTGCAGCTGTCCGTCACTATCGCACTGCAGTAAAATGCGCGCGTCGCTTTGCTGGCGTAAAGGCAGCACCACCTGTTCCAGCGCCCGTGCCAGGCTGGCGGGTTCGATGGTCAGCCGGAAGGTGGTCAGCAGTTCGCGCAGCTGCTGATTCGCGGCGACCAGGGCCTGTTCAAACTCGGCCACCACCGACTGCGCCTGCGCGGCGTCCGGGTCCAGCGTTCTTTTCAGTCGGGCAATCTGAATGCGCAGATACGTTAGCGACTGCGCCAGCGAATCGTGCAGCTCGCGGGCAATCGTCGCCCGCTCCTCAAGCAGCAGCAACGTCTGTACCTGCTGCTGTGCCTGCCACAGTTCCAGTGCGTGGATCAGCAGGGAAGCCACACCCTGCATCAGGCGCGGCTCGCTGCTGTGCGCCTGCCAGCGCAGAACGCCACAGGGCTGCGGCTGGTGGCTGAGGTAAAGTGGAATGGAATGCCACGGCAGCTGCGGATCGCTGTGCCCGGCGCTCAGTTCGCCAAAGTCAGGTACGGAAAACGCAATACTGTTCAGTCGTTCATGGCGCCGCACCAGAGCCAGAGTCAGCTGAAACGCTTCGCGGCCCTCCACGCTGCGGCTGAGCCGCTGGGAGCAGGCGTAAAGCAGGGTCAGACGGCGGTTGGCCTGGGTCAGGCTTTCCGTTTTCGCCCGCACGGTTTGCGACATTGCCGTCCACGACTTCTCCAGCTCGCCGGACATGCGGGTAAAGGCCCGGGCCAGCACGCCAAGCTCATTGTCGAGATCGGTACTCAGCGGCGGCAGGGTAAAATGTGTCTGTTCAACGGCTTCGCTGGCGCTCAGCAGCTGCCTGAGCGGCCCGACGATTTTCAGGCGAATATGGCGCAGCGTGAGGATCACCAGCAGGGCGATAGCGGTGAACCCCAGCAGGCAGGTCAGCGCCACAATGCGCATTTTCAGCTCTGCCCAGTGCTGCAGCGCCAGAACAAAGTGGTCAATCTGCGTTACCGAATGGATTATCTGCGTAACACGATCGGCATTTATCTCCGTTTGGTCGGAAATCAGTGAAGGCTGAAGCCGCTGCCAGGAAGAAAGCAGATCGTGATAGCGCTGGCGAACGGCATCGGGAACATAAAACCGGTCGAGCGAGTGTAATGCGGGGGCCATCAGCGTCTGCTGATACTGGCTGATATGCTCAGCCTGCTGAGACGATCGCGAGGTGATGTCCCACGCCAGCCGGTAGCTTTGCATGCGCAGCGAACCGGCAAGATTGATGGCTTCCGCATCGCGCAGGCTACCCGACAGCGTCAGCAGCGCCAGCCCGCTGGAGAAAACCGACAGCAGCACGATAGCGAACAGCGTGCGCGCAATGCTGTGGGTGACGGAGCGTTTTACTGACGGCATGCGGTTGTCCTTAATCTGAATAAGGGTATTGTACCCAAAGCGCTGCGGTATCTGAAGTCAGCCGGGTGTGGGGTGCATTTTCTGTTACATCCGTCTTATTCCGGTACATTCCCTGACACTAGCTGGCGTAAGGCTACGCAGCGCTGACAATGCTTTAATGCTTTTACCCACGCCTCACTCTGCTTTTCATTGTATTGGTAATAATAAATCCCGTAACTAACCCGTACAGTTTGAGGAGCACCATAATGAACAAGACATTACCCGCACTGATCGCGGCGACCTTATTAGCTGCGACCTCGTTCTCTACGCTGGCTGCCACACCGGTTGACGGTAGCCAGGCCATGAATATGCAAAGTATCGGTAGCGTTTCCGTTTCCGGTGTCCGCGGTTCGCTGGATGATGCAACCCATCAGCTGGCAAAAAAAGCGGAGGAGCTTGGAGCCAGCCACTATCGCGTCGTTCGTGCTGATACCCCGGGTGACTCCAGCCTGTGGAGCGGTACCGCAGAGATTTATCGTTAATATTTTTACCCTGTAGCAACCCTGTCCCTGTGTAGTCCCTGTGTAGTCCCTGTGTAGTCCTTAGTGCCATCACTAGCCGGTCGCAAATTGTGACCGGTTTTTTTATGCGCCACTCGACAAAAATTACAAAACCTCACGATTTCGTCCGCGGATTTTTTGCGTCGTTCTGACAGAACGGTTAGGATGCATCGCCACAATTTCCCGAGTGTCTTTAAATATAACTACAGTTCACCGGGTAAGTATCAAAGTTGCGGCAACCGACGCAATCGTTTGGTCGGTGCATAAAAAAATAACAGGATACCAGGACGGGTAACCGCATCACTTGTGGACAGGACAATAGGACAGAAAATGAAAGCTGATAAAGTATCGGGCGCAGAAAAGCGCGCCGCCAAAAGACGTTGGTTAAATTCGCAGGATTCGGGTTATAACAAGGCGATGGACAATCGTCACGTTCAGATGATTGCTATCGGTGGTGCGATCGGTACGGGCCTGTTTCTCGGCGCCGGCGCACGTTTACAGGCCGCCGGTCCCGCGCTGGCCATCGTTTATTTAGTCTGTGGTATCTTCTCCTTCTTCATTTTACGCGCCCTGGGTGAGCTGGTATTACACCGCCCGTCGAGCGGCAGCTTCGTTTCTTACTCCCGCGAATTCCTTGGCGAAAAAGCGTCCTATGTCGCCGGCTGGATGTACTTCGTTAACTGGGCCATGACCGGTATCGTCGATATCACCGCCGTGGCCCTTTACATGCACTACTGGGGCGCGTTCGGTGATGTGCCGCAGTGGGTCTTTGCTCTTGGCGCACTGGCCATCGTGGGCACCATGAACATGATCGGCGTTCGCTGGTTCGCTGAAATGGAATTCTGGTTTGCGCTGATTAAAGTCCTGGCGATTGCCATCTTCCTGGTGGTGGGCGTGGTGTTCCTCGGCAGCGGCAAGCCGCTGGACGGCAACGCGACCGGTTTCCACCTGATCACCGACAACGGCGGGATGTTCCCTAACGGCCTGATGCCGGCGCTGGTGCTGGTGCAGGGTGTGGTCTTTGCCTTCGCCTCTATCGAGCTGGTGGGCACCGCAGCAGGGGAATGTAAAGACCCGAAAACCATGCTGCCTAAAGCCATCAACAGCGTGATCTGGCGTATCGGCCTGTTCTACGTGGGCTCCGTCGTGCTGCTGGTGCTGCTGCTGCCGTGGAATGCCTATCAGGCAGGGCAGAGCCCGTTCGTGACCTTCTTCAGCAAGCTGGGCGTGCCTTACGTAGGCAGCATCATGAACATCGTGGTCCTGACCGCCGCGCTGTCGAGCCTGAACTCGGGCCTGTACGCTACCGGCCGTATTCTGCGCTCCATGTCGATGGGCGGTTCTGCGCCGCAGTTCCTGTCTAAAATGAGCCGTTCTCAGGTGCCGTATGCCGGTATCCTGGTGACCGTCTGCGTTTACATCGTTGGCGTGTACCTGAACTACATCGTTCCTGCCAGCGTGTTTGAGATCGTGCTGAACGTAGCGGCGCTGGGGATTATCTCCTCCTGGGCCTTTATCGTGGTCTGTCAGATGCGCCTGCGCAAAGCCATCAAGGAAGGTAAAGCGGATGACGTCAGCTTCAAGCTGCCGGGTGCGCCGTTCACGTCCTGGCTGACGCTGCTGTTCCTGCTCAGCGTGCTGGTGCTGATGGCGTTCGACTACCCGAACGGGACCTACACCATCGCGTCGATTCCGCTGATTGCCATCTGGCTGACCGCAGGCTGGTTCTTCGTGCGCAAGCGCGCCCAGTCTCTGTCAGAAGAGCAGCATTCCGCAGCGGAAAAATTGATGAAGTAATTCCGTTGTTTCCCGGCCGGTGCCGATTTTAGCCCGGTCGGCGTTTCAGATAGTTTTCCCTCCGTACCCGTTCTATGATGACAGGCTCCCGATACCTTCACGGAGCCTGTATGTCAGCCAAGATCGACATTATCAAAAACAAAATCCTGTCAGAAAACTGGTTCGTCCTGCGTAATTTTACCTACGATTTGACCGCAAAAGACGGCGCGGTGATCCGCCATAAGCGCGAAGTTTACGATCGCGGCAACGGTGCGACGATCCTGCTCTACAACCGTGAGAAAAACAGCGTAGTGCTGACCCGCCAGTTCCGAATTGCGACCTGGGTGAACGGTAATCCCGACGGCATGCTGGTTGAAACCTGCGCCGGGCTGCTGGATAACGACTCCCCCGAGGACTGCATCCGAAAAGAAGCCATTGAAGAAACCGGCTACGCAGTCGGCGAAGTCGAAAAGCTGTTTGAGCTGTTTATGTCACCCGGAGGCGTCACGGAGCTTATCCATTTCTTCGCGGCACAATACAGTGAATCCCAGCGCGACAATGCCGGGGGCGGCGTTGAGGATGAAGATATCGACGTGATGGAAATCCCTTTCCCCGACGCCTGGGCGATGATCAAAGACGGGCGTATTAAAGACGGTAAAACCGTCACGCTGCTCCAGCACGCGCTGATTGCGGGCTGGCTCCACCTTTAATGCGACTCCCCTGAACGCGCATATTCCTCAATAGGTCACCGTGACGGTGACCACATCGCTGTAGGATCCCGCCGGCGGGCTGGCCTGGGTTGGGTTAATCGTCGCCGTATAGTTGATGGTTTGCGATGTGCCGCTGCCGGTCTGGCTGAGATTATTGGTGCTGGTCCAGGCCGCCCCTCCAGCCTGATAAAGCTGGTACTGCAAATAGTTATTTCCGCTGGTGCTGACCATCTGACGCCAGTCACCGCTGGTGGGAGTGGCGCTGGCCAGATTGACGCTGTAGCTGGCATTCAGCGTGCAGCGAACGCTCAGTGCGCTGCTGACGGTTTTAAACTCGGACGGCAGCGCGGCGGAAGCAAATTCCACATCCGGGGCGCTGTCGATGTAGCAGTCATTAATCACCGTCACCGTCACGGTGATGGTTGAGGTGGCATCACCGGTGGTGTAGGCGCACAGGCCCAGCACGCCAAGAAAACAGATACTGTAATGCCAGTTTATCGTCAACGTGTCGGTGTACACCCCCGCCGGAATGTTGATCCCGGCGCTCGACCTCAGATACAGCGGCAGCGTGCTGTCCGGGGCATTAAACAGACCAAGCAGGCCCAGCAGCGAACGTTCGGTCCAGGTAATGGTGCTGCCAACGTTATAGGTGGTCCCGCAGGCGGCATCTTTACACAACGAATAGGGGATCGAAGCACCGGTGGCGCTGTACAGCTGCGGCGATGTCCCAACCGGGTGCTGCGAGCTGCTAATGGTGGCGGTAACGGTATTCTCCGCCAGCAGTGAAACCAGGCTGCCGCTGGTGCAGGCGAAGCCGCTGCCGGTGGTAATGGTTTGCGCGCTGCTGGCAAAGGTAAAGGCGCTGATGCCGCCAAAGGTCGAGGTGCTTGATGAAGCGCTGCAGGCCGCATAGCTCTGAGCGCTTATCAGCAAAAGCAGGCCGGCAAGCACAAGGCGCAGGATCGGGTGCATTTTCATGGCTGTTTTTCCGCTGAAGAAATGTCCGGGCAGACAAAGGTGGCAAACAGGGGGGCGGTTTTTCCCGCCGCATCTATCGTAAATCCGTGACGGCAGCTTCCCTGAGGCCGCTGAACGACGATCTCATTGCTGGCCGCCAGACCGCTGAGCCAGACTTTGCCGCCGTAGCCGACCATGGTGGTTTGCCCGCTGTGGGTTTCCGTCACCGGTGTACCCACTGGCAGCGGCTGCCGTTGTCCGTCGAGCAGCGTCAGGCTGGCTGAACGTACCGTCGTCACCGGGAATTTCACCAGCGTTCCGCTGCCTTCCCGTACCGCCACGCGTGACTCAATCTGTGGAATCGACGTATCCAGCGGCAGATCCAGCGGATCGATAGCCACTTTCGACGGATACCAGGCGCTGACCCAGGGGATCAGTAAGTGGCCGCGATCGTCGGTTTTACCGGTCAGCTGATTTTCAAAGGTCACCGGCACGTCGGGATAGCCGTCGGTGCTGACCAGAATGAAGGCATCGTTGACTTTATTGGTGGCAAACAGCGCGTTATCCATCCAGATAAGTGAACCGCTGAGATCGGCCCACTGGCTGTTATTGTTTGATTCCCCGTAGACGCCGCCGCTCAGCGTGGCCTGGCTGAACTTCCAGCTGGCATCGGCCTGGTAGTAATCGCTGCTGCCGTTGGCATAGGCCAGGTTCCATCCCAGGCCGCCGCTGACCGGCGCGCTGCGATTGAAGTTCACTCGCTCGCTGTAGTCGCCGTTGGTGCTGCGCTGAACGCCGGTGCTGAGGCTGGCCCCCGAATCGAGCGGTACGATCACCTGTACCTGGGCGTTATAGCCCTGTTCGCCCAGCGTTTTATTCAGCGCCAGATAAAGGCTGCTTGAGCCCCACAGACTGCGGCTCCATGACAGGTTAGCCAGCCGGGTGCGGCTGTTATCGCTGGCGCGAATATCGAAATAGCCAAGGCCCACGGTGCCGCCGCCCGCGCCCAGTGGCGCAAAGCTCAGCGTGGCCTGATCCGCCTGACGACTGAGCTGGGTGGCGGTGTCCCAGGTGCTGATATCGCTGTAGTTTTCAGTGCGCTGCAGGTGCTGCATCGCCAGGCCAAACGAGGAAGAGTACCAGGAGTAGCCGACAACGTACTGGGCGCCGTTTTCGTCCGCCCGGCTCTGGCTGACCGCGCTGCTCAGCGTGCCCCAGCGGCCAACCGCCACATCCCCCCCGATACCGCCCAGTTGAAGCCCCGGGCGGCCCTCCGCATGCAGAGACAGGGTGAAACTGTTGTTCAGGCCGTAGCGCCAGATGCCGCTGGCCGCCGCATCGCCGTAGTCCGCGCTGCGGATGCCGTAGTTCTGCCGCAGAGCACCCGCCGTGAAATCGAAATCACTCAGCCCCTCGCGCAGCAGCTGGTTGGAGACATAGAACGGCACGCTGGTGGAAACCTGACGGCCCAGCGCATCGGTGGTGACCACCGTGGCTTCCCCGGCGCCGTTAATATAAGGCACGTTGGTGAGGGTGAATGGCCCGGCGTTAACACTGCTGCTGCTGGCCTTGTAGCCGTTAATAAACAGATCGACGGTGCCGGGCAGGGCGGCGTTGCCTGACCAGTTAATCAGCGGGTAGGTCACCAGATCGGGGCGCACGCTGAAGTTACGCGCCACGCGCACGCCGCCAAGTCGGGTTGAATTGCTCCAGGTCAGCGAGTTATTGATCACGTCACCGGCCTGCCAGGCAATCATATTGGCTTCGTCGTTGTACTTCCACTGCGTGTCATAGCGCAGATAACCCTCGGCGGCATCGTCGCTTTTTCCCGACCACCAGCTGCGCCAGGTTCCGGTATTCGACAGCGCGCCGGCGCTGCCGAACAGGCGCTGTTCAAGCCACGTGGCGGTGTAGCTCTGGCCATTTTCACCGTGCAGGCTGTAGCTGTCGTAGTTCAACAGCAGGCCGGTAGAGCTTTGCGCAGGGGTAAAGCCGAGCAGATTTTTACCCGATATATTCTGCAGCGGCAGCCAGTCGTCAGGCACTTTCAGCGCCAGCTGCTGCTGCATGCTGTCATAGTCGGTTTTCACCTCGGGCAGTCGGGTGACGTCAATCAGCCCGCTCTGGTTGCCAACACGAACATGGTTGCGCGTCAGGGCGCCGGCCTCGACCAGATAGTGCCCGCCGCGAACCTGCACCGGAACGATCTGGTCGTCTGGCTGGCCGTTCACCACCAGCGTCAGGTAGAGCGAATAGCTGTCGGTATTGCTCATCGCCCGCGGTGCGGCGGGGATGGCATCATATTCGGCGGCATACAGGCCGCGGGCATCCGGCATCAGGATGATTGCTATCGCCACCGTCAGCCGGGTCAATTTCAGGGCGGCAGGGGTGCGTTTTTTCATACTCAGTTCGCGGCCTGAATGGCCACCGGGGTTGTATTATCCGCCAGCTGAGCGTAGAGGGTTTGCCCGCCGGAAGGCTGGCGTTTTGCGGGGAGCGGGAACGACATCTTTTGACCCGGCAGTACGTACCCCAGGAAGCCCTCGGCCAGCCGCAGCGAGGCCTGTTCCGGTTTACTGCTGCTTCCCCAAAAGACGTTGCTCAGCCGGGCGTGAACCACGCCCTGATTACGCACGGTAAGCCAGGTTTTTCCCTCGCGCTGGCTTAACGTCCAGCTTAGCTGTGGGCGAGTGGCCGTGCTGGCATCGCGTTTACGGTCCGTGCGCTCCTGCGTCCAGAGCCCGTCGCCGTCAAGGAATAGCGGCAGAAGGTAGCGCATCTGCAGCTGAAGTCCGGCATGCTCCTGCATCTCTTTCGGCAGCGAGCCGGGCAGTTCATCGATGACGATACGGTAGGATTGTTCCCGACCGGCCGGAACGGTGACGGTGCGCATCAGGCGAATGAGCTGGCGCTTTCCCGGCTCTACGGTGGCAAAAGGCGGACTGGCAATAACATCCTGCTGATCGGCATAGCGGTCGCGCTGATCCTGCTGCTGCCAGCCCAGTACGCGAACCTGCAGGCTGACGGGATAGCTGCCGCGATTTTCCAGCCACAGTGCCGAACCCTGCTGGTCAGCTTCGATAACCTGGTACACCGGCCATACCAGCACCGAGCTGGCTGCCAGAGCAAATTGTGAACACAGCGCGGTCAGCCAGAGCGCGCAAAATAACAACCCTGTTTTGAGCTTCATGTTTTTTACCACGTTAAAGTCACGGTAACCGTATCGTTATAGGTGCCGGCGGCCGGAACGGTGCCGGAGGTAAAGAGTCGTGCATATACCGGGAAGGTCTGGGTTGTTGCCGGGAACGAGGCAATGCTCCATGCCAGTGCCCCGGTCCCCCATACGCTGCTGTGGCTGGCATCCCGATAGAGCTGGTATGCCAGCTTATTGCTGCTTGTGCTGTTACTCAGATAGCGAGCGCTGCTGGTGCCGCCGTTCAGGCCGTAGTCGAGAGCCATCGACATGGAAGTGCCCGGCGTACAGGTCACCACCACCGAACCGGCCCCGCTGCTGCTGACCACATCCACATTGCTGCTGAGATCCCCGACGGTGCCGAAATCGACAGTTCCCAACTGGGTACTGCTGGCCGAGGAGCTCCCGAGTATGCAGCCGCTGGTGATGGTGGCTGAAACGGTGAAGGTATCGGTAACGGTGCTGGCAGTGCTACAGGTTGTCACCAGTAGCAGAACGCTACAGAGTCGCACGTTGATTACCAGGCCAGAGTGGCGATCACAGTATCAACATAGGTTCCCGCTGCCGGTGAGGTATTGGAACCCTGATCGGAAGGCAGGATACGACCGTAAATCGGGATATTTTGCGCGGTGCCGTTAGCGGTAAGGCTAATGGTATCGCCGACATCAATCTCGGTTGTGCGCGCGCTGTCGGAGTAGAGGCGATAAGGGACCCGCGTGGTGCCGCTGTCGGATGACACGCTGCGCACCGTACCGTCACCGTACAGGCCACCATCCAGCGTCAGCGTTGGACTTAAGCCTGCGCTACAGGTCACCGTCACGGCTCCGCTGCCGTCAGCACCCGTCACGCTACCGTCAATGGTATATTTCAAATCGGCATACGTACCGAAATCCAGGGTGCCCCATTTATTCGTTCCGGTAGAACCATCACCATTCCCGACGGTACAGGCGGAACCAATAATAACCTGAACTCCTATTTCACCGGTTAATGAACCGGTGGTTGCTGCGGATACCGGTTGAATAGCCGCGCTGCTTAATAATGCCGCAGTTAACGCTGATAATAACAGTTGGTTCTTTTTCATAACTATCCTCATTATCGTAGTGATGCCCATAGGCGTGCTGTGTGTAACAATTAAAAGGAATGATGCTGGACAGATAAATACTTCATCAGCTGCGGCATATCAGCGACGTTAAGCTTTTTCATTAAATTCGTTTTATGGGTATGAATCGTTTTATAACTTACGTTCATCTGCCTGGAAATAGTGATAACCGTCTTGTTTCTTGCCAGTAGCCAGGCAACATTCAGTTCCGCCATGGTTAATGGGGTGCGGCAGGGGAATTCGCTATTAATTTGCGTCCCCAGACGCGGGCTGATCCTGTTTTTAATGCGATCTTGTTGATTTAATGCCGATGTGATTTCAGTCAGCTTATCGCGCTTCGATAAATAGCACTGAACTCCCATGCCGCTCAGGTATTTAACCAGCCCCGGCTCTTCTACGTTGGTGAAGATAATAAGCTTAACTTTTTTCCAGTGATGACGATTATTTCGAATGAATTCTATTCCGGCAATAATATCCATGCCGCTGTCATAAAGTTCTGTGAAAACAATATCGACGTCACCTATCTCCAACAACAGTTGTAAAGCTGAAAATGATTTCAGATTTGCCAACAATAAATAGTTTGAAGATTGACTTACCATTTCGCGTAACCCCGCGGTGACGAATGCATCGGGGTCCAGTAGGGCTACTTTTTTTTCATCATACCGCCGACAACAGGTTAAGCACTGGCGTGCTGACTTGGCTTCTATTTATAAGAACAATTTAGTTATAAAAAATTTTCTTTAACAGCCTTCATCAGTAAAAATTACAAAACGGAGGTTTGTGAAGGTTTGTTGCGTATTTTAAGTGAGAAAATCCTGGGGAAAGATCTTTGTTCGGATTAAAAAACCAGGTGGTGGCCTGCGGGGCGTTTGCTAGCAATACGGTTAACGTAAATTTAAAGAAAACTTTACATTTAAAGCGATAGGAATGTTCCTAGATATAGCAATGGCAGTGTGCGGTAGGTAAAAACAACGTGTCAGTGACGCTGAAGGAGGTGGCGACAGGAATAATTATTAAGCATATTCTGAATTAGATCCAGTCATTCATATAAATAATTAATTAATTTCCGTTACTAATTTGTTGCGTTGGTTTTTTTTATTGATGTGTTTATGTGTGGTTCTTCACGGAGAGGGCAGGACGGTCTGCACGGATGCACTCCCCGCTGTCTAAAAAGTAGTCGAAAGCGGGTTGCGTTAAGGCGAACGTGCTCCCGATATTGGTGAATTGATATCGTTAGTGAGGAGCAATAGTGAGGTGGTTCACAAATTAATTCATTATTTAACGGGTCGAGTGGCGGTTTTTCATTTTTCTGCCCTCGATGAGGGAACGATCGGCATTTATGACATCGTTGCAGGGATTTAACGGGTTAATCTTACCGCTTTCACAGTCCGATAAATCTGATTGAGGTACGGCTTAACACCTACCATCATATTCTCATACGCTGATTGTGCGAGGTTACGCGATCCTTGATATCCCACCTTACCAGGGACCCCCTCAATGTTTTACTGTATAAAATGGTTGTCGCTGGCTCCTCTGGTCTTCACAACCATGCTGTACGCACAGCCTTTGCAAAGGACCTTCGATAGCTGGCAGATTACCTGTAACAATCTTAACAGCTGTGAAGCCCGCAGCCTCGCTGATAATAATGGCCTGGCTATGACCATCGCGCGCCATGCCGGTCAGGATGACAGTCCGCTGCTGCGAATTGATTACGGCAATCGCTATACGGGCGAACTTCCCGGCGGAGCTTTGCAGGATAATCTGCTGCTGGATGGCCAGCGCCTCAGGCTGGATCTGAAACACTGGCAAACGACGCCCCATCACCTCATCACCGACCACCGCATCTCAATTAATGAATTCCTTGCCCAGATAATGAACGCCGACGCGCTGCAGCTTCTCTACAGTGCCGATACCGCGATCCCACTGAAGGGTTTAAAGGCGGCATTATTACTGATGGATGACGTGCAGGGGCGGGTAAATGGCGACAGCGCCTGGGTTCGCCGCGGCGAACGCCCTGCCTGGGATGTGCCCGCCGCACCCGCAATACCTCAGGTTTATCAACCGGAGCGCCCGCCGCTGCCGTTAACGCCTGATGAAACCCGTGGGCTGCTCGATTTTGGCAGCCTGCATATCAACAGTGAGAGCTGTTCGCTGGATATGCAGCGGCGTGAGGTGTCGGTATCGCCGCTGACCGATGATAAGGCGCTGCTGCTGGTGGGCTGCGAGATGGGAGCCTATAACATTATCGATCTGGCTTTGGAGATCTCACGCCAGCCGCCGTACATTCCGCACTACATTACGCTGACGCTGCCGTTTGTTCCTCCCGGCCGCAGCGACAGGCAGCTGGAGCCGATCAATGCAGAATATGATGCGGTGAGCGGTGAGCTGCTGACGTTCAGTAAAACGCGCGGCCTGGGCGACTGCGGGGTGGCCACGCGCTGGCAGTTCAACGGCCGGGAATTTATGCTGGCTGAATACGCGCAGGAGAGTACCTGCGATGCCTGGAACAGCAGCGATCGCTGGCCGACGCTGTGGGTGAGCCGGGTGGAGAATCAGCCCGGCGGAAGCGTTGAGATTGAGCCATAAATTTTGTTGATGCAGTATCGTTTTCCACGGGTTCAGCTTCTGAGATTTGCGATTTGAGCTTTTGTTGCTGTAGTTGTTGTGCCTCGGGTTCAGCCTCTGCGGCGGGCGTGCGTCCTCGCGCCACGCTTTGCGTGGTGCCTTCGGTTTAGGCTGCGGGCCTGTCGGACCGGCGTGGAGCGGGCGTCCTGCCCGCGCCACACCTGAGTGCAGCATCCCTGCTGCCCTCTCCGGTCCCGCTGCCTGCTCCTCAGCGCTGTGGATTGCCCGCCCGCCGCAGAGGCTGAACCCGTTCAAATATCGAAGTCGCTTTTCATAGGATCTCGATTGGTAATTGAGTTGGCCGGTCGGGCGACATCGCCAAACGAGTTGAACGCAGCGAATAAGCCAGGATTCGCTTACAGGGAAGTGAGCGAAAGGCCCAGCCGCGCAGGACGCGCGTCTGGGCCGGTCCGTTAAGGCTGACGAACGAAGTGAGGGCACCGCGTAGCGGCGCGAGGACCAGCCCACCTGGGGGCACAACTCGCCTGCACTCACTTCAGACTGTGCAAACGCCCCGGCACAAACGCCACTTTGTGCCGGTCAGATGCAGGCACTGGAACCCCCAGGCAACTGTCACCCTTCGACCCCAGCGCCACCGCAGCGTCAAATCAATGCGGTTTCAGCAGCGCCTCAGCATGGCTGACGATGTTCTCCACCGTGAAACCAAACTCAGCAAACAGCTTCTCAGCCGGTGCCGACTCGCCAAAACCGGTCATCCCGACAATCGCCCCGTTCAGACCGACATACTTAAACCAGTAATCGGCAATACCGGCCTCTACCGCCACGCGGGCGGTGACATTCGACGGCAGTACCGATTCACGATAGGCCGCATCCTGCGCATCGAACAGATCGGTGGAGGGCAGGGAAACGACCCGTACCTTATGCCCGCTGGCGGTCAGCTTATCGGCCGCACCCAGGGTGATCTCCACTTCGGAACCGGTGGCAATCAGGATCACCTCAGGCGTACCGTCGCTGTCTTTCAGGATGTACCCTCCGCGCGAAATATTCTCCAGCTGGGCCTTGCTGCGCGCAGGCTGAGCCAGATTTTGACGTGACAGGATCAGCGCGGTCGGGCCGTGATGGCGCTCAACGGCGTGCTTCCACGCCACCGCCGTCTCAACCTGATCGCAGGGACGCCAGACGCTCATATTTGGCGTTACGCGCAGGCTGGCCAGTTGCTCAACCGGCTGGTGGGTTGGGCCATCTTCACCCAGTCCGATAGAGTCGTGGGTATAAACCATGATCTGACGGGCTTTCATTAATGCCGCCATGCGCACCGCATTTCGGGCATATTCCACAAACATCAGGAAGGTGGCGGTATAGGGAATAAAACCGCCGTGGTGGGCAATGCCGTTCGCTATTGCCGTCATGCCGAATTCACGCACGCCGTAGTGAATATAGTTGCCTGCGCTGTCGTCCTTAATGGATTTTGAACCCGACCAGATGGTCAGATTGCTCGGCGCCAGATCGGCGGAGCCGCCTAAAAATTCCTTCAGCAGCGGGCCATAGGCTTCCAGTGCATTCTGCGAGGCCTTGCGGCTGGCAATTTTCTGGGGATTATCCTGCAGCTGCTGAATATACTTCTGCGTTTCGGCTTCCCAGTTTTCCGGCATGCCACCGCTCATACGACGGCTGTATTCCGCCGCCAGTTCCGGGTGCGCGGATTTATAGGCGTTGAACTTTGTATTCCAGGCTTTTTCACGCTCTGCACCGGCCTGTTTAGCATCCCACTGAGCATAAATATCTTTTGGGATCTCGAAAGGGGGATATTTCCAGCCCAGCTCCTTGCGGGTCAGCGCAACTTCTTCATCACCCAGCGCCGAACCGTGGGACTCTTCCTTGCCGGCTTTATTCGGTGAACCGAAGCCGATAATCGTTTTGCAGATGATCAGTGACGGTTTATCGGTGACGCTTTGTGCTTCTTTAATGGCGGTGGCAATCGCTTCCGGGTTGTGTCCGTCAATATCGTGGATCACGTGCCAGTGATAGGCTTCGAAACGCTTCGCCGTATCATCGGTAAACCAGCCGTCCGTCTCACCGTCAATCGAAATACCGTTGTGATCGTAGAAGCCAATCAGCTTGCCCAGCCCCAGCGTACCGGCCAGAGAACTGACTTCATGGGAGATGCCTTCCATCAGGCAGCCATCGCCCATAAACACATAGGTGAAGTGGTCAACGATCTGATGATCCGGGCGGTTAAACTGCGCCGCCAGCGTGCGTTCGGCGATAGCCATCCCCACCGCATTGGCCAGGCCCTGGCCCAGCGGGCCGGTGGTGGTTTCTACGCCCGGCGTGTAACCGATTTCCGGATGCCCCGGCGTTTTTGAATGCAGCTGGCGGAAGTTTTTCAACTCCTCCATCGGGAGATCGTAGCCGGTGAGATGCAGCAGGCTGTAAAGCAGCATAGAGGCGTGACCGTTGGAGAGAATGAAGCGGTCACGGTCTGCCCAGGCCGGATTGGTGGGGTTGTGATGCAGGAAGTCGCGCCACAGCACTTCTGCAATATCCGCCATGCCCATCGGCGCGCCGGGGTGGCCGGATTTTGCTTTTTGTACGGCGTCCATACTCAGGGCGCGGATGGCGTTTGCCAGTTCTCGACGTGAAGACATATATTCTCCCGAAATGCAGAGGGCGGATCGGTAATCCGCCCTGATGATGAAAAGGATTGGCTGAGGAACTACAGTTTTGCTGCCAGCACATCTTCCAGCTTCTGCTGGTCAACGGCGAACTGGCGGATGCCTTCGGCCAGCTTCTCGACGGCCATTGGATCCTGATTGTGCTGCCAGCGGAATTCCGCTTCGGAAAGTGGAGCTGGCTGATGGAAGGCTTCGGTAGACGGCGTCAGCTTGCGCTCAACCGGCGCGCTGCTGGCCTGTAACTCTTCCAGCAGATTAGGCGAAATTGTCAGGCGATCGCAGCCCGCCAGCGCCAGAATCTGTTCGGTTTTACGGAAGCTGGCTCCCATAATCACCGTGTGATAGCGGTGCTGTTTGTAATACTCATAAATGCTGCGAACGGATTTAACGCCCGGATCTTCATCAACCACATACGGATCCAGCGGCTTGCGGCTGTTGTACCAGTCGTAAATACGGCCGACAAACGGGGAGATCAGGAATACGCCGGCTTCGGCGCAGGCCCGTGCCTGGGCGAATGAGAACAGTAGCGTCAGATTGCACTGAATACCGTTTTTCTCCAGTTCCTCAGCGGCTTTGATGCCCTCCCAGGTGGAGGCGAGCTTGATCAGAATGCGCGAACGATCGATGCCGTGTTCCTCGTACATTCTCACCAGCTTTTCAGCTTTAGTAACGCACATGCCGCGATCGAACGACAGGCGCGCATCGACCTCGGTGGACACGCGGCCAGGCACGCTTTTCAGAATTTCCAGCCCAAGATTAACGGCAACTTTATCGCTGGCATTAATAATCTGGGTTTCTTTACTGCCGCCCTGTTTTTTGGCGTAGTCGATAGCGTCGGTAATCAGATGTTTGTAAGAATCCAGACCGGCGGCTTTGAGAATAAGAGACGGATTGGTAGTAGCATCTTCCGGGTGATAGTTGCGGATCGATTCAATGTCGCCGCTGTCTGCCACTACCGTGGTGAACTGTTTCAGTGCGTCTAGCTGGTTCATCTCTCTAAGCTCCTTGATAAGCAATCTTGTACCCGATTGCCGGTTACAGAAGCGCCCAATACGTTTCTGCACCGCGGGGGTACTGCGGTTGTTGCGAATTAATCACAGTCGGATCACAGTGCATCAGGCTGGAATGAACTGGAATGCGCTTTTTCTGATTGTTGCAATGGGCCTGCCCGATGGTTCGCCTCCAGCCCAGCGATACCGGGGGGTCAGGAGGATTCACCCTTCATTCAGGGGCGGTCGAGCTGCTCGTAATAGCCGATTTTTTCAACTTTTGGCGCTGAACGTCCGCCTTCAAATTCCGCATTAAGCCATGCAGCAAGAATAGATTTTGCCAGTTCGGCCCCGATCACCCGGGCACCTAAGGTAATGATCTGCGCGTCGTTACTTTTGCGAGCGCGTTCTGCGGAGTAAGTATCGTGGCACTGCGCGGCGCGAATGCCGGGTACTTTATTTGCCGTGATGCTCATGCCAATACCGGTGCCGCAGACCAGAATGCCACGCTGATGACGACCATTTTTGATGGCCTGTGCCACCGTCCACGCAATGTCGGGATAGGCACAGCCGCCGTCGTGCTGTGCATCCGCACTGTAATCCGCGGTGGTAAAGCCGGACTGGTGAAGATAGTCAACCAGGACATTTTTCAACTCAATGGCGGCATCATCAGCGCCAATTGCAATAGAAAGCATAGCAGATCTCCAAAAGAAGGTGATGAAAGTGGTCGGCGATCCCACAGATCGTACCCACCGCTGTGCTTACCCTATGCGCAAAATAACAAATGTTCAATGAATGTTCATATGATTGATGTGTTTTCATCGGTATTTAAAATTAAAAGAGGGACCGATCACATTAATTAAGATCGTCAGCGCTGTTCTACTCCCAAAAACTCGGTTGTACGAGGTTTGTCACAGTTTTTATCTTCGGCTGTTGGCTTCCTGGTGAGCTGTGCGTACTGTTCATTTATTCAATTAATGTTCAAATGATCAATAAGCGGAGACGAATTATGTGCCAGACATGTTCAGAAAAAAACCGACGTGTTGCGGATATACCACAGCGAATGAAGGCGGTGGTTGCCTATGCGCCGGGCGACTACCGGCTTGAGGAAGTGGATGTTCCCGCCATCGGGCCTGAGGAAATACTGGTAAAAGTGGAAGCCTGCGGCATCTGCGCCGGGGACGTTAAGGCCTATGAGGGCGCACCGAGCTTCTGGGGGGATGAAAAGCAGCCAGCCTATATCAAGGCACCGATGATCCCGGGGCATGAGTTTATTGCTCATGTGGTGGCGCTGGGGGATGAGGTAACGGAATTTAACCTGGGCGACCGGGTGATCTCCGAGCAGATCGTGCCGTGCTGGGAATGCCGCTTCTGCAATCGCGGGCAGTACTGGATGTGCGAAAAACACGACCTTTACGGCTTCCAGAACAACGTCAACGGCGGCATGGCCCAGTATATGAAGTTTACCAAAGAGGCGATCAATTATGCGGTCCCGGCGGACCTGCCGATTGAAAAAGCCATTCTGATCGAGCCATACGCCTGCTCGCTCCACGCGGTACAGCGCGCCAGTATCAAGCTGGGCGACGTGGTGGTACTGGCCGGGGCGGGTACGCTGGGGCTGGGAATGATCGGTGCGATTAAGAAATCTGGCGCGGAGAAACTGGTGGTGCTTGACCTCTCCGACCGCCGCCTTGAGCTGGCGAAAACCTTTGGTGCCGACCGGGTGATTAATCCCGCCCGTGAGGATGCTGTCAAAATCGTTAAGGAGATGACCGAAGGCTACGGCTGCGATATCTACATCGAAGCAACCGGCGCGGCGAAGTCGGTAGAGCAGGGGCTGACGATGATCCGCAAGCTCGGCACCTTTGTGGAGTTCTCGGTGTTTAAAGAGCCGGTCAGCGTGGACTGGAGCATCATCAGCGACCGCAAGGAGCTGGACCTGCTCGGCTCGCACCTTGGACCTTACTGCTACCCGCTGGTCATTAGCGGCATCGCTGACGGATCGCTGCCGACCGAAGGGGTGGTCACCCATACGCTGCCGCTGGCGCGTTTCGCCGAGGGGTTCGATCTGATGAAGCGCGGCGTCGATTCGATCAAAGTGGTTCTCAATCCAAATCTCTGATCCAGGCCTGGCGGGTGCGGCAGTCCTGGGCCACTCCGGGCGCATCTCCTGAAGGCAACACCGGGAGGATACAATGTTACAACGAATGATTGCGCGTACGGGGCTGTCACCCAGGCTGATGCTGGGCTACGCGGGCGTACTGATTTTTATGATGGGGGAGGGGCTTGAGCAGGGCTGGCTTTCGCCTTACCTGATTGAAAAAGGATTGACCGTTCAGCAGTCCGCGCTGCTGTTCAGCGTTTACGGCTTCGCTGCCGCCATTGCCGCGTGGTTTTCCGGCGTGCTGGCCGAAATCTATACCGCAAAGCGGGTGATGCTGGCGGGGCTGGTGCTGTTTATGATCGGTTCGGTCATGTTCCTGACCATCGGTCTGCCCAGTAATCATCTGATGACCATGATCCCGACCTATGCGCTCCGCGGACTGGGTTACCCCCTGTTTGCCTACGGCTTCCTGGTCTGGGTGGCCTATGAGGCACCGCGCGATCGGCTGGGTTCGGCGGTGGGCATCTTCTGGTTCGTTTACAGCGGCGGGCTGAGCGTGCTTGGTGTGCTGTACTCCAGTATCGCGCTGCCGATACTGGGAGAGATCCATACGCTGTGGAGCGCGCTGATCTTTGTCCTGCTGGGCGCGATGATTGCGCTGTTCCTTAATCGTGGGAAAGACGAGGCGGAAGCACGGCGCGAGAAGCCCTCGCTGGCTTACGTGCTGAAGGGCATCACCATTGCCTTTGAAAAGCCCAAAATCGGCCTCGGCGGTATTGTCCGCACCATAAACACCTCTGCGGCATACGGCTTCGTAGTGTTTATGCCGACCTACATGATGGATTTCGGCTTCACCCGCACCGACTGGCTGCATATGTATGCCGCGCTGTGGGGCGTCAATATCATCTTTAACCTGCTCTTCGGCATCATCAGCGACGGCCTTGGCTGGCGCAACGTGGTGATGTGGTTCGGCTGCATCGGCTGTGCCATCACCACGGTGCTGTTCTTCTATATGCCACAGTGGCTGGGTGCAAACTATCTGGCCACTATCGCTATCGCCGGATTGTTTGGCGCCTGCCTGGCCGCTTTCGTCCCCCTTTCCGCGCTGATGCCGTCACTGGCGCCGGAAAATAAGGGTGCAGCAATGTCGATTCTTAATCTTGGTGCCGGGTTAAGCACCTTCGTTGGCCCGGCCGTGGTCGGCCTGTTTATCGGGCCGTTTGGCGCCAGCGGGGTGATCTGGATTTACACCGGTCTTTATCTGCTGGCGGCGGTACTGATGAAATTCGTCACCCTGCCTGCGGGGGAAGCCCCTGCGGCCGCCCCCGATACCGGGTTAATCAAACAGAAAGGAGCACTATGATGAGCACAGAATTAGCGGGCAAAGTGGCCCTCATTACCGGCGGTGCTGCGGGAATTGGTCATGCGATTGCCGAATGTTTTTTACAGCATGGCGCACGCGTGGCGCTGTTCGACCGTGACCCGGCGGTAGCCGACATTGCCAGAGCGCTGGATGCGGATCGCGCAATTGGCCTGGCGGTGGATGTCACTCAGCGGCAGGAGGTTGATCGGGCCGTCGATCGGGTCGTCGGGCATTTTGGTCGGCTGGACATTGCGGTGAACTGTGCGGGCGTTGCCCTGTTGGCACCCGCGGAATCTTTAAGCGAGGAGGCATGGGACCGTACCCTGGACATCAATTTGAAGGGCACCTTCCTCGTTTCACAGGCGGTGGGGCGGCACTTCCTGCGGCAGAAAAGCGGCAACATTATCAATATGGCCTCGCAGGCCAGCGTGGTGGCTCTGCCCCAGCATCTGGCCTACTGCGCGAGCAAAGCGGCGGTGGTCGGGCTGACCCAGGTGCTGGCGCTGGAGTGGGGACCGCACAACATTAACGTCAATGCGATTTCGCCAACGGTGGTGTTGACCGAGCTGGGGGCGAAAGCCTGGGCAGGGGAAGCCGGCGAGGCGCATAAAAAGCAGATCCCACTGCGTCGGTTTGCGGAGCCAGCGCACATTGCTGCCACGGCGCTGTTCCTTGCCAGCCCCGGTGCGGCAATGATGAACGGTGCCAACGTGGTGGTTGATGGCGGTTTTACCATTTGCTGAAGTCAGAATTTTGCTAACAGGAGTGACAGATGAATCGCATTATTAACGATCCTGATTATGTTGTAGAGGACGCTATCCGGGGATACCTGAAAGCCCATCCAGACATCTATCAGGCCACCGACAATCCAAGAGTGCTCAAACGCCCGCAGGCACCGGTTGCAGGTAAAGTCGGCGTAGTGACCGGCGGCGGATCCGGCCATGAACCGGCATTTCTCGGCTACGTGGGAAAAAACATGCTGGATGCTGTAGCCATTGGTGAAGTGTTTTCTTCGCCGACGGCAGGGGCTTTCCTTGATGCGTTCAAAGCGGCGGACGGCGGCGCGGGCGTGGCCTGCCTGTACGGCAACTACGCCGGCGATAATATGAACGTGAAAATGGCAATTAAAAAAGCCACCGCCGCCAGGATTACCGTGAGAACCGTGGTGGCGAATGACGATGTGGCATCCGCGCCGATCGGCGAAATTGAGCGGCGTCGCGGCGTGGCGGGCGAGATCCTGATGTGGAAAGTAGGCGCGGCCGCCGCAGCGCAGGGATACGATCTGGATGGGGTGATCGCCGTAGCGCAGAAAGCCATCGACCGCTGCCGCTCGATTGGTGCGGGTCTGAGCTCCTGTACTATCCCGGCGGTGGGGAAACCTAACTTTCATATCGAACCCGGCACGATGGAGATCGGCATTGGCCACCACGGTGAGCCGGGCATTGAAGTGATCCCGACCCAGAGCGCAAAAGAGATGGCCGCGACCATGCTTAACTTTGTGCTTGCCGAGCAGGCCGCTTCACCCCCGCCGGAAGTAGTGGTACTGGTCTCTGGCCTGGGGGCGACTCCGGTAATGGAACTGTATATTTACTATGCGGAGGTGGAAAAGCTGCTGGCCGAAAAAGGCATTCGCGTTCACCGCGCGCTGGTGGGTAACTACTTTACCTCACTGGAAATGATGGGCGTCACGCTGACGCTGATGACCCTTGATGATGAACTGAAAAAGCTGGTTGACCTGCCAACACAGGCACCCGGTCTGACGCTGGGAGAATAAAATGATGACGCAACTTTCAACGCAGCACGGCAGCCTGCTGGTCAGCGAACTGGTGAAGGTGATTAAAAATAATCGTGACTATCTCAGTGAGATTGACGGGGCTATCGGCGATGGCGATCACGGTATCAATATGGCGAAAGGTTTCAGTCTTTGTGGTGAAAAGCTTAACGAACGGCAGTCGCTGGCTGAGGCATTTGATACGCTGTCCGACGCGCTGATGGAAGGCATTGGCGGCTCGATGGGGCCGCTGTACGGCAGTTTTTTTATGGGGATGGCGGATAATATTCGCAGCAAATCCTCTCTGACCGTTGATGATTTTGCCGCTATGCTGCGGGCGGGGCTGACGGAGCTGCAGGATATCAGCGAGGCGGGCGTAGGCGACAAATGCCTGATGGATACCCTGATCCCGGCGGTTGAGACGGCCGAACGCCGAGCGGCTGAAGGCTATCCGGCGATGCTGCAGGCGATGCGTGAAGCCGCCCGTGAGGGCCGTGACTCCACGAAAGAACTGGTGGCGAAGATCGGACGCGCCAGCCGGCTGGGCGAACGTTCACGCGGCGTGCTGGATGCCGGAGCGGTATCCTGCTGCCTGCTGCTGGAACAGATGGCGGCCACCGCCCGGCAGCAGCTGCTGGCTGAAGTGGCCTGAGCGGCAGGGCAAGAAAAATCCGATCTGTGCGGGCCGTAAAATGGTATAAATTAGCAGCCCGTCACGCGCATCAGGAGCGGCTGAATGCCGCTCTTTGTGTGATAATTGACGTTGATCGCGGCAGGAATACCCCTGCGCAAACAGCACGACTCAGACAGAGAGACGACTGCCCGGATGGAAAAAAACACGCTATCTCAGGATACCGAGCTGCTGACAGAAATCGCTGTCGCTTACTATCAGGACGAGATTACCCAGGAAGAGATTGCGCGAAAGTTCGGTATCTCCCGCATCAAAGTCGGGCGTCTGTTAAAGCGTGCGAAGGAAGAGGGCATCGTTGAAATCAACGTGCGTTATCATCCGGTATTCAGTACCCGGCTGGAGCAGCAGCTGCTCGAACGTTTTTCGCTGCAGCGTGCGCTCATTGCGCTTGACCATCACGACGATGAAGAGCAGCGGCGGCAGGTTGCGGCGCTGGTGGCGATGCATCTTTCGCAGACCTTAAAAGATAACGCGGTCGTGGCAGTGGGTCAGGGGCGCAATGTGGCCGCCGTAGCCGATCATCCCGGTAGCGTACCCAATCGCAACTGCCATTTCATCAGCGGTATCGGCGGAACTCACCGGCCCGGCGATGCGATTAATGCTGACCATATCAGCCGCCGGCTGGCGAAAAAGTTCGGCGGTATCAGCGAAACGCTGTATGCCCCGGCCTATGTCGAAAATCGGGCGCTTAAAGATGCCTTCATGCAAAACGGCACCATCAAAGAGACGTTGGACCGCGCCCGCAAGGCTGACGTGGCGCTGGTGGGCATTGGCGACATGAACGAAAACAGCTATATGGTGAAACTGGGCTGGTTTACGCCTCACGAGATTATCGATGCCAGCCTGAATCAGGGCGTCATTGGCGATGTGGCGGGCTACGACTTCTTCAACGCCCAGGGGCAGCATGTGGATACGGTGATGAACGATCGGGTGATTGGCCTGAGCATCGACGAGCTGCGCAAAATCCCCTGCGTTATTGCTGTTGCTTCTGAAAACACCAAGGCGATGGCGATCCTCGGCGCGCTGCGAACCGGTGCTATCGATATTATCGCCACCACAGCGCAGAATATCCGTACCCTGTTGAATATGACCAAATAACCTGCTGCTCTGGCGGACTGAACCAGACGGTCCGCTCTCACTCATCACATTTAACGCACGAACTGCCTGTTTTTCCGCCCACGCGGTATCAACGATGTGGGCTGCCTCAAGTTTTTCACTGCTTTGCCACTTCTATACTGGGACGTTTGTACCTACAGAAAAAGGAACGCGTTAATGGACGACCAGTTAAAACAGAGTGCGCTCGATTTTCATCAGTTTCCCGTTCCGGGCAAAATTCAGGTTTCCCCTACCAAGCCGCTGGCCACGCAGCGCGATTTGGCCCTGGCCTATTCTCCCGGCGTGGCGGCACCCTGCCTTGAAATCGCTGAGGATCCGCAGGCGGCGGATAAATACACCGCCCGTGCGAACCTGGTTGCGGTAATTTCTAACGGTACCGCGGTGCTGGGGCTGGGTAATATTGGCGCGCTGGCCAGTAAGCCGGTGATGGAAGGCAAAGGCGTGCTGTTTAAAAAGTTCGCCGGGATTGATGTGTTTGATATCGAAGTCGATGAGCTGGATCCGGACAAGCTTATCGATGTTGTGGCGGCGCTGGAACCCACTTTTGGCGGCATTAACCTGGAAGACATTAAAGCGCCGGAGTGTTTCTATATTGAGCAGAAGCTACGCGAGCGGATGAAAATTCCGGTGTTCCATGACGATCAGCACGGCACCGCGATTATCTGTACCGCTGCAGTGCTGAACGGCCTGCGCGTGGTGAAGAAGACAATTTCCGACGTGCGGCTGGTGGTTTCCGGTGCCGGTGCATCGGCTATTGCCTGTATGAACCTGCTGGTGGCGCTGGGGATGCAGAAGCACAATATCGTGGTCTGTGATTCGAAAGGCGTGATCTATCAGGGGCGCGAAGCCAATATGGCAGAAACCAAAGCGGCCTATGCGGTGGTGGATAGCGGCAAGCGCACGCTGGATGATGTGATTGCCGATGCCGATATTTTCCTTGGCTGCTCCGGGCCGAAAGTGATGACCCCGGAGATGGTGAAAAAAATGGCGCGCGATCCGCTGATCCTCGCGCTGGCTAACCCGGAGCCGGAAATTCTGCCGCCGCTGGCGAAGGAAGTGCGTCCGGACGCGATCATCTGCACCGGTCGTTCTGATTACCCAAACCAGGTGAACAACGTTTTATGCTTCCCGTTTATCTTCCGCGGTGCGCTGGATGTGGGTGCCACGGCGATTAATGAAGAGATGAAGCTGGCGGCAGTGCACGCCATTGCCGACCTGGCGCTGGCCGAGCAAAGCGATGTCGTGGCGTCAGCCTACGGCGATCAGGAACTCTCCTTCGGGCCGGAATATCTGATCCCAAAACCGTTCGACCCGCGCCTGATTGTGCAGATTGCACCGGCAGTGGCCAAAGCGGCGATGGATTCCGGCGTGGCGCGCAGGCCGATTACCGACTTTGACGCCTATCGCGAAAAACTCACCGAGTTTGTCTATAAAACCAATCTGTTTATGAAGCCGGTGTTCTCACAGGCGCGCAAGGATCCCAAACGCGTGGTGCTGGCCGAAGGTGAAGAAGCCCGGGTGCTGCACGCGACCCAGGAGCTGGTCACGCTGGGGCTGGCGAAACCGATTCTGATTGGTCGCCCGAGCGTGATCGAAATGCGCCTGCAGAAGCTGGGGCTGAAAATCGAGCTGGGGAAAGATTTTGAGGTGGTCAACAATGAATCGGATCCGCGCTTTAAAGAGTACTGGGGCGAGTATTATCAGATTATGAAACGCCGCGGTGTCTCCCCTCAGCAGGCACAGCGCGCGGTTATCGGTAATCCAACGCTGATCGGGGCCATTATGGTTCACCGCGGCGAGGCGGACGCGATGATCTGCGGCACCATCGGCGACTATAAAGAGCATTATGCCGTGGTTGAGAAGATTTTTGGCTTCCGCGGTGACGTAAAGGTTGCCGGGGCGATGAACGCGCTGGAGCTGCCGAGCGGAAACACGTTTATTGCCGATACCTACGTCAATGAAGACCCGACGCCGGAGCAGCTTGCCGAACTGACGCTGATGGCGGCGGAAACCGTGCGCCGCTTCGGTATTGAGCCTAAGGTGGCATTGCTGTCCCACTCCAGCTTCGGGGCTTCTGACGCGCCGGCGGCCTGCAAAATGCGTCAAACCCTTGCGCTGGTGAAGGCGCGTGCGCCCGATCTGGAAATCGATGGGGAAATGCACGGTGATGCGGCACTGGTGGAGAGTATCCGCAATGACCTGATGCCGGACAGCCCGCTGAAAGGGGCGGCCAATATTCTGATTATGCCGAACGTCGAGGCGGCGCGGATCAGCTATAACCTGCTGCGCGTTTCCTGCTCGGACGGGGTGACGGTGGGGCCGGTACTGATGGGCATTGCCAAACCGGTACACGTGCTGACGCCTATCTCATCGGTGCGGCGCATTGTGAATATGGTGGCGCTGGCGGTAGTGGAAGCGCAGACGGCACCGCTGTAAGTGGTAAATCAGGGCGTCCGTAGGTTCATTTAGTTGCGGAGCAAAAGTGGAGGCCGATGGAATTCGCGGTAATTCTGTCGGCCTTCCACTATCGCAATCACTCAGTCATTCAATCACGTTTAAGCCAGTCTTTCACCGGCAGGAAGTCGCGATAAAGCGCGGCTTCCGGGCTGCCTTCTTCCGGCTGGTAATCATATTCCCAGCGGACCAGCGGCGGCATCGACATCAGAATGGATTCGGTACGGCCACCGGTTTGCAGGCCAAACAGCGTGCCGCGATCCCACACCAGATTAAATTCAACATAGCGGCCACGGCGATAAAGCTGGAACTGACGCTCGCGATCGCCCCATACCAGCGCTTTACGGCGTGCGACAATCGGCAGATAGGCGTCCAGGAAGCCGTTGCCCACCGCCTGCATAAAGCAGAAGCCGTTGTCAAAGTCCGGCGTATTGAGATCGTCAAAAAACAGGCCGCCGATGCCGCGTTGTTCGTCGCGGTGCTTCAGATAGAAGTAATCGTCACACCACTTCTTGTAGCGGGGATAGACGTCTTTGCCGAACGGCTGGCACAGATCGAAAGCGGTCTGATGCCAGTGCACCGCATCCTCTTCGAAACCGTAGAACGGTGTCAGATCGAAACCGCCGCCAAACCACCAGACCGGATCCGCGCCGGGTTTTTCGGCAATAAAGAAGCGCACGTTGGCGTGGCTGGTCGGTACATAAGGATTTTCAGGGTGGATCACCAGCGACACGCCTAACGCCTGGAAGCTGCGGCCGGCCAGCTCGGGACGATGGGCGGTGGCCGAAGCGGGCATCGCGTCGCCATGAACGTGTGAAAAGTTGACCCCGGCCTGCTCAAAAACGCTGCCGTTACGCAGAACACGACTGCGCCCGCCGCCGCCGCCGGGGCGCTCCCAGCCGTCTTCGGTAAAGCTGGCGCTGCCGTCCGCCAGGGACAGCTGCTGGCAAATGTTATCCTGCAGTTCCAGCAGGAACCGTTTGACCACGGCGATATCAGGTACGTTCATGAGTTAACCTTTTAGCATAAAGACCGACGGAGTATACCTCAGCCCATGCGCCTGCCCGTATCATACTCATTAAAAAAGCTGACAATGCCGTCAGCGATCGCCCCGGCTATCTTCTGACGAAACGCGGTGGTTCCCAGCAGCTTTTCCTCCTGCGGATTGGTAATAAACGAGGTTTCAACCAGTACGGAAGGAATGGAGGGCGACTTCAGCACGGCAAATGCCGCCTGTTCGGTGTGCTGGCTGTGCAGGTGATGCATCGGACGGATCTGATTGAGCACGTGCCTGCCCAACGTCAGGCTGTTTTTAATGGTGTCGGTCTGCACCAGATCGAACAGCACCTGCTGCAAATAGCGGTCTTTGGTGGCCACTTCCACGCCGCCCACGTTATCGGCGGCATTCTCTTTTTCTGACAGATACTTCGCCATGGTGCTGCTGGCGCCGCGATTGGAAAGCGCAAACACCGAAGCGCCGTTAGCGGCGGGGCTGGTAAAGCCGTCGGCATGTACTGACATAAACAGATCCGCGCCGTGCTGGTGGGCAATCTCCACGCGCTCGCCGAGCGGGATGAAATGGTCGGTCTCACGCGTCAGGCGCACATCAATATGCGGATGCTCGCTCAGCAGATGGCGGATATGGTTAGCGATTTCCAGAACGATATGCTTCTCTTCCGATCCTTCCTGCCCCACCGCACCGGAATCAATACCGCCGTGCCCGGGATCGATCATCACAATTTTTTTGCCGCTGGCAGGGCGCGGAGGATGCGGTGAAACTGGCGCCTGCTGCGGGTGGGAGGTGACCCTGAGGGTGACATCCTCCTCCTTAGCCTGTACTGATTTGCGTGCCATCAGCATCAGTGCCAGGCTGGAAAGGATAAACTGCCGACGCGAGCTGAGTGGCCGGAGCTGAACAATCTTTTTCATAAGATAATCCTGAAGCAAAAAGTGCTTATTGTTATATCGTAACAATGCCCGGGCGGCGAGAAGTGAGCTATTTCATCTTTTTACTTTTTATTTCAGCATGCTAATGACGTTTTTATTATTTTTTTATCCGTACGCAATCGTCAGGCTTGCACCAGCAGAAGAATGCGTGATAATCAGCAGATTATGCTTAACCTTAGGTCTATTCCCATGGAAATCCGCGTATTTCGGCAGGATGATTTTGAAGAAGTGATTACCCTTTGGGAGCGTTGCGATTTGTTACGTCCCTGGAACGATCCTGAGATGGATATTGAACGCAAACAGAACCACGATCCTGACCTGTTCCTGGTGGCTGTCGTCGGTGGCGAAATCGTTGGCTCGATTATGGGCGGCTACGATGGTCACCGCGGTTCGGCCTATTATCTTGGCGTTCATCCCGACTATCAGGGCCGTGGCTTTGCCAACGCGCTGATTAACCGGCTGGAGAAAAAGCTGATTGCACGGGGTTGCCCGAAGATCCACGTGATGGTGCGGGAAGAGAACGACGCGGTGCAGGGCTTTTACGAGAAGCTGGACTATGAAACCGTTGACAGCGTGCTGCTGGGTAAGCGGCTTATTGAAGATCGCGAGTACTGATTCCCCCGATCTTTATGCTGAAATACACCCCCGATGACTACGACGCTCGTGGCCAGCTGCGCCTGCCGCTGAGCTTCTGGGCGATTCTATTATTGCAGGCGCGCACCTGGGTGCTGTTCGTGATGGCCGGCGCTTCGCGTCAGCAGGGTACTGCGCTGCTTGAGCTGTTCTATCCCGATACGCACACCTTCTGGCTCGGCCTGGGGCTGGGTGTGCCGGCGGCAGTCGGCCTGTTGCTGACCGGCTATCGCCAGCGGCTGCCTCGGCTCTGGCAGGCGTTGCGCTGGGTGCTGATGGCCACGCTGGCGGTGATGCTGCTTCTGCAGGGCGTGTCGCTTTGGCAGCAGGACGATCTCAGCTCACCGCTGGTGATGTTTGTCTCTCTGCTTGATGTGCTGGGCCTGCTTGCCCTGTGGCGTCAGCGGCGGCTGGCGGATTGTTTTGATCCAACGCAAAATCACTAGCGACATCCGTCCCGCCGGTTAAACTTTTTGGCAATCCGCGACTCAAAGCAGTTCGGACGTTTTGCTACTGAATCCAGGAGTTGTAATGAATAATCTTCGCCCGGCGCTACTGATCGCCACTCTTTTACTGGCGGGCTGCGCCGGATCCGGCAGTCAGACGGGCGGCGCCAGCCAGTCCACCTGGTGGAACCCGGTATCCTGGTCCTGGTCCGGCCTGAATCCCGTTAACTGGTTTGGCTCCTCGCTTCAGGTGACCGAGCAGGGCGTGGGCGGCGTAAACGGCAGCACGCCGCTGCAGCAGAAAGCGATCGAGGAGGGGCTGAAGGGACAGTATACGCTGCGTAACGGTATGCGCATGGTCGACGGTAGCGTAGTTTCCTTCTGGCAGGCGCTGGATGACAGCAAGCAGGTTCAGATGGAGCTGAGCGGTCGCACTACCGTCAGCCGCATTGAGGTAATGGATAAGGATGTGGCAACCGACAGCGGCGTGAAAATTGGCACCCGCTTCAGCGATCTGTTCAGCAAGGCGTTTGAGTCCTGTAAAAAGGGCACCGGCTCGGATCGCCAGAACGTAGAGTGCCGCGCACCGAACAGCCAGCATATCAGCTATGTGTTCAGCGGCGACTGGCACGGGCCTGAGGGGCTGATGCCGGCGGATGACACGCTGAAAAACTGGACGGTGAGTAAAATTATCTGGCACAGCCAGAACGCCGACTAAAAACCACATTTATCTTGCGCTTAAGCAGGCTCCTGGCGCTGCCTTCAGGTATCATACTGGCCTAAAAACCGACCAGATATAACCTGAAAGCCAGGAGCTAACAGCATGTCAGATTTCCAGAGCGGGATTTTGTTAGAACACCGCCGTTTTGCTATTTATCTTGAAGCCATGTGCCAGGGTGATATTGCCGCGATACGTAGCGGCTGCCACCTTTTCCTTCAGCAGCTTTCACTGCTGCAGGAGCGTTATTCCGATGCGGGGCTGGGCGCGGTGATTGCCTTCGGCAGCGGCCTGTGGAACGACCTCAGCCCGGCTAACAGCACCGCAGAGCTGAAAGACTTCCAGCCGCTGGGCAAAGGCATCGCCCCCGCTACCCAGCGCGATCTGCTTATTCATATTCAGTCATTGCGCCACGATGTGAATTTCAGCCTGGCTCAGGCCGCGCTGGCTGCCTTTGGCGACGCCATCCGTATTGAAGAGGAAACTCACGGCTTCCGCTGGGTGGAGGAACGCGATCTCAGCGGCTTCGTTGACGGCACGGAAAATCCGCAGGGCGAGCAGCGTGAAGCGGTAGCGATTATTGCCAGCGGCGAGAACGCGGGCGGCAGCTATGTGCTCAGCCAGCGCTGGCAGCACAATCTGAAAATGTTTAACCGCCTGGCGGTGGAAAAGCAGGAGCAGATTATGGGCCGCACCAAAGAGAGCAACGAAGAGCTGGAAGGCGATGCCCGCCCGGCCACCTCGCACGTGGCCCGCGTCGATCTGAAAGAAGAGGGGAAAGGGCTGAAGATTTTGCGCCAGAGTCTGCCTTACGGCACCGCCAGCGGCGTTAACGGCCTGTTCTTCCTCGCCTACTGCGCGACGCTGTATAACATCGAGCAGCAGCTGCTGAGCATGTTTGGGGAAGCGGACGGCAAATATGATGCGATGCTGCGCTTTACTAAACCCCTCACCGGCAGCTACTTTTACGCGCCGTCGCTGTCGCAGCTGGCCGCGCTGTAAGCCGTGTTGCCTCCGGCGCTGTTGCTTTCCGCTGGGCCGGATAAAGACTGTTGTCATGTTGTTTGCAGCCGCCGCGCAAGCATCGGCTACCGCGTTTTATCAGATGCCGGGGAGATTCCTGTCCCGGCGTTTTAAAGCAGGAGCTTATGCAACTCACCGCAGTGCTCACCAGTCTCATTTTCGGCAGAGCATTCCCGCCCACTGCATAATCAATTCCACACCCTTATAGCGTTTTCTGCTTGCAAATCACCAAACGGTATATAAAACCGTTACAGCTTTTACCCGGGTTATAAATAAACTGAAGGCACTTCAGGCGTAAGCCTTTCCATCTCTCTTCAGGGTGCTACATGACGTTACCGACGGTGAAAAAATTAGTCAGCGCGACTGCTTTCTCGTTACTGCTTGCCGGTGCCGCGCAGGCCACGGAGCTGTTGAACAGCTCTTATGATGTCTCTCGCGAGTTGTTTACCGCCCTGAATGCACCGTTTGAAAAACAGTGGGATGAACAGCATCCGGGCGACAAGCTGACCATCAAGCAGTCCCACGCCGGTTCTTCCCGCCAGGCGCTGGCTATCCTGCAGGGGCTGAAAGCCGATGTGGTGACCTACAACCAGGTGACCGACGTGCAGGTACTGCACGATAAAGGCAAGCTGATCCCGGCTGACTGGCAGCAGCGCCTGCCGAACAGTAGCTCACCGTTCTATTCCACCATGGCCTTCCTGGTGCGTAAGGGAAACCCTAAGAATATCCACGACTGGAACGATCTGGTGCGTGACGACGTTAAGCTGATCTTCCCTAATCCGAAAACCTCGGGTAATGCACGCTATACCTATCTGGCGGCATGGGGCGCGGCGGATCGTGCCGACGGCAAAGATAAAGCCAAAACCGAAAAATTCATGACCCAGTTCCTGAAAAACGTCGAGGTGTTTGATACCGGCGGCCGTGGAGCCACGACCAGCTTCGTCGATCGCGGCCTGGGTGACGTGCTGATCAGCTTTGAGTCGGAAGTGAACACTATCCGTAATCAGTACGAAAAGGACGGTTACGAAGTGATCGTGCCAAAAACCAATATCCTGGCTGAATTCCCGGTGGCGTGGGTCGATAAAAATACCGAAAGCAACAAAACCACCGATGCGGCGAAAGCCTATCTGAACTATCTCTACACGCCTGCGGCGCAGCAGATTATTACCCAGTTCTACTATCGGGTGAACAATCCGCAGCTGATGGCCGAGCATAAAGACCGCTTCCCGCAAACCGATCTGTTCCGCGTCTCCGATGCGTTCGGCAGCTGGGAAGAGGTGATGAAAGTTCACTTCGCCAACGGCGGCGAGCTGGACAAGCTGTTAGCGGCAGGGCGGTAACCGGATGTTTGCAACCAGTAAGCGCGTGCTGCCCGGATTTGGCATCAGCCTCGGCAGCAGCCTGTTTTTCACCTGTTTAATTTTGCTGCTGCCCATCAGCGCGCTGCTGATGCAGCTGTCGCAGATGACGCTGGCACAGTACTGGGAAGTGATCACCAATCCCCAGGTGGTGGCGGCCTATGAAGTGACGCTGCTTGCCGCGGGGGTCGCATCCCTTTTCAATGCCGCCTTTGGCATGCTGATGGCGTGGATCCTGACGCGCTATCGCTTTCCGGGGCGTGCCATTCTCGACGGCCTGATGGATTTACCGTTTGCGCTGCCGACGGCGGTGGCGGGCCTGACGCTGGCGGGCCTGTTCTCGGTGAACGGCTGGTACGGCGAGTGGCTCGGGCAGTTTGGAATTAAAGTCTCTTATACCTGGCTGGGTATCGCGGTGGCGATGGCCTTTACCAGCATCCCGTTTGTGGTGCGCACGGTGCAGCCGGTGCTGGAAGAGTTAGGCCCGGAATACGAAGAGGCGGCCGAAACGCTGGGCGCAACCCCGTGGCAGAGCTTCCGCCGCGTGGTGCTGCCGGAGGTCGCTCCGGCACTGCTGGCGGGAACCGCGCTGTCATTTACCCGCAGCCTCGGCGAGTTTGGCGCGGTGATCTTTATCGCCGGCAACATCGCGTGGAAAACGGAAGTGACCTCGCTGATGATTTTTGTCCGCCTGCAGGAATTTGATTATCCGGCGGCCAGCGCCATCGCCTCGGTGATCCTTGCCGCGTCGCTGCTGCTGCTGTTTGCGATTAACACCTTACAAAGCCGCTTTGGCCGTCGTCTGGGAGGCCACTAATGGCGGATGTCAGCGAATTTAAAGGCGTGGGTCGCGCACGCATTCAGTGGGGCAAGTGGATCCTGATTGGCCTCGGCATGCTGATTTCTCTGCTGCTGCTGGTGGTGCCGCTGATTGCCATCTTTACCGAAGCGCTCTCCAGCGGGCTGATGGCGACGTTCAGCAACCTGCAGGATAGCGATATGCTGCACTCGATCTGGCTGACGGTGCTGATTGCGCTGATCGTCGTGCCGGTCAACCTGGTATTCGGCACGCTGCTGGCCTGGCTGGTGACGCGTTTTAACTTCCCGGGCCGCCAGCTGCTGCTGACGCTGTTTGATATCCCGTTTGCCGTTTCGCCGGTGGTTGCCGGTCTGATGTATCTGCTGTTCTGGGGCGTGAACGGCCCCGTCGGCGGCTGGCTGGATGCTCACAGCATTCAGCTGATGTTCTCCTGGCAGGGGATGGCAATGGTCACCATTTTTGTCACCTGTCCATTCGTGGTTCGCGAGCTGGTGCCGGTAATGCTGAGCCAGGGCAGCCATGAAGATGAGGCGGCGGTGCTGCTGGGCGCATCCGGCTGGAAAATGTTCTGGCGCGTCACACTACCCAATATCCGCTGGGCGCTGCTCTACGGCGTGGTGCTGACCAACGCCCGCGCCATCGGTGAATTTGGTGCCGTGTCGGTCGTCTCGGGCTCTGTGCGCGGCGAAACCTACACGCTGCCGCTACAGGTAGAATTACTGCATCAGGATTACAACACCGTGGGGGCATTTACCGCCGCCGGACTGCTGACCCTGATGGCGATAGTCACACTGTTTCTGAAAGGTGCGCTGCAGTGGCGCTTAGAAAGCCAGCAGCACCGCCTGCAACAGGAGGGGAATAATGAGCATTGAAATCGGTAACATCAATAAATCCTTCGGTAAGACGAAAGTCCTGAACGATATTTCCCTGGATATCCCTTCCGGGCAGATGGTGGCGCTGTTGGGGCCGTCCGGCTCGGGAAAAACCACCCTGCTGCGCATTATCGCCGGGCTGGAGAATCAGAACAGCGGCCGCCTGAGCTTCCACGGCAAAGACGTCAGCCGCGTACACGCGCGCGATCGCCAGGTAGGCTTCGTTTTCCAGCACTACGCGCTGTTCCGCCATATGACGGTGTTCGACAACATCGCCTTTGGCCTGACGGTGCTGCCACGCCGCGAGCGCCCGTCGGCGGCGGAAATTAAACAGAAAGTCACCCGCCTGCTGGAGATGGTGCAGCTGTCCCATCTTGCCGGGCGCTTCCCGGCACAGCTCTCCGGCGGTCAGAAACAGCGCGTGGCGCTGGCCCGTGCGCTGGCGGTTGAACCACAGATTCTGCTGCTGGATGAGCCGTTCGGCGCGCTGGATGCGCAGGTACGTAAAGAGCTGCGCCGCTGGCTGCGTCAGCTGCATGAAGAGCTGAAGTTCACCAGCGTCTTTGTGACCCACGACCAGGAAGAAGCGATGGAAGTCGCCGATCGCGTGGTGGTGATGAGCCAGGGCAATATCGAGCAGGTGGGCACGCCGGACGAAGTGTGGCGCGACCCTGCCACCCGCTTTGTGCTGGAGTTCCTCGGCGAAGTGAACCGCTTTGACGGTGAAATTCACGGTTCGCAGTTCCACGTCGGCGCACATCAGTGGCCGCTGGGCTACGCCTCTGCGCATCAGGGCAAAGTGGAGCTGTTCCTGCGCCCGTGGGAAATCGACGTCAGCCGCCAGAGCAGCCTGCAAACGCCGCTGCCGGTGCAGATTCTGGAAGTCAGCCCGCGCGGCCACTACTGGCAGTTGGTGGTTCAGCCTGCGGGCTGGAGCAGCGAGCCGGTCACCGTGGTGCTGGAAGGCGAGCAGTCGACGCCCGTTCGCGGCGAGCGCCTGTTTGTCGGACTGCAGCAGGCGCGCCTGTATAATGGTGATACGCCGCTGAGACCCGTTGCCTTTGCGCAAAGCGCCTGATATTTTTCTTAGCTGACTCTTTTACCCACAGGGGCTGGATTTTTCCGGCCCCTGTCATTTCATGCCTGGAACCGGACATTGACCACTCTCGAACAGACCATTGGTAACACTCCGCTGATTAAGCTTCAGCGCCTTGGCCCGGATAACGGCAGCGAAATCTGGCTGAAGCTGGAAGGCAATAATCCCGCCGGATCGGTGAAGGATCGTGCGGCGCTGTCGATGATCCAGCAGGCCGAGCTGCGCGGGGAGATCCAGCCAGGCGATGTGCTGATTGAAGCGACCAGCGGCAATACCGGCATTGCGCTGGCGATGATCGCGGCGATGAAAGGCTACGTTCTCAAGCTGCTGATGCCGGATAATATGAGCATTGAGCGCCAGGCGGCGATGCGCGCCTACGGCGCCGAGCTGATTCTGGTCAGCCGCGAGCAGGGCATGGAGGGCGCACGCGATCTCGCCAGTGAAATGGCGGCACGCGGCGAGGGTAAGGTGCTCGATCAGTTTAATAACGCCGATAATCCGCTGGGCCACTATCGCACCACCGGCCCGGAAATCTGGCAGCAGACTGAAGGCCGGGTCACGCATTTCGTCTCCAGCATGGGGACCACCGGTACGATTACCGGCGTCAGCCGCTTCCTGAAAGAGCAGAGTGAAAGTGTACAAATCATCGGCCTGCAGCCTTCCGAGGGCAGCAGTATCCCCGGTATCCGCCGCTGGCCGCAGGCCTATTTACCCGGTATTTTTCGCCCGGAGCTGGTCGATGACGTCATGGATATGTCGCAGCGGGAAGCGGAAGATACCATGCGGCAGCTGGCCCGGCGCGAGGGTGTATTCTGCGGCGTCAGCTCCGGCGGCGCGGTGGCTGGTGCGCTGCGTATTGCTCAGGCGAACCCCGGCAGTGTGGTGGTGGCGATCGTTTGCGATCGCGGCGACCGTTATCTCTCCACCGGCGTGTACTGATTTCGCGACGATTTTTTTCACCGTGCGGAATTTTTTGCCATTCGGGGGCTCAAAACCCGCCGTACGTTCACTGCCGGATTTGCCATACTGTAAGGATTAGGTAAAACCGGCTGCGGATTATTTTCGGACAGGCGAAAATAGCGGCTGTATCACTAAGAGATCCCCGATGAAAATTTTACTCGTTGATGACGACCTTGAGCTGGGCACCATGCTCAGTCAGTATCTTATTGCCGAAGGGTTTGATGCCTCGCTGGTGCTGACCGGTAAAGCGGGCGTAACCGGTGCGCTGTCCGGCGAATACAGCGCGATGATCCTCGATATTATGCTGCCCGATATGAGCGGGATTGACGTGCTGCGCCAGGTGCGGCAGAACAGCCGCCTGCCGGTGATTATGCTGACGGCGAAAGGGGACAACATCGATCGCGTGATCGGCCTGGAAATGGGTGCCGATGACTACATGCCGAAGCCCTGCTATCCCCGTGAGCTGGTCGCCCGCCTGCGCGCGGTACTGCGCCGCGTTGAAGAGCAGCCCGCCGCGGTGGAAAACAAGGACGTGATTAGCTGGGGAGCGCTGACGCTCAATCCGGCCACCCGCATCAGCGAATGGCAGAATAAGCCGTTCGATCTCACCGCCTCTGAATTCAACCTGCTTGATTTACTGCTGCGTGCGCCGGACCGCGTGGTGTCAAAAGATGAGCTGTCTGAGAAAGGCCTGGGCCGCCCGCGTGAAGCCTATGACCGCAGCGTGGACGTTCATATCAGCAATATTCGCCAGAAGCTGGCTGCACTGACTAACGATACGATCAATATCGAAACGGTACGCAGCATCGGCTACCGCATCCGATGACCTCGCGATTTCGCGGTTTCCTGTTCTGGAAGATCCTGCTGGGTTTCTGGCTGACCTACATTGCGATTACCCAGCTGATGTGGCTGGGTTTCAGCCTGTATGGCAATCATCGCGAGCCGCCGGAAAACCTGGCAGCCCGCCGCATCGTTAATCTGCAAATGACCTCGGCTGTATCGGTGCTGCAAAACGGCGGGCCGGAGGCATTGCGGGATATGATGATCGACTGGCCCGACAGCGATCGCCGCTTCTTCTCGGTTCAGCAGGTCGACGCCCTGCCGCTGAATGTGCCCAAGGATGAGCTGAGCCGCGATATGGCCTCCCGTGAGTTTCCCCAGCAGGTGGTGGAATGGGTAACCGGAGCCGACGGCAACTACTACCAGCTACGTTACGACGTGGCCGGGCTGCGCCGCGACAGCCAGATGAACCGCCATCCCCGCAGTATTCTCAATATGCCCGAGCCGCTGTTTATCGTCGGTGGTTTCTGCGGGCTGCTGTTCAGCCTGTTTCTTGCCTGGAACCTGACGCGCCCGATGCGACAGCTGCGGGAGGGTTTTGCCCGGGTATCGACCGGCGATCTTTCGGTGCGGCTGTACCCTAAAATGCGCCGCCGTCACGATGAACTGTCGGCGGTGGCCAGCGATTTTGATGCAATGGTTGAACGCCTGTCGGTGCTGGTCAGCGCCCGCGAGGAGCTGCTGCATGATGTCTCCCACGAGCTGAGATCGCCGCTGGCCAGACTGCAGCTGGCAACCGGACTGGCGCGGCAGACGCCCGCCTCGGTGGAAAGCTCGCTGGACCGCATTGATGAAGAGGCCCGGCGGCTGGACAAAATGATCGGCGAGCTGCTGTCGCTCTCCCGCGCCGAGCAGCAGAAGATCCCCGATGAGCAGTATTTTGACCTGCTCGGCCTGCTGGAAGCGGTCACCAACGATGCGCGCTATGAGGCCCAGGTCCCCGGCGTGGAAATTCTGCTCAATGCGGATTCGCAGCAGGATTACACGGTGAAAGGGGATGCGAACCTGATTCGCTCTGCCGTCGAGAACGTAGTGCGTAACGCGCTGCGCTTCTCCATTCAGGGGCAGCAGGTGACCATTACGCTGCGCCAGGAGGGGGCATGGCTGACGATTATCGTGCGCGATCAGGGGCCAGGCGTGGAGCCGGATAAGCTTTCCAGTATTTTCGACCCGTTTGTGCGCGTCAGTTCGCCGCTTTCCGGTAAGGGATATGGCCTTGGCCTGTCGATTGTCCGCAAGGTGGTGATGGCGCATCAGGGCGAAGTCAAAGCCATCAATGCCCGCGAAGGGGGGCTGGAGCTGACGCTTCGGCTGCCGCACTGGGTGGTTTAAACCCTGCGCCTGTTTCGTGACGGCGATGGATGATATTTCAGATTTGAGGTTAAGGCATGAGCAGTTTGGCCAGCGGCAGGCAGCAGGAAGTTCAACGTATCGTTGACGCATTATCGATTGCTATCGCCCAGCACCGGCTCAGGCCCGGTACACGGTTGATTGAGGCCCAGATTGTCGAGGTCCTTTCAGCAAACCGTAATCATGTTCAGGCGGCGCTGCAGCGCCTGGCCCTGCAGCATATCGTCACGATCTCGCCGAATCGCGGTGCAAAGGTGTCGCAGCCCTGTGCCAGAGAGGCGCGTGAGGTGTTTATCGCCCGTCGGGCGGTAGAGGATGCGATTATCGCCGGGATCAGCGTGGAGAAACTGGCGCAGTTCAGTGCGGAGATTGAGGCGCATCAGCAGGCGGAACAGCGTGCGCTGGTCAGCGGAGATCGCCGCAATATCATTCGCGAGCTGAGCGCTTTTCATCTGCTGCTGGCAAAAATCAGCGATAACCAGGTACTGAGTGAAATTCTGGCGAACCTGATGGTGCGCAGTTCACTGATTGTCGCGCTTTATCAGCGCAATGACACGCCGGCATCGCAGTGTGATGAGCACTGTGCCGTGCTGGATGCGCTGAGGGCGGGGCAGGGTGATGCTGCCCGCGCGCTGATGCTAGAACACTTACTCCATCTGGAGCAGCAGCTGGACTTAATGGATTCACCTGCCGTGTCGCTGACGCTGCGCGACGCACTCACCGACAGCCAGCCATAAAAAAAGCCCCCTGATTGCTCAGGGGGCTTTCTGGTGGTATCTGTGTCTTACTTCTTGATACGGATAACCGGTGTCTCACCGACGGTCACGCTGCCGGTCAGCTTGGTCAGCTCTTTGATTTCGTCCATGTTTGAGATGACAACCGGGGTCAGCGTTGATTTCGCTTTCTCTTCCAGTAAAGGCAGGTCGAATTCGATGACCACGTCACCTTTCTTCACTTTCTGACCTTCTTCAGCGATGCGCTTAAAGCCTTCGCCTTTCAGCTCTACCGTATCAATACCAAAGTGAACGAACAGCTCAATACCGCTGTCGGACTCGATGGAAAACGCATGATTGGTTTCGAAAATTTTACCGATGGTGCCATCAACGGGAGCCACCATTTTATTGCCAGAAGGTTTGATAGCGATACCGTCGCCAACAATTTTCTCTGCAAACACTACGTCCGGTACGTCTTCGATATTGACGATTTCACCTGACAGGGGGGCAACGATTTCAATCGCGCCGGATGCAGAATCTGACTTATCGCCAAAAAGTTTTGAAAACAAACCCATGTTCTTCTCCTAAGCAGTAATATTGGGCCAGCCGTCTCCGGGCCTTAGCAGAGTGTCTTTTCTTCAATGAACTTGTTGACCAGGTTCATCAACTCGTCCGCTGTTGGTTGTGCCAGAGCCTGCTCTGCTAGCGCCTTCGCGTCTTCAAAATTCGTATTACGAATAATTTTTTTGATGCGTGGAATAGAAATGGAACTCATGCTGAATTCATCCAGCCCCATTCCCAATAGCAGTAGTGTAGCACGTTCATCGCCTGCCAGCTCACCGCACATACCGGTCCACTTACCTTCTGCGTGAGAAGCATCAATAACCTGCTTGATCAGCGTCAGAACGGATGGAGACATCGGATTGTAGAGATGGGAGATTAGATCGTTACCACGATCGACAGCCAGAGTATACTGCGTCAGATCGTTTGTCCCAATACTAAAGAAATCAACTTCTTTTGCCAGATGGTGCGCAATCACCGCGGACGCTGGTGTTTCCACCATGATACCCACTTCAATGCTCTCGTCGAAGGCTTTGCCTTCTTCACGCAGCTGGGCTTTCAGGGTTTCCAGTTCGTTCTTCAGGAAGCGCACTTCCTCAACGGAAATCACCATCGGGAACATGATGCGCAGTTTACCAAACGCGGAAGCCCGCAGAATGGCACGCAGCTGCGCATGCAGAATTTCGGTACGGTCCATGGCGATACGGATCGCGCGCCAGCCGAGGAACGGGTTGTCCTCTTTCGGCAGGTTCATATACGGCAGATCTTTGTCACCGCCGATATCCATGGTACGCACAATCACCGCCTGCGCGCCGACGGCTTCGGCTACGGCTTTGTACGCCTGGAACTGCTCGTCTTCAGACGGCAGCGAGTCGCGGTCCATAAACAGGAATTCGGTACGGTACAGGCCCACGCCTTCAGCACCGTTACGCTCGGCACCGGCAACGTCACGCACGGTCCCGATGTTGGCGCAGACTTCAACCTGATGACCATCAAGGGTGATCGCCGGCAGGTCTTTCAGCTTGGCCAGCTCGTTCTTTTCAGACGTGTACTGATGGGCAACCGCCTTCAGTTCATCAATCACGTCAGCCGTTGGGTTGATGTAAACTTTGTTGTTTACACCATCCAGAATCACGAAGTCGTCGTTTTTAATCTGGCTGGTCACATCACCGGTACCCACGATGGCCGGCAGCTCCAGAGAGCGCGCCATGATGGAGGTGTGTGAGGTACGGCCACCGATATCGGTGATAAAGCCCAGCACCTTGTTCAGGTTCAGCTGTGCGGTTTCTGACGGGGTCAGATCTTTGGCAATCAGCAGCACTTCTTCATTGATTGCACTCAGATCAACGATGTGCAGGCCCAGGATATTCTGCAGCAGGCGTTTACCGATGTCGCGGACGTCTGCGGCACGCTCTTTCAGGTATTCATCGTCGAGCTCTTCCAGGGCTTTAGCCTGGCCTTCAATGACGGAATAGGCGGCAGCATCAGCGGTAGCGTGCTCGTCTTTGATCAGGGTAATGATTTCCTGCTCAAGCTCTTCATCTTCCAGCAACATAATGTGGCCTTCGAAGATCGCTTCTTTCTCTTCACCGAAGGTTTCCCCGGCTTTGATTTTGATCGCTTCCAGCTGCACGGCAGCTTTTTTACGACCATCAAGAAAACGCTGAACTTCCTGATCGCACTGATCGGCAGAAATCTTTTTCCGGTTGATGACAATTTCATTTTCTTTCAACAGAAGAGCCTTGCCGAAAGCGATACCCGGTGATGCTAAAATGCCTGAAATCATAACCCTACCTTTCCTGTCTCTGATAATCATCGAAGGCGATGAACCGCTGATGACTGCATCGGTTAATTCACTCAGCGAGCCTGGCTGTGCCTGTGGCCTGTCTTGTCAGCTTCTGGATATTTTATTAAAGCGATAACGCGGACATGCTGTCCGCGATCAAGATACCTACAGTATATCCGTTTACTTTTATCCTGCCGCTGTGTGGCAGGGAGCAACGCGGATATATTCAGCCAGAGCGTTACGCTGGATGATGGAAAAACGACCGTGATTACTCGAGCTCGGCCATCAGTTTAACCAGATGCTCAACCGCTTTCTGCTCATCTTCACCTTCAGCAGACAGGGTTACAACAGTACCCTGAGTCAGACCCAGAGTCTGCAGCTTGAACAGGCTTTTCGCGCTGGCAGATTTGCCGTTAGAGGTCACGGTGATCTCAGAAGAGAACGCTTTCGCTTCTTTAACGAACTGAGCAGCAGGGCGGGTGTGAAGGCCGTTTGGTGCAGTGATGGTAACTTCTTGCTGGAACATTATATTTCCCCAACTTAATTTGGTTTGGTGTTGTAGGCCTAAAGTTCAGGCGAAAGCCGGAACCTTAGCCGGTATGAGTCGCGCTGGCCTGGTACAAAGACTCGCCAAAAAATGCGCTGGTAAAGTGGAAGCCAGACAGAGAGAAAATCCGCGATTCACATCTCGCCTTTCCACGTTACATTATGCCGCTATTTACCGCAGTGCGCCAAATCAGTAAAACGATTCAGCACGATCCAGGTCACGCGGCGATTAATTTTACGGATCAAAATAATTGGCAGCTTAAATACCAGACACTGGAGGGTAAAAGCAATCTGCAGGATGGTAAAAGTTTGACGGACTCCACAAAAAAGCACCCGATCGGGTGCTTTTTTAAGCAAATCTGCACGTCGCTGGTTACTGTTGCAGCTCTTTTTCAGTGAACAGATCGGCGAACAGCGCGGTGGAGAGATAACGCTCGCCGGAAGACGGCAGGATCACCACAATGTTTTTATTGGCGAAGGCTTCATCTTCCTGCAGTTTCAGCGCCGCGGCCACCGCAGCACCGGAGGAGATTCCGGCCAGAATACCTTCGTCTTCCATCAGGCGACGTGCGGTAGAAATCGCTTCTTCATTGGAGATGGCAACAACGCGGTCAACCAGGTTCAGATCGAGGTTGCCCGGAATGAAACCTGCACCGATACCCTGAATCTTGTGCGGGCCGGGTTTGATTTCATCACCGGCCAGCGCCTGAGCGATTACCGGGGAGTCGGTTGGCTCAACCGCAACGGTAATCAGCTCTTTCTTGCCTTTGGTGTTTTTGATGTAGCGGCTGACGCCGGTCAGCGTACCGCCGGTACCCACGCCCGCGATAAACACATCGACTTCACCATCGGTATCTTCCCAGATTTCCGGGCCGGTGGTTTTTTCGTGAATTTCCGGGTTGGCCGGGTTGCTGAACTGCTGCAGCAGCACGAACTTGTCCGGGTTGCTGGCGACAATCTCTTCGGCTTTAGCAATAGCCCCTTTCATGCCTTTCGCGCCTTCGGTCAGCACAAGGTTAGCACCCAGAGCCTTCAGCAGCTTGCGGCGCTCCACGCTCATGGTTTCCGGCATGGTCAGCGTCAGCTTGTAACCGCGCGCCGCGGCGACATAGGCCAGAGCAATACCGGTATTGCCGCTGGTAGGTTCAACCAGTTCAATGCCGGGTTTAAGAATGCCACGTTTTTCTGCGTCCCAAATCATATTGGCACCGATACGGCATTTGACGCTGAAGCTTGGGTTGCGTGACTCAACTTTCGCCAGAATGCGTCCATTACCGATGCGGTTCAGTCGAACCAGCGGCGTATGACCGATTGTTAACGAGTTGTCTTCATAGATCTTACTCATAGCCTGTCCTTAACTGTATGAAATATTGGGAACGGTTTAGAGCATACCGTGTTCAATTTATCAAGGAAGTGAAGAAATCGTATATATATATGTTCTGCCGAAATAAGCCCTGTCGAAACGGCATATAGACAAAACCGCCGCTGCGCAGGACGGGTTCACATCCTTGCGCAGCGGCAGGTGAGCCAGCCCTGATTTTAGCGATGCAGTCCCAGCGTGGCGCGGTAGCGGTCCACCCACATCGCCGTTGCGCCGCAGACGGCCACCGGCATGATGGCCAGATTAAGGATGGGGATTAGCGTAAACAAACTGATCAGCGCACCGAATTGTAAATTATCCGTTCTGTTCTGGCGCAGCGCCGAACGCATCCGGGCGAAGCTGACCTTGTGATTATCAAAAGGATAGTCGCAGTACTGAATAGACAGCATCCAGGCGCTGAACAGGAACCACAGCACGGGGGCCACCGTCTGGCCAAAGCCCGGGATAAAATAAAGCAGCAGCAGCACGATGGCGCGCGGCAGATAGTAAGCCAGCTTCTGCCACTCGCGCTTCATGATGCGCGGTAAGTCCTTCACGATGGCTGACCAGCCGCTATCGGGAAGCGGTTGACCGGTCAGGCGCGCTTCAAGCTGCTCCGCCAGCAGGCCGCAAAAAGGTGCCGCTATCCAGTTGGCGATAGTGGAGAAAAAATAGCTAAAGACTAGAATAATAGAGAGAACGGTCAGTGGCCACAGCAGGTAGCTTAGCCACTGCAGCCAGCCGGGTACCATGGCCATTAGCTCGGGTATCCAGTGACTCAGACGGGTGAACAGCCAGATAAAAGCGCCTCCCATCAGGAGGATATTGACCAGCAGCGGTAAAATGACGTAGCGGCGAATGCCGGGCAGGCGGATCAGCTGCCAACCCCGCGCAAAGTAGTGGGCACCGTTATGACCATTGTTGGAATTATTTAGTACCATGTAATGCTTTATCTCCTATTCACATGCCGGTTTCGGCTATCATAACCCAGCTGTTTGCGCTTTCCAGGGCAAGATTGCGCGAAAATACAGCAAAAAAGCGTCCTCGACTCGGGATATTTGTCAGAAAATACTGCACAGACTTGCACTTGTGTACTTGGGCAAATACAGTTAGAGGATAAAGTTTGCCGCGGTGGCAAGGTATTGGAACAACAGAGAATACAATGATGCAGGATTTGCGTCTGATATTAATCGTTGTTGGCGCGGTCGCAATTATAGCGCTATTACTGCACGGCCTGTGGACCAGCCGTAAAGAGCGTTCATCAGTTTTTCGCGACCGTCCGCACAAGCGTTTAAAGCAGGACAGAGAAGAAGCTTTCGAGGATGACGAAGAAGGTATGGATGACGTGCGTGCCACGCGCAGCCCTCCTGAACCGTCGGACCCTTCCCTGGGTGGATTCCATGCCGGGGATGAACCGCCGCGTCAGCCTAAACCTCGTCCGGAGCCGGTTCGTCACGCGCCTTCGGTCAATGAGGAGCAGCCTGAACAGGATCCGTTGTTCGGCGGTGATGTGCGCCAGAGCGTTCAGCCTGAGCCACACCAGGACGAGGTTCCGCCACGTCGGGCTGAGCCAGTACTGGTGCCCGAACCGGTGGAACGGGCTGCAGAGCCGGTAATCAAACCGCACTCTGCTTCTGCCGACGAGCCGCACAGAGCCGAACCCGCGCAGCAGCAGGCACCTGCTCATACGCACGTTGAGGCACCGCGTGAAGCGGCACCGAAGGAAACCGTTCTGGTTCTGCACGTATCGGCTCACGCCGGCGGCAGCATCAGCGGAGAAGCCCTGCTGCAGGGCGTTCTGCAGGCCGGTTTCCAGTTCGGCGAGATGAATATTTTCCACCGCCACCTTAATCCGGCGGGCAGCGGCCCGGTGTTGTTCAGTCTGGCAAACATGGTGAAACCGGGTTCCTTTAATCCGGATAACATGTCGGACTTCTCAACCCCTGGCGTTTCCATCTTTATGATGGTGCCTTCCTATGGCGATGCGAATCAGAACTTTAAGCTGATGCTGCAATCCGCGCAGCGCATTGCCGATGACGTGGGCGGCGTGGTTCTGGACGATGAACGCCGTATGATGACGCCGCAGAAGCTGGAATCGTACAAAGGGCGCATCCGCGAAGTCGTCGACGCCAACAGCCACTAAAATTTTTTCCTAATCCTGCTTACCTGACCCCCGATTTCGGGGGTTTTTTATCTCTGATGGTGCCGCCAATGCAATCCGTACAAGACAAACTCACCCATCTGAAAGCGCTGCTTCACCACCATGAGTACCAGTATCACGTGCTGGACGCACCGGAAATCCCGGATGCGGAGTACGACCGCCTGATGCGTGAACTGCGCGAACTGGAAACCGAACATCCGGAGCTGATTACTTCCGATTCGCCGACCCAGCGCGTGGGCGCCGCCCCGCTGGCGGCGTTCGAGCAGGTTCGCCACGAAGTGCCGATGCTGTCTCTGGATAACGCCTTTGATGAAGAGAGCTACCTGGCCTTTAACAAGCGCGTGCAGGATCGTCTGAAAAGCAGCGATGAAATTCTCTTCTGCTGTGAGCTCAAGCTGGACGGTCTGGCGGTCAGCCTGCTGTATGAAGACGGGCTGCTGGTCCGCGCGGCAACCCGCGGCGATGGCACCACCGGCGAGAACATCACTTCTAACGTGCGTACCATTCATGCCATTCCGCTGCGGCTGAAGGGGGACAATATCCCGGCCAGAGTGGAAGTGCGTGGCGAAGTCTTTATGCCGCAGGCCGGTTTCGAAAAAATGAATGACGAAGCGCGGCGCACCGGCGGGAAAGTGTTTGCCAATCCGCGCAACGCCGCGGCGGGATCGCTGCGCCAGCTGGACCCCCGCATTACCGCAAAACGCCCGCTGACCTTTTTCTGCTACGGTGTGGGGCTGCTGGAAGGCGGTGACATGCCGCGCAGTCATATTGAGCGCCTGAAGCAGTTTAAAGCCTGGGGGCTGCCGGTCAGCGATCGCGTCCGTCTTTGCCACAGCGCCGACGAGGTGCTGGCCTTCTACCGTCAGGTCGAGGCCGATCGTCCTGCGCTGGGATTTGATATCGACGGCGTGGTTATCAAGGTGGATTCACTGGATCTGCAGGAGCAGCTCGGCTTCGTTGCCCGCGCGCCGCGCTGGGCGGTGGCCTTTAAATTCCCGGCGCAGGAGCAGATCACCACCGTGCGTGACGTTGAGTTCCAGGTGGGGCGTACCGGTGCTATCACGCCCGTCGCGCGGCTGGAGCCGGTGCTGGTTGCCGGCGTGATGGTCAGCAATGCCACGCTGCATAATGCCGATGAAATCGAGCGTCTGGGCCTGAAAATTGGCGACCGCGTGGTGATCCGCCGTGCCGGGGACGTTATCCCGCAGGTGGTCAGCGTTGTCGAATCCGCTGAAGATGCGCGAGACATCGCGTTCCCTACCCACTGCCCGGTCTGCGGCTCGGACGTTGAGCGCGTAGAGGGCGAGGTGGTGGCGCGCTGTACCGGCGGTCTGATCTGCGGTGCGCAGCGAAAAGGCGCGCTGAAGCATTTCGTCTCCCGCCGGGCGATGGATATCGACGGCATGGGCGAGAAAATCATCGATCAGCTGGTCGATAAAGAGTACGTGCTTAACGCGGCGGATCTCTTCGATCTTACCGCCGGAAAGCTCACCGGGCTGGATCGCATGGGGCCGAAATCGGCGCAGAATGTGGTTGATGCGCTGGCGAAAGCGAAGCAAACCACCTTTGCCCGCTTCCTCTACTCGCTGGGGATCAGCGAAGTGGGTGAAGCCACCGCCGCTAACCTCGCCGCGCATTTCGGTACGCTGGAGGCGCTGATGGCGGCCGATATCGACGCGCTGATTGCCGTGCCGGACGTAGGTAAAGTGGTGGCCAGCCACGTGCGCAATTTTATGGATGAAGAAAGCAACCGCGAGGTTATCCGCCTGCTGGTTGAGAAAGCCGGCATTCACTGGCCCGAAGTGGTGGTGGTGAAGGCAGAAGAGATAGACAGCCCGTTCGCCGGTAAAACCGTGGTGCTGACCGGGTCGTTGAGCGTGCTGTCGCGCGATGAAGCCAAAGATCGCTTAACGGCGCTGGGCGCGAAGGTAAGCGGCAGCGTGTCGAAGAAAACCGATCTGGTGATTGCCGGCGAGGCCGCAGGCTCCAAGCTGGCCAAGGCGATCGAGCTGGGCATTGCGGTGATCGACGAAGCGGAAATGATTCGTCTACTCGGTGAGTAATATGGAAAAGGAACAGCTGGTTGAGATTGCCAATACGGTGATGCCGTTTGGCAAGTACAAAGGGCGGGTGCTGATCGACCTGCCCGAGGAGTATCTGCTGTGGTTTGCCCGCAAGGATGAGTTTCCGCAGGGCAAGCTCGGCGAGCTGATGCAGATTACGCTGGCGATCAAGATTGAGGGGCTGGAAGGGCTGGTTAAGCCGCTGAAGCGGGGATAACGGTTGGGGAGTGATGTCTGTTGCCCGCGGGTTCGGTGAATGCGCTGGCTGGCCGTTCCCCCGTTCGGTCTGGTCCTCGCGCCGCTTTGCGGTACCCTCACTACGTGCGTCAGCCGGGCGGACCGACACAGACGGGCGTCCTGCCCGGCTGTGCCTTTCGCCAGCTTCCCTACTGGCGATTATCGGCTTCGCTGTTTACAGACCGAAATTGCGGTATGGATGGCGGGTCATGTCTGTTGCCTGCAGGTTCGGAGAATGCGCTGGCTGGCCGTTCCCCCGTTCGGTCTGGTCCTCGCGCCGCTTTGCGGTACCCTCACTACGTGCGTCAGCCGGGCGGACCGACACAGACGGGCGTCCTGCCCGGCTGTGCCTTTCGCCAGCTTCCCTGCTGGCGAATCCTGGCTTCCTTTCTGCGTTCAGCGCTGCGGATGACTCAATCGGGGGAACAGCCAGCCCGCTGCCGAATATTTGTGTCGTCTGTCAAACGCCCTGATTTGAGATGTGCGATTCCACACGGATGATTATTCAGTTCTGAATTGTTGAAAGCGAGCGCGATGATTGATGATTAGAGCGCGAAGCCTGGGCTTTGACTGAATTACTCTTTGCGACCACCTTTGCCGATTATCCGCACAAGAAACTTTTCTGTCTGTTGAAAAACTTTCAGCTTACCTGCCTTTCAGCTTACCTGCCTGTGAGAAACAGCGAGCACAATGCTTAACGGGGAACAGCCTCTGCGGCTGAAGGGCAATCCGCAGCGCTGAGGAGTAGGCAGCGGGGCCGGAGATGGCAGCAGGGATGCTGACATCAGGCGTGGCGCGGGCAGGACGCCCGCTCCAGGCCGGTCCGAAAGGCCCGATGCCGAAACCGAAGGCACCGCAAAGCGGCGCGAGGACCGCCCGGCAGCCGCAGAGGCTGTTCCCCTGTCCTCGATGCGCCAGCCATCAAGCAAAAAGTCAGTATCATCGACCCGATGCCGATACCGAAGGTACCGCAAAGCGGCGCGAGGACCGCCCGGCAGCCGCAGAGGCTGTTCCCCAGGCACTGTCCTATGGATTTACTTCTGCGACTCCACCAGCGTCTTACCCGCTGCAGGCTGCGCAGCCAGCTTCTCGCCAGACTTTTTATAACGCTGCGCCAGCATCGAACACACCATCAGCTGCACCTGGTGGAAAATCATCAACGGCAGTACGATAATCCCCACCGCCGATGACGGGAACAGGATGTTCGCCATCGGTACCCCGTTCGCCAGGCTCTTTTTCGAGCCGCAGAACAGAATGGTAATTTCATCCGCCCGGTTAAAGCCAAACAGACGTGCAGCCGCAAGGTTGATAGCCAGAATCAGGAACAGCAGAACCAGGCTGCCGACCACGATCCACAGCAGGGTGCTGACCCCAACGCGTGTCCAGATGCCGTTTACCACCGCTTCGCTGAATGCGGAATAGACAACCAGCAGAATCGATGCCTGATCCGTCTGGCCGATGAGCTTACGGTTTCTCTCCACCCATGCGCCAATCCAGCGGCGGGAAATATGCCCGACAATAAACGGCACCAGCAGCTGCAGCATAATCTTACCGATCTGCTCAAAATGACCGGTCGCGGCATCGCTGTGAACATTCATCAGCAGACCAACCAGCAGCGGAGAGATAAACACCCCCAGCAGGCTGGATGCCGACGCGCTACAGACGGCAGCGGCCACGTTGCCGCCCGCCAGTGAGGTCAGCGCAATCGACGACTGTACGGTAGCTGGCAGAATGCACAGATACATAAAGCCGGTATAGATCTCGGTGCTGAGCGGCAGCGGATGCCACCAGACCAGCAGCATACCGAGCGCCGGGAAGATAACGAAGGTACTGAACATCACCCACAGATGCAGCCGCCAGTGACCCCCGCCGGCAATGATCTTCTCCCGTGAGAGTTTGGCACCGTGCATAAAGAACAGCAGGGCGATGGCAGCGGTAGTCAGCCATTCAAAGAAATCCACGAAGTGGCCGCGCGCAGGAAGAAATGAAGCCAGCAGCACGGTGGCGATCAGTTTCAACATCAGCGGATCGAGACGAAATTTACCCATTGTTAATGCCTTGTTATACAAACATGCGGCTATTGTGCGACGGGCGGGTTTAGAAATAAAATTAATTTATTAAATGAATATATGAGGTGAATCGATGAATTACTCCTTACGCCAGCTCAGGGTCTTCGTAGCCGTTGCCGCGCAGGGTAGTTTCAGCCAGGCGGGGCAAACTATTGGCCTGAGCCAGTCAGCCGTCAGCCACAGCATTAAAGAGCTGGAAGGGGAGATGGGCATTCGCCTGCTCGACCGCACCACGCGGGAGGTGGTGCTGACGGAGGCGGGAGAACAGCTTGCCAGCAGGCTGGAACATCTGCTGGAGGAGCTGGACAACACGTTGCTGGAGGTCCGCAGCTACGGCCAGCAGCGCAGCGGCACGGTGCGCGTGGCCGCCAGCCAGACTATCTCTGCGCATCTGATGCCGCAGTGCCTGGCCGCCGGGCAGCTGAACTATCCTGAAATCCGGGTGATGCTGCGCGATCGTCCGCAGCAGTGGGTACTGCAAAGCATTCGCAATGCAGAGGTGGACTTCGGTATCGTGATCGGCCCACTGCATTCCGACGATCTGGAGTGTGAAGCTATCCTTGATGAGCCGTTCCTGCTGCTCTGTCGGATAGACGACCCGCTGGCGCAGCAGCGAACCATTCACTGGCATATGCTCAATCAGCGCACGCTGGTGCTGCAGGACTACGCCTCCGGCAGCCGGGTGCTGATTGATGAGGCGCTACGGCAGCAGCAGGTACAGGCAGAGATTGCGCAGGAGATTGGCCACCCGGCCACGCTCTACCCGATGGTGGAAGCGGGGATTGGGATCAGCATTCTGCCCGCCCTGGCGCTGCCGCTGCCGCAGGGAAGGCCGCTGATGGTCAGAAGAATGGTGCCGGAGATTAACCGCACTATCATGCTGGTGCGGCGTAAAAACCGCTCGCTGACCCCCGCCGCAGAGGCGATCTGGCAGGAGGTGCGGCAGCAGGCGGCATTGCTGACGGCACAGCGCAGCATTGCGCCGTCGTACTGATTAACCCGCCGCCAATGAGCGGCGGGAATGAAATCAGACTGAGAAAAATACACTGGCGACTAATGCCGAGTTTTCGTATTGGCGGATGGCGCGAACTCAATGATAAAAATTATGCTCGTCGAATTTATGAGAAAACTACTCGCCGCGCCGGTTTACAATTCTCTATTCTTTTCTTTTATGAATAAAATCAATGTCGAGTAACCGTAATCTGCCGTTTATTGCCGCCTTCGCCGGGATGATCTCCGTTCAGTCCGGTGCCGCCTTTGCGAAAACGCTTTTCCCGCTGGTGGGCAGCGATGGCGTGGCAGCGCTGCGTCTGGGGATATCGGCGATTGTTCTGCTGGCTATTTTTCGCCCCTGGAACAGGAGAAGCGACATTCCGTGGCCGTCAATGATGCTGTATGGCGTGATACTGGCGCTGATGAACCTGCTGATCTATCGCGCCTTTAGCTATATTCCGGTCAGTATCGCCATTTCCATTGAGGTGATGGGGCCGCTGCTGGCTGCACTGCTGACATCGCGCCAGAAGTCGGATTTTCTCTGGATTACCCTTTCTGCGCTGGCGATGGTGCTGCTGGCCGCCGGGGATGTGAAGGGCGAAATCGACCTGCGCGGTGTGGGTTTCTCACTGGCTGCGGCCATGTTCTGGGGACTGTACGTGATAATCGGACGGCGGGTTTCAGGCGGCGGCGGGCGGTCGGTGGCGATCGGCATGACGATCGCGGCGGTTATCGCCGTTCCCCCCGGCGTCATTCAGGCCGGAACCGCGCTGTTCTCGCCCGGGGTGCTGCTGGTGGGCTTTAGCGTGGCAGTACTGTCGAGTATGTTACCGTTTTTGCTGGACATGTACGCGATGCGCTGGCTGCCTTCACGGGTGTTCGGCGTGCTGCTGAGCGGTTCCCCGGCGGTCAGCGCCATTGCCGGATGGCTGGTCTTGCATGAAACGCTGAGCCTGATCCAGTGCGCGGGTATCGCCTGCGTGATGGCGGCCTGTGCCGGCTGCGCGCTGTTCTCCCGGCAGCGAACGGCATCATGATTATCAGGGCCTGTCGTCGAGATCGAATAACGGGATCTTCAGACCGGTTTTTACCGGGTCGAGCACGATCAGCGTGCGGTAGGTAAGAATATCCATATTGTCAGCGAAGTGCTGCCGGACCAGCTGCTCGAAATGCTGTAAGTCGCGGGAAATCATGATGATGATAAAAGAGACGCCGCCGTTGACGAAATAACACTGCTGGATTTCCTCGACGTTGCGAAAATAACGCTTCGCCCGGTCCATCACCATGCTGCGGTCTTCAACCAGCCGAGACTCAATCACTGCCGTGATCGGATTGCCCACCGCTGCCGGGTCGATCACGGCGATCTGGCTTTTAATCACGCCTTTCTCTTCCAGCCTGCTGATGCGCCGCTGAATTGACGGGGTGGAAAGTCCCACCTGCTCGGCGATTGCCGAGTGCGGCAGGCGATTGTTAGTTTGCAGGATATTGAGGATCGCGAGGTCAAAGCGGTCCAGATCGTTTCTGGCGATTTTTTTTCTCATATTTGCTGTATGTCTGGTGCTTAATGGCCGGTTAGGCGAGTGCATTAATCATGGAGTTCGGAAACTTTACCACAGCGGGTGAGGGGAGGTATCTAAGCCGCGATGGGCTAAATTGAGTTTTCTGGTTATGGGGTCAGATATCAGTAATTTTGGGTGCTGAATGCTGGGCGCTTTTTTGTCATTATGGAGATTGCGCTGGCTGGCCGTGCCCCCGAGAGGGCGGTCCTCGCGCCGCGTTGCGGTCCCTTCACTTCGCTCGTCAGCCTGTCGGACCGCCAAAGACGGGCCGTCCATGGCCCGGCTTTGTCTTTCGCCCACGTCCGTGTGGGCGACTCCTGGCTTCCTCTCTCCGTTCAGCGCTGCGGATTGCCCTCTCGGGAGCACGGCCAGCCCGCTTTCTGACTTTCGTACTGCCTGCCAAAAGACTTAATTTACCGGCGTAAGTTTGTTTGCTGAAAACATTCAATGCTTCTGCGTAAACGTAGCCAGTGAGTGATGCCCAATTCAGTAGCAATAAGGTAGGCCACTGATACGATCGATTGGCAATCATAATTTGGCCAGCTTTACGTCAGCCGTTACGCCGATCTGGATTTTGTTTGAAAGCCGCGTTCGCGTTACGTAAAGGGGGAACGTCGCTGCTGCGAGTGGAGGGCAATCCGCAGCGCTGAGGTGAAAGCCGTGGGCCAGGAGATGGCAGCAGGGACGATGCCATCAGGCGTGGCGCGGGCAGGACGCCCGCTCCACGCCGGTCCGGGAGGCGCGCGGCTATCGCCGAAGGTATCACGCAAAGCGTGACGCGAGGACCGCCCGCAACCGCAGCAGCGACGTGAAGCCCGGCTCGAACCCTGCCCGAACCTGCTGCAGGTTCGAACCCTACCCGAATCGCAGACAGCAAAAAGGCGCCTTTAGGGCGCCTTTCTACATTGGTGGGTCGTGCAGGATGACTCGGCTTCGCCTCGCCCTCCGGGCCGTTGCCGTGGGCAACGTTGTCTCACTGCGTTCGACCCGAACCTGCTGCAGGTTCGAACCCTACCCGAATCGCAGACAGCAAAAAGGCGCCTTTAGGGCGCCTTTCTACATTGGTGGGTCGTGCAGGATGACTCGGCTTCGCCTCGCCCTCCGGGCCGTTGCCGTGGGCAACGTTGTCTCACTGCGTTCGACCCGAACCTGCTGCAGGTTCGAACCCTACCCGAATCGCAGACAGCAAAAAGGCGCCTTTAAGGCGCCTTTCTACATTGGTGGGTCGTGCAGGATTCGAACCTGCGACCAATTGATTAAAAGTCAACTGCTCTACCAACTGAGCTAACGACCCGATATGGTGGGTGATGACGGGCTCGAACCGCCGACCCCCTCCGTGTAAAGGAGATGCTCTACCAACTGAGCTAATCACCCATATCGTTACTGCTTTCGATAAGTTGAGATTGGTGGGCGATGACGGGCTCGAACCGCCGACCCCCTCCGTGTAAAGGAGATGCTCTACCAACTGAGCTAATCGCCCAATCTCACTACTTATCTACACTGCGAGCCTACCGAAGTAGATGGTGGGTGATGACGGGCTCGAACCGCCGACCCCCTCCGTGTAAAGGAGATGCTCTACCAACTGAGCTAATCACCCCCGCTGTGTGGAGTCGCATTATAGGGATCCGCCAAAATGAGTCAACGCTTTTTATAAGTAAAATGTGAGTTCGCCTTAAAAATAGTCAGGATGTTCTGATTTCAGGCAAAAACAGAGGCTTGCCGAACAAAATCTCCCTGATGCCTCGAGCAGAAGTGGGGTTTGGCGTTGAGGATTCGCCCGCGAGTGATAGAATATCTGCCACGAAAATCAGACTGGCAAAATTTGCCCTGACTCTGGCCAAAGCATCCGCGTAATAAGGCATTCATTAATGAAAATCAAAACCCGCTTCGCTCCCAGCCCAACTGGCTATCTGCACGTTGGCGGCGCTCGTACCGCACTTTACTCCTGGCTGTTTGCCCGTAATCACGGCGGTGAGTTTGTGCTGCGTATCGAAGATACCGACCTGGAGCGTTCAACCCAGCAGGCGATCGATGCCATTATGGATGGTATGAACTGGCTGAATCTCGACTGGGATGAAGGCCCGTACTATCAAACCAGGCGTTTCGATCGCTATAACGCGGTTATCGATCAAATGCTGGAAGCCGGCACTGCGTACAAATGCTACTGCTCTAAAGAGCGCCTGGAAGCGCTGCGTGAACAGCAGATGGCCAACGGTGAGAAGCCGCGTTATGACGGCCGCTGCCGCGACAGCCACGAACATCACGCCGACGACGAGCCGTGCGTGGTGCGCTTTCGCAATCCGCAGGAAGGGTCTGTTATTTTTGACGACCAGATCCGCGGCCCGATCGAGTTCAGCAACCAGGAACTGGACGATCTGATTATCCGCCGCACCGACGGTTCGCCAACCTATAACTTCTGCGTGGTCATCGACGACTGGGATATGGGCATTACGCACGTGATCCGCGGCGAGGACCATATCAACAATACCCCGCGCCAGATTAACATTCTGAAAGCGATCGGCGCGCACGTCCCGGTATATGCACACGTTTCAATGATTCTCGGCGACGACGGTAAAAAACTGTCCAAACGCCACGGCGCGGTCGGCGTGATGCAGTATCGTGATGACGGCTACCTGCCGGAAGCACTGCTGAACTATCTGGTGCGCCTGGGCTGGTCCCACGGTGACCAGGAGATTTTCTCCGTTGATGAGATGAAAAAACTGTTCGACCTGGATGCCGTCAGCAAATCTGCCAGCGCGTTCAACACCGAAAAGCTGCAGTGGCTGAACCATCACTACATCAATACGCTGGCACCGGAATACGTGGCGACTCACCTGCAGTGGCACATTGAGCAGGAAAATATTGATACCCGTACCGGCCCGCAGCTGTCTCAGCTGGTGACCCTGCTGGGCGAGCGCTGCAAGACGTTGAAGGAGATGGCGGCATCCTGTCGCTACTTCTACGAAGACTTCGAAGCGTTTGATGCCGATGCGGCGAAGAAACACCTGCGCCCGGTGGCGCGTCAGCCGCTGGAAGTGGTGCGTGATAAGCTGGCAGCCGTGGCTGACTGGACGGCAGAAAACGTTCACCACGCCATTCAGGCGACGGCGGACGAGCTGGAAGTCGGGATGGGTAAAGTGGGTATGCCGCTGCGCGTTGCGGTTACCGGTGCCGGTCAGTCACCGGGCCTGGATGTGACCGTGCAGGCTATCGGCAAATCCCGCAGCATTGCGCGTATTGAAAAAGCGCTGGCGTTTATCGCCACCCGCGAAGGCTGATTTCAGGCCATCACGCCGGCTTCAGCCGGCTGATTGCGTGCGGTAAACCATGCCGGTCACTGAGGTGCCCGGCATTTTTTTGCCTGATGCAGAACCGATGCGTGAGATTAACGGGGGATTTCAGTCTGGGAACTGCGAATAGCGTTCAATTAAAAAGGGCCCATAGCGATAATGAGCCCTTTAGTTTTTTAGTTACTGAGTTTATTAACCGACATGTATAAGGCGGTAACCACCCGGTTCGGCAGGTTTAAACGTTACGAATACCTAACCGTTGCAAAATCCCCTGAATTCCTTCGCGTAGCAGCAGTGCTGCCAGTTTTTCCTGTTCGTCGGTGCTGAGTTGCTGCAGTGACGATACCAGCAAAGCAGAAAGAGAACTCTGATTAACGCGGTAATGAGCTGTGGGTTCAGTCGCGTGACGCGTTGATTTAAGGAATGATTTTACCTGTTCATCAATAAAGATCATCCGGGCTTTGCCACCCTGAACGCCGGGTTTTGGGGCGGTTGTCCAGCCCTCTTTCTTAACCCATTTATTGATGGTTTGTCTGCTGAAACCTGTTTGCTGTGCCAGTTCTTCCGGCGTTAACCAATCCTTTTTCACTATCTATCCCTATTAGCCGAACAAAGTAATTGAACATATTACAACAATTCATCACTTGAACAACTAATACAAATTACTAACCTTTAGTAAACTGAAGAGAAAAATTCGCAGGACAACAGGAAATATCCCCCGACGCGGGCGCGCGGGGGAGGAGATATTAGCGGGAAAGGGCCGCTTCTTCAGGGCGAGGGCGATAGGCGATATAGTAAGCCAGACCGACAAACACCGCGCCGCCCACGGTATTACCGAGGAAGACGGCCACGAAGTTTGGCAGATATTCCGCCCAGCTCAGGTAACCGGCGAAAATAGCCGCAGGGACGATAAACATATTGGCGACGACGTGCTGGAAGCCGATGGCCACAAAGGCCATAACCGGAAACCACATGCCAAAGATTTTACCGACCACATCTTTACTGGCAAAAGCCAGCCAGGTCGCCAGGCAAACCAGCCAGTTACAGCCAATACCGGAAATAAACGCATGCATAAAGTCTGCGTTAACCTTCGCGCTGGCAATCGCTACGGTTTTCTTGAGGTAATCCCCCTCGGTCATGCCAATCATATGACCGAACAGCCAGGCGATGGCCACGCTGCCGATAAAGTTACCGATGGTTACCCAGAACCAGTTACGCAGCAGGCTTAATGCGCTTATTTTGCGGGCGAACCAGGCGACCGGCAGCAGCATCATATTTCCGGTCAGCAGCTCGCCACCGGCCAGAAGGGTCATAATAATCCCTACCGGGAAGACCGCTGCACCAAGCAGAATGCCGAATGAACCCCAGTCGGCAGGCAGCTGGTTGATGACGTGGATATAGAGCAGGAAGCCGAAGGCGATAAAGGCACCGGCCATAAAACCCAGGATAAGTAACGATGAGAGGGACGAACGACTTTTAATCACGCCTGCCTGAACGGCAAGGGCAGCAATTTCTTTTGGTGTGTGCAAAGACATGGGGGCTCTGATTTATAGTGATGATCAACTGCCGGATTCCGTCGCGTGCTGAAACGCGCGCATCCAGCGCTGAGAAGGCCCGGCATCCAAATTCGGGCGCAAGTTTTGCACGCTGAGTTAACAAAAACAAGCAACTTTACTTATAAAAATTACCAATAATTAACAGCGAAAGAGAGGTCGCTGAACCAGGCTAAATCTCAGGCCTTTCTTAAGGAAAGCAGAACGGGCTGATAATAACCAGGCGAAATAAGTGCGCAACGGGGGTGGTTAAAAACGGGGAATGAGCGCTTTTATCATCGCTTTGGCGGCTTTTTCAGCGATCGATCTCAGATTGTTAATTTGCCGTTGACACCAACCGCGCTGTTTCATATTATCCCCGCCGTCAACACGACACGGTTTTTCGGACTGGGGGTATAGCTCAGCTGGGAGAGCGCTTGCATGGCATGCAAGAGGTCAGCGGTTCGATCCCGCTTATCTCCACCAAATCTTACCAGAAGATTCAGGTGGCACCGAAAAACAGAGTTTAGTAGTGGGGGTATAGCTCAGCTGGGAGAGCGCTTGCATGGCATGCAAGAGGTCAGCGGTTCGATCCCGCTTATCTCCACCAAATTCTCAAAAATGTCGCTGTTAAAATTAAATCTGCTTCGGCGGATTTTTTTCGTCTGTTTTTTATTACCACACGGCTTCGTACACGAAAAACCCGGGAAGCCAGCTTCAGCCCCCCGGTTAATTTTTCACTATCCTTGCGTGGCGGTGAGGAGAACTATCGTTTTCCCGCTCGATTAATCTGCGTTGCTATTACCCTCAGCACAGCCTCAGGAGCAGTCAGCTCGCCTGTCCTTCGCGCATTATCTCAATACCCGGAAGCCATGGCTGCCATCGCGATCGAGCTGCGCAATCAGCCCGCGCTCCCAGTCCAGATAGGCCCGTAAAGCGGCGGGTGCCACGTCCCGACCCTCATAAGGGCGCGGGTAGCGATCGACGCGCGGCAGCAGCAGCCGGGTTTCTCCGCTTTCTACCGGCAGGCCGGCGGCCTTCCACGCGGTGTTGCCACCTTTCAGAGCCAGTACCGGCCTGCCGGTCAGCTGTTCCAGTTTGGCGACAGAATAGCGTGCCAGCAGGCTGCTGCCGCAGGTGACAACATAGCGCGGTGAATCTGGCAGCCCGGCGACACCTTCGGTGGTCAGCGCCGAGCGCTGGATCCATGCGGCACCGGGAATATGCGCATTGACGTAGCTCGCGCTGGTGGTGAAATCCAGCACCTGAATATCTCCCCCGGCAAGCAGTGCGGCCAGCTCCGCCGGTTCAACTTCTGGCAGTGCAGCCTGAGGTGGCACGCGCGGTGACCAGCCTCCGGTGGCGCTGAAGTCCGCTGATTTCAGGCCATCAAGCACAAATGTCTGCCAACCCAGCTGTGCCAGCCACGACGCGCTGATATTTGCCCGGACACCCTCGTCATCGATCAGCACGACCCACGCACCGCGCACCGGGCCGATGCCCCTGCAGATATTCAGCCTCGTCGCGCACGTCAAAGAGATACACCGTGTGTTTATCCTGCTGCTGCCAGACCTGCAGATCCTGCAGTGTTGCCCGCTGAACGCCGGCCTTGTCCGCAGCGGTACGCGCGTAGCGTGACGCATGAAGACGCGCGGTATCGCTGACCTCGCCGTAGCGGTGCGTTTGGCTGGATTCCAGCGGCAGGCCCGCCAGCGACCAGCCGAGAAGACCGTCGCGCAGGGCATAAACCGGGTTGGGCAGTCCGCTGTCGATCAGCGACTGTGCGCCGATAATGCTCCGGGTGCGCTCTGCGCTGACCACGATAATGGTGGTTTCCGGGGATGGGGCCAGGTCGCGACTGCGTAGCACCAACTCGCCGCCGGGTACGTTAATGCTGCCGGGGATACTTTGTACCAGATACTCGTCAAAGCGCCGGGCGTCGAGCACCACCACGTCGCCACCATTGTGCAGCAGCGCGTTCACTTCGTCGGCGGAAAGGAGAGGCGTGTGCGCACGGCTCTCAAGCAGTTGGCCAAACGCTTTGCTGGGGGCATTAACATCGCTAAACAGCTCGCCGCCTGCCTCCGTCCAGCCGGACAGCCCGCCTGCTAGCAGGGCGACATCGGGATAGCCGATTTCGCGGAGCCGCGCGACCGCCTCCTGTGCCAGTCCCTCGCCGTTATCGTAAACGGTCACCGGGGTGGTCAGGCGGGGAATACGGTTCAGGATCTCCAGATCCAGCTTGGAGAGGGAGATATTGACCGCAAACAGCGGATGTCCGCTGGCAAACTGCACTTCTTCACGCACATCAATCAGCGCGACTTCCTGGCGGTTCAGCAGCGCCAGGCGCAGTTGATGATAATCGCGGGTTAACAGAGTATTTTCAGCCATATGAACGATTCCAGACAGAGAGTGAAAGAGGCCGCTACCGTCGGAAATGAATGCGCTGTCGTTGAGCGACGGGCCTTCACCCACAGCAATCCGCAGTAAACGTCGAAGGGTGGTAATTCAAAAGGGCAACACTAAGCCGGATTAAAAGACGAGTGAAATCAATAATTGTTCATTGTTAACCAGTAAATCAGCAATGTTGTGGCGCAGGGGGGGGTGATCGGGGAATAAGATGTCAGCCAGCTGGCGGAGATAGTGCGATAGCAGGGAACGTTGATGGCAGGCACGGGTCGGTACGGGTGGACGTGCAAAGTGCAGGAATAAGGTGACAGGGAGAAGCGCGGTGACTGCGGGAGAGTGCGGTTTGAGCGGATGAAAATCGGGGCCGACTGGCCCCGATCTGTATTACAGCACCAGTCCGGCGATAGAGGCCGACAGCACGCTGACCAGCGTTGAACCGTACAGCAGCTTCAGGCCGAAGCGGGAAACCACGTTACCCTGTTCTTCATGCAGACCTTTAATCGCACCGGCAACGATGCCGATCGAAGAGAAGTTAGCGAAGGAAACCAGGAATACCGACAGGATACCTTCCGCACGCGGTGAGAGCTGGGAAGCCACCTTTTGCAGATCCATCATGGCAACAAACTCGTTAGAGACCAGTTTGGTGGCCATGATGCTGCCAACCTGCAGCGCTTCGCCGGCCGGTACGCCCATCACCCAGGCAAACGGGAAGAACACGTAGCCGAGGATCCCCTGGAAGCTGATACCGAAAATGGTATCAAACAGGGCATTAATGGCTGAGATCAGCGCGATGAAACCGATCAGCATCGCGGCAACGATAACCGCCACTTTGAAACCGGCCAGAATATATTCACCCAGCATCTCAAAGAAGCTCTGCCCTTTATGCGTGTTATTCAGCTTCAGGTCTTCTTCGTTTTCGACGCGGTAAGGGTTGATCAGCGACAGCACGATAAAGGTACTGAACATGTTAAGGATCAGCGCGGCGACGACGTACTTTGGCTGCAGCATGGTCATGTAAGCACCGACAATCGACATGGAAACGGTCGACATGGCGGTCGCGGCCATGGTGTACATGCGGCGTTCGGACATTTTTCCGAGAATATCTTTATAGGCGATAAAGTTCTCTGACTGTCCCAAAATCAGCGAGCTTACCGCGTTAAAGGATTCCAGTTTCCCCATGCCGTTGATTTTTGACAGCACCGTACCGATGGCGCGGATAATGATCGGCAGAATACGGAAATGCTGCAAAATACCGATCAGCGCAGAGATAAAGACGATCGGACACAGTACATTAAGCCAGAAGAAGGCCAGACCTTTGTCACTCATATTACCGAAGACAAAGTTGGTACCTTCCGCTGCGTATTTCAGCAGTTTCTCGAACAGATCTGAGAAGCCTTTAACGAAGCCGAGGCCGACTTCAGAGTTCAGGAAGAACCAGGCCAGCAGAACCTCGATCACCAAAAGCTGGATAACGAAGCGGACGCGGATATTTTTTCGGTCGCGGCTGACCAGTAAGGCCAACAGCGCAACCACCGCCAGTGCCAGTGCAAAGTGCAGAATGCGGGACATGTTTGCTCCAATAATTTGAGGGCAGTTATATTTCGTTGCACATTCTATGTAACAAGGTTTGGAAAAACGAGACTTAATCCACAATATAACAATTAGCTATTACAGCTTTTTGCAGAAAAGCATGAGCCGTCACAGGTTTTTCTCTTGAACCAGCGAATTTTTCCTCGCGTCATTCGTTTACTCCTTACTACTTAGCGTAATCACGGTGAAAAGGCGATGAAAAAATCACCCGGTATCTGGTAACTGAATTCCGAATACCCTACAGTGAAAGGGGTTGCTCAAATTTTAGCTTTGTCGTATTTTGTCCTGAAGTATAGCCAGTGCTATATTTCATAGCGGTGGCTATCACAGCGATAGCAACAAACATTCTACATGCGTTTGATAATCATTATCATATGTGTCGAAATAGTGTATCAGTCGCGGATCAGGGGTCAAAACTATGCTGGAAAGTCGCACTGCGCAGCAGAGCGTCCGCAGTAACCGGAAAATCAAATTTGCCTTGATGGGGCCCGCCTTCATCGCGGCGATCGGCTATATCGATCCCGGCAACTTCGCCACCAATATTCAGGCCGGTGCCTCCTACGGCTATAAATTGCTGTGGGTGGTGGTCTGGGCCAACATCATGGCGATGGTCATTCAGCTTATGTCCGCCAAGCTGGGGATCGCCACGGGTAAAAATCTCTGTGAGCATATCCGCGATCGCTTTCCGCGCCCGGCGGTCTGGTTCTACTGGGTGCAGGCGGAAATTATCGCGATGGCGACGGACCTGGCGGAGTTCATCGGGGCGGCCATCGGCTTCAAGCTGGTGTTTGGCGTCAGCCTGCTGCAGGGGGCCATGCTGACCGGGGTTGCCACCTTCCTGATTTTGATGCTGCAAAGCCGCGGTCAGAAGCCACTTGAGCTGGTGATTGGCGGCCTGCTGCTGTTTGTGGCTGCCGCCTACGTCATTGAGCTGTTCTTCTCCCAGCCAAAAGTGGTGGATTTATTGCAGGGGATGGCGGTGCCGTCGCTGCCGACCGCCGACGCCGTGCTGCTGGCGGCCGGGGTATTAGGTGCCACCATTATGCCCCACGTTATCTATCTTCATTCGTCGTTGACCCAGAAGAGCGATGGCGGCACGCGCAGCGAGCGCTACAGTTCCACCAAACTGGATGTGGCCATCGCAATGACCATCGCCGGTTTTGTCAACCTGGCGATGATGGCGACCGCCGCCGCTGCGTTTCACTTCAGCGGCCACAGCGGCATTGCCGATCTGGATGAGGCATATCTCACCCTCGACCCGCTGCTGGGCAAAGCGGCTGCGGTGGTGTTTGGCCTGAGCCTGCTGGCCGCCGGTCTTTCGTCAACGGTCGTTGGTACGATGGCCGGGCAGGTGGTGATGCAGGGCTTTATCCACTTCCATATCCCGCTGCTGGTGCGCCGGGTTATCACCATGGTGCCGTCGTTTATCGTCATCATTGCCGGCTGGGATCCAACCCGTATTCTGGTGATGAGCCAGGTGGTGCTGAGCTTTGGTATTGCGCTGGCGCTGGTGCCGCTGCTGGCGTTTACCGGCAACCGCGAACTGATGGGCGATATGGTGAACTCGCGGCTGATGCAGAATATTGGCCGACTGATCGTGGTGATTGTGGTGCTGCTTAACGGCTATCTGCTGGTGTCGATGGCAGCCGGTCTGTAATTTCTTTCCAGAGTTAAAAGGGGCAATCCGTCGTGGATTGCCCCTTTTTTTAGCTGATTTTAAGGGCGTCAGTGATGGTGGCGGCGATCGCGCTCGTGGTGTCGCCATTCGCGGTCGCGCTCACGTTCCCGCCAGCGGCGCTCTTTCTCCCACTGATGATGGCGGCGCATCTCTTCATGACGGCGCCACTGCTCGTGCCGCCACCAGCGGCCTTCGTTATAGCGGTAGTTATTGCGCCACCAGCGGTCGTCCCGCCAGCGCCCACCGTCCCAGTAGCGGCCCCGGTCGTCCCGGTCGCCCAGATGCAGAGTAATGCCCGGTGCCAGAGTAATGCGTGCGCTGTCTGCCTGTGCTGTGTGCAGAGCCAGCGGTGATAAACATGCCAGTAACGCGGCAATCAACAATAAGCGTTTCATATTATCTCCTTATCAACGGTGCGACTTCCCCGCCGTATCAGCAGAATAGGGACGGAGCCAGCGCGTGGCGACTGGCGGAGTCTGAAATACGCTCAGAAATGTGGATTTGGGAATTATCTGGAGCAGGGCGGTAAACTAACCCGTCACGAGTCTGCTCATGAGGATGGATGGGGCTGAGAAAATGGCGGCAGTTCCTGACTATAAGTTGAAACGATATATTGCTGGTGGCCGCAGTGGGGTGAGTTAAACCTGCGCAGCCAGCCAGCCAGCCAGCCAGCCAGCCAGCCAGCCCTGCCTGTCAGCCAAGAATCGATTCAATCTGCGACAGCTCTTCCGCGCTGAAGCTGCGGTTATCCAGCATCCCCAGCGCATCGTCAATCTGGCTGGTTTTGCTGGCCCCGATCAGCACCGAGGTCACGCGGTCGCCGCGCAGCACCCAGGCCAGCGCCATCTGCGACAGCTTCTGTCCGCGCTGCTGCGCCAGCGCATTCAGCCGCCGTACCTTATCCATCTTCTCAGCGGTCAGCTGATCCTCGCTCAGGAAACGGCTGCCGCTGGCGGCACGCGAATCCTCAGGAACACCGTTCAGGTAGCGATCGGTCAGCATGCCACCTGCCAGCGGTGAAAACGCAATGCTGCCGACACCCTGTTCGGAGAGCACGTCCAGCAGACCCGCTTCCGGTGAGCGCTCGAACATCGAGTATTTCGGCTGATGGATAAGGCAGGGGGTGCCCAAATCCTTCAGGATAGCAATCGCCTGTTCCGCCAGCGCCGCCGGGTAGTTAGAGAGGCCGACGTACAGCGCTTTACCCTGGCGCACCAGATGGTCGAGGGCGGTCATGGTTTCTTCCAGCGGCGTTTCCGGGTCCGGGCGGTGGTGATAGAAAATATCCACGTATTCCAGGCCCATCCGTGCCAGGCTCTGGTCGAGGCTGGAAATCAGATACTTACGTGAGCCCCAGTCGCCGTACGGGCCGGGCCACATGGTGTAACCGGCCTTGCTGGAAATAATCAGCTCATCGCGCCACGGGCGAAAATCTTCCCGCAGGATGCGGCCAAAATGTTCTTCGGCAGATCCCGGCGGCGGGCCGTAGTTATTCGCCAGATCGAAATGCGTGATACCGTTATCAAATGCGTGGCGCAGCAGGTCACGACTGACGTCAACCCGGGTGCTGTCGCCAAAATTGTGCCACAGCCCCAGAGAAATCGCCGGAAGCTTCAGGCCGCTACGGCCACAGCGGTGGTAGGTCATATTCTGATAACGCTGTTCATCTGCCTGATAAAACATAGAAAAATCCCGTCAGTTAAGAAGAAGTGTGGCGACATAGTTCACTAGTGTATACGGTTACACTCACAAAAATAGCGCCACGGATCGCAACTCAGGGATAAACTTCAGCGTAACGTTCTGTTGACATTCTCGTCGTGGCCTTTCTGCTAACGGGGTGAAAAATATCGCTAATACTCACCTTATGCCCCGCAGAGGAGTATGAGAGATGAACAGCTACACCGTGGGTGATTACCTGCTGGAACGTTTAAATGAATCGGGCATTGACCATCTGTTTGGCGTGCCGGGCGACTATAACCTGCAGTTCCTCGACAGCGTGATTGCCCATCCGCGGCTGGCGTGGGTGGGGTGCGCCAATGAGCTAAATGCCGCCTATGCCGCCGACGGCTATGCCCGCTGCCGGGGCGCCGCCGCGCTGCTGACCACCTTTGGCGTGGGAGAGCTGAGCGCCATCAACGGCGTGGCGGGCAGCTACGCGGAGTACCTGCCGGTCGTGCATATTGTTGGAGCGCCGTCGCAGAGTGCGCAGGATAACGCTGAATTGCTGCATCACACGCTGGGCGACGGGGATTTCCGGCATTTCCTGCGGATGCATCAGGAAATCTCGGTGGCCAGCAGCGTGCTGACCGCCGACAACGCCGCCGTGGAAATCGACCGGGTGCTGTGCTGCGCGCTGACCCGGCGCCGGCCGGTTTATCTTTTGCTGGCCACCAACGTTGCGGCAAGCCCGATTGCACCGCCGTCGTCTCCGTTAGATCTGCGCGTCAGCCGCGACGAGGAGCAGCTGGCGGCGTTCGCCGACGCGGCAGAACAGCTGCTGGCGGGAGCCAGAAGCGCGGCGATGCTGGTGGACTTCCTGGCCGATCGCACGCGGCAGCAGGAAAGGCTGGCGGCGTGGCTACGTGAGGTACCCATGCCGTTTGCCACCCTGCTGATGGGCAAAAGCGTCGTGCCCGAAAACCTGTACGGCTTTGCCGGAACCTATGCTGGGGCGTCCAGCTCACCGGGCACCCGAGAAGTGATTGAACAGAGCGAAGTGATAATCACCGTCGGCGTAAAGTACACCGATACCACTACCGCCGGGTTTACCCAGCAGATTGACAGCAGCAAAACCATTGATGTCGGCCTGAACGAATGCCGGGTTCGTGAGCAACGTTTCCACGATATCCCCATGGCGGCCGCGCTGGCGGTGCTGCACCGGCTGGCGCGGCAGCACGGCAGCGGCTGGCGGCAGCATATAATCGCGCCGCCCGAGCTGGAGGAAGAACGTTCAGCATCGCTGACCCAGGGGAGTTTCTGGCAGGCGATGCAGGCGTTTATTCGCCCGGGCGACATTATTCTGGCCGATCAGGGCACCGCCGCATTTGGCATTGCCGCGCTACGGCTGCCGGAAAATTCCCGCCTGCTGGTGCAGACGCTGTGGGGATCGATTGGCTACACGCTGCCTGCGGCCTTTGGTGCCGCCACGGCCGAGCCGGCGCGCAGGGTGATCCTGATTATCGGTGACGGTTCGGCACAGCTGACGGTACAGGAGCTGGGCACCATGCTGCGCGACGGTCAGCACCCGGTTATCTTCCTGCTAAATAACGACGGCTATACGGTTGAACGGGCGATCCACGGGGCCGAACAGCGCTATAACGACATCGCTCAATGGAACTGGACGCATCTGACCCGGGCGCTGAGCCTGGATAATCCGGCCGAGAGCTGGCGGGTGACTCAAACGGTGCAGCTGGAAGAGGTGATGCAGCTGGCGGCAGACAGCCCGCGTTTATCGCTGGTGGAGGTGGTGCTGCCGCGAGGCGATATTCCACCGCTGCTGGCGGCGGTCACCCGTTCGCTGCACGAGCGCAACAGCCGGTAACGGCGGCGAAGGCCGCCGTCCGGGTCGGTAAATAAACTGAAATTTTCCGAAAGGGCGTATTTTAGCCCTAAACGCTCACCTTTATTCCCGGTGAGCGTTGTTGTTTTGGCAGTGGAAATTTATAGTGTGTCTACTTGATTAAGCGGAGCAAAACCATAATGACCCAGTATGCTTTGGTAGGTGATGTCGGCGGCACAAATGCGCGCCTGGCACTCTGTCATCTTGAAAGCGGTGCCATCTCACAGGCCAAAACGTTCTCCACCTCGGACTATGACAGTCTGGAAGCGGTGATCCGCACCTGGCTTGATGAGCAGCAGCAGGATATCCAGGATGCCTGCATTGCTATCGCCTGCCCGATCACCGGTGACCGCGTTGAAATGACCAATCACGACTGGGCATTTTCCACCCGCGAGATGAAGGCCAGCCTCGGCCTGAAGCATCTGGAAATTATTAACGATTTTACCGCGGTATCGATGGCGGTGCCGATGCTGAAAGAGGAGCATTTACTGCAGTTTGGCGGTAAAGCCCCGATCAAAGACAAGCCGATTGCCATTTACGGTGCCGGAACCGGGCTGGGCGTGTCTCACCTGGTTCACGTGGACCAGCGCTGGGTCAGCCTGCCGGGCGAGGGGGGCCACGTCGATTTCGCGGCCAACAGCGAAGAAGAAGATCGGATCCTCGAGGTGCTGCGCGCCGAACTGGGCCACGTCTCCGCCGAGCGAATTCTCTCCGGCGGCGGGCTGGTGAATCTTTATCGGGCGATTGTGAAATCAGATGGCCGCGTGCCGGATGCGCTGAAGCCGCGCGACGTCACCGAGCGGGCGCTGGCCGACAGCTGCACCGACTGCCGGCGCGCGCTGTCGATGTTCTGCGTGATTATGGGGCGCTTCGGTGGCAACCTGGCGCTGAATCTGGGCACGTTTGGCGGCGTGTTTATCGCCGGTGGTATCGTGCCGCGCTTCCTCGACTTCTTTAAGGCGTCCGGTTTCCGCGCCGCCTTCGAGGATAAAGGCCGCTTTAAAGACTACGTCAGCGATATTCCGGTGTATCTGATCACTCACGATCAGCCCGGCCTGCTGGGTGCCGGTGCGCATCTGCGTCAGACGCTGGGCCAGGTGCTGTAACGCCTTTCCCTTCCGCCGGCGGGTGCGCGTCTAAAGGCGCATCAGCTGGCGAAACTCCTTCACCTTGCTGCGGCTTACCGGTACCTGAAACTCCAGATCGCGCAGTTTCAGAATATAGGTATTGTTGAACCAGGGTTCGATCTCGCGGATCTTGCTGAGGTTAACGCAGTAAGAGCGATGGCAGCGGAAGAAGTAATCTTCGGGCAGTCGGCTGCAAAATTCGGTCATATTCATCGACATCACATACTCTTCCCGCCGGGTATAAACAAACGTCAGCTTCTCGTGCGCTTCGGCGTAATAAATATCGTTGATATCGGTCACGATAATCCGCTCATCCTTCACCAGATTGATGCTGTGGGAGGCGGGGCGCGGGCTGGCGGTGTTCTGTATCTGATCCTGACCGGCGTAGTTTTCCAGCTTGCGCAGCAGGGTTATGATGCGCATTTCGTGGTACGGCTTGAGGATGTAGTCGAATGCTTCCAGCTCAAAGGCGTCTACCGCGTGCTCTTTATAGGCGGTAATAAACACGATCAGCGGTTTACTGGCGAACTTGCTGATGTTCTGCGCCAGCAGCATCCCGTCCAGCGAGGGGATATTGATATCCAGAAATATCACGTCCACCTGATGGCTCTGCAGATATTTCAAAACGTCCAGCCCGTCATCAAAGGTCGCTTCAATGACTATCTGGCTGTGCTGGCGGATAAGCCAGCTCAGCTCCTGTTGGGCCAGAAACTCGTCTTCAACAATTATCGCTTTCACAACGTTTTCCCGGTTTATAAAAATTATACCGACAGCGAAATACGCTGGTTTTCCGGCAGCGGTGATCCATTTTTACTGATGTAGAAGGAAATCTCCGTGCCCGGATTCAGCCGATGGATGTGCAGCCCTTCACCATACAGCAGCCTGACCCGGTGATGAACGTTCAGCAGGCCAATTTTATTCCCCGGCATCTCATTATTTTCTACCCGGGCGATAACGTCTTCGGCAATGCCATTGCCGGTATCGCGCACCGCAATCCGCACGCGGTCGCCCTGGTCTTTAATACTTAGCGTCACCACGCCCTTACCCCGGCAGGGATGAATGCCGTGAACGATCGCATTTTCGATCAGCGGCTGGATAAGCAGGCTCGGCAGCGAACAGCTGACATCCTCCTGAATATCGTAGATTACCGTCAGCTTATCGCCGAATCGCGCCTGTTCAATAGCGATGTAGTCCTTCACCTGATACAGCTCTTTCTTGATATCGATGATTTCATCATCGTTAAGCTCAAGGTTGTAACGCAGGTAGCGAGAGAGATTGGTAATCAGCTGGCGCGCGGTGTCCGGATTCAGCCGGATAGAGGAGGAGATGGCATTCAGCGCGTTAAACAGGAAGTGGGGATTGATTTTGCTTTGCAGCGCCCGCAGCTCGGCTTTATTGGCCATTTCCCGTAGCTGTTCGGCGCGCGACACCTCAAGCTGGGTGGAAATAATCTGCGACAGGCCGATAGCCATCTCTTTCAGCGAAGAGGTGATGCGGTGCGCATGGCAGTAGTAAATCTTCAGCGTGCCGGTGACTTCCCCTTTTTCCCACAGCGGTATGACAATCATCGAATGAATTTCCGGGGTGCGGTGGGCCTCATCATTGTTCTTGATGATGATTTTCCCTTCGGCAATGGCAGCCGAGGTGGTCGGGCTGATACCGTCATCACCGTTGCGGTAATTCTCCTCACCGAAGCCGACATAGGCCATGATCTGATGCTTATCGGTGATCGCCACGGCATCCGCTTTGATATCGCTGCGGATAATTTCACACACCTGACGCAGGGAATGGCTGTTGATTTGACGGAACAGCGGCAGGGTTTTATTGGCGATATCCAGCGCCAGTTTGGCCTGACGCGCCGCGCTGGCTTCCTTCTCGCCCTCCACGCTCTGCACCAGCAGCACGATCAGACCGATGCTGCTGGCGCCGAGGATCATGGGAATGGCGATTTCAGAGACAATATCAATTCCTAACGAGGTCGGTGATGCCCACAGCACAATCAGCAGCATGGTCAGCGATTCGCACAGCATGCCGCCGATAATCCCGGCGCTCCAGCGTTTCTCTTTCACCACCTTGAGATTAATCCAGCCGGAAGCGATACCGGCCACGATGCTGGTGATCAGGCAGGGAACCGACGTGACGCCGTGAATATCGATCAGAAAACGGTGTACCCCGGCAATCACCCCGGTGGCGATGCCCACCCAGGGGCCGAACAGGATCCCACCGGACATAATGGCGATGGTCCGTACGTTGACCAGCGAGCCTTCAACATTGATTCCGGTCCAGGTACTGAACAGCGCAAACAGCGAGAAGATGGCCGTGACGGCGAACAGTTCCTGACGCGAGTGTTCATCCTTCTGCAGCAGCTGGCGAAAGTGGCGGGTGCGGGTAAGAAAAAACAGGCTGATCAGCATCAGCGCTGCACGGTCGAATACGGCGAGCAACATTTCAAACATAGAATGCACGGGCATCTCGGTTGACGAGGGGCGATGCGCCTATGATAAGAAAAGGCGGACGGATGCGCTATGCCTGCGGCAGCGTTCGGCGGCATTCATGTCTTAATAGGGGAAAAGTTGAGTGAGATAAAGAGGATGTTGATATTTTCGACGGTTTTGGGCTGGGTTGACGTTTTTACGTCATTAATTGAGGAAATACCCTAATTTTAAAGGGGGTTATCGCCGGATTCACCGTCGATGTTTCGGCGTGAAAGGTGGGGTTTTCTTAATAGGGGAAAAACCGAGCGCTAAAAAGAGGATGTTGTTTTTCACCCCTGCGACAAAAAACCGACTCAAAAAAACCTTCTCCACCACATCATCTGGCAAAACTTATTCCGGCCTTTTTCGCGCGAGAGAAATAACCCTGATGACGGTGGTGAAAGCGACGGGATAAATGTGGATTGTGCGACGGGGCCTTATCGTTATCCGCCGTTATTTTTGTTACCTTCTGGGCGTAAGCGTTGAAAAGCGGCATTAAAAAAACAGCTGACGTTGTGACCTTTCCTGTTTATGAGACCCCTATGCAACTGACCACCGAACGATTAATTCTTACCCGACTGCAGCCGGAAGACTGGCAGCTTTTTTTACAGGTCCACAGCGATGAAGACAGCATGCGGTTTATCAGCGCCGTACCGCAACTGGCTGACATCCGCCAGCGCTTTCAGGATCGCCTGGCCCCCTGGCTGGTCACCAGTTTTCATATGCTGTGCCTGGTGGTGCGGCGCAAGGCGGACGGCGAGCCGGTCGGGCTGATCGGCACCAATGCAGAATGGGCACCGTACCGGCAGGCGGAAGTCGGTTATTCGCTGCTCAGCACCCACTTTGGCCACGGCTACGGCAGCGAGGCGCTGGCCGCACTCAGTGAATATTTATTTCGCGAATGCGAGTTCCACAAGCTCAAAGCGCAGGTGGTGGAGGGCAACTGGGCGTCACGCCGGGTGCTGGAAAAAAACGGCTTCGAGCTGGAAGGCACCCTGCGGGATAACTATCTGCTGCGCGGGCAGTGGGTGAATGACTGGCTGTTTGGGCGCGTTAATCCGCTGGGATAAAAAATTTTATCCGGCCTATCGACAGCCGTCGGAATATTACGCTATGTTCGTTGCACGGCCACCGCAGTGGCCGGCGTCGCTCGGACGGTCCGGGCGCTAACGTAAGCGAGCAAAAATACTATGGCTGATATCAGTTCAACCCGTCGTTTCTCCCGTATAGAACGCCTCCCACCCTACGTGTTCAACATCACCGCTGAACTGAAGATGGCCGCCCGCCGTCGTGGGGAAGATATTATCGATTTCAGCATGGGCAACCCGGATGGCCCGACGCCACCGCACATCGTGGAGAAACTCTGCACCGTTGCCCAGCGCGAAGACACGCACGGCTATTCCACTTCACGCGGCATTCCGCGCCTGCGCCGGGCAATTTCCCGCTGGTATGCCGATCGCTACCAGGTGGATATCGATCCGGAATCGGAAGCCATTGTCACCATCGGCTCGAAAGAGGGGCTGGCACACCTGATGCTGGCGACGCTCGATCACGGCGACACGGTGCTGGTGCCGAATCCCAGCTACCCCATCCATATTTACGGCGCGGTGATTGCGGGTGCGCAGGTGCGTTCCGTTCCGCTGGTGGCGGGCATCGACTTCTTTAACGAGCTCGAGCGCGCCATTCGCGAAAGCTATCCCAAGCCGAAAATGATGATCCTGGGCTTCCCGTCCAATCCGACCGCGCAGTGCGTGGAGCTGGACTTCTTCGAACGGGTTATCGCTCTGGCGAAGCAGTACAACGTGCTGGTGGTCCACGATCTGGCCTATGCCGATATCGTCTATGACGGCTGGAAAGCGCCGTCGATTATGGAAGTGCCGGGCGCGCGCGATGTGGCGGTGGAGTTCTTCACCCTGTCAAAAAGCTACAACATGGCCGGCTGGCGTATTGGCTTTATGGTGGGTAACAAAGATCTGGTTGCCGCGCTGGCACGTATTAAAAGCTATCACGACTACGGCACTTTCACCCCGCTGCAGGTGGCGGCAATCGCCGCGCTGGAGGGCGACCAGCAGTGCGTGCGCGATATCGCCGAGCAGTATAAGCGCCGCCGCGATGTGCTGGTGAAAGGACTGCACGAAGCCGGATGGATGGTTGATAATCCTAAAGCCTCAATGTACGTCTGGGCCAAAATTCCCGATCGCTACGCCCACCTTGGATCGCTGGAATTTGCCAAACTGCTGCTGCAGGAAGCGAAAGTCTGCGTTTCACCGGGAATTGGCTTTGGCGACTACGGCGATACCCACGTGCGTTTTGCGCTGATTGAAAACAGCGATCGCATCCGCCAGGCGGTAAGAGGGATTAAAACGATGTTCCGGGCAGATGGCATACTGCCATCCGCCGCGAAAGGTAGCGCGGAAACGCTCTGACAGCGAGCGGTAATCAGTACGGGTCAGGCAGTGCCTGACCCGCTTTTGGGGAAGCTCTACAGCATCAGATAAAAGGTGCCGACCCACAGTAGCAGGATAAACGAAATCCCCATAAACGCGTATTTCACGAACAGCTCCTCTGCGCGGTTACGGCTATGGCGATCCCGGACCAGCGTAACGCGAACAGAATCAACCTCAGGCGGACTTATTAATGCCGGACGCGCTGAGGCAGGGTCGCCATGGGGAGCCCACGGCAGGATCGATCGCTAATTTACCCGCATTGCCTGGCAAAATAAAGGCGATTGTGCTGAGAACTTTCTCACATTTAGCGCATTTTTAATTCAGGAATCACCGACATTCCCACCCGCAGACGCGCCAGATCCGGCTGATCCCTCTCCAGAACGATTTTAACCGGCAGGCGCTGAACCACTTTGGTGTAATTACCGGTGGCGTTATCCGCCGTGATGGCCGCGAAGGTCGAGCCGGTCGCCGGAGCAATGCTGTCGACGTGGCCGCGCAGGGTTACGCCGGGCAGTGCGTCAACGGTAATGCTGACCGGCTGGCCGCTGCTGACGTGGGCGAGCTGCGTTTCCAGGAAATTTGCCAGCACGTAGCTCTGCTGCAGGGGAACCACCGCCAGCAGACGCGTACCGGCAGACACCCACGCCCCCTCACGCAGCGAGCGCTGACCCACCGTGCCGGAGATCGGCGCGGCAATGCGGGTATAGGAAAGGTTCAGCTCGGCCTGATCGACGCTGGCTTTCGACGCGGCAATATCGGCTTCCGCCTGGCGCACGCTGGCCTGCAGGACCGGAACCTGTTTGCGCGCGGCCAGCACTGCGGCCTGGCTCTGCTTCACCTGCGCGGCGGCGCTCAGCATGGTTGAGTTCGATTTCTGCTGCTCGTCGGCGGTTGCCGTGCCGCTTTTCAACAGCTGGCGGTAGCGCTCCGCGTTTTGCCCGGCATAGTTAAGAGACGCCTGGCTGGCGCTGACCGCCGCTTCATTCTGCGCGATGGTCGCCTGCTGCTGGTCGAGCTGCGCCTGAACGCTACTCAGCTTGGCTTCGCTAATCTGCAAATTCGCCCGGGCCGTCTCCAGCGCCACGCGGTAATCGCGATCGTCAATCGTTGCCAGCACGTCACCGGCCTTAACTTGCTGGTTGTCAGCCACGTTCACGTGGCTGATATAGCCGGAAATTTTCGGGGCCACCAGCGTGTAATCTGCGGTGACCACCGCATCGTTGGTGCGATAGTCGTGGCTGCCGATCGCCGACCAGATAAAAAAGGCCATCCCCAGCAGAGCCAGCAGCAGCAGCGCCAGCAGTGAGGTACGTTTTGCAGGTGTGAAACTCATGATGTTGTTCTCGTTGTTTGCGGAGCAGAATTAATCAGGGTTTGCGGCGGCCAGACGCGTTTTGGCAGCCAGGCGGTCAGCACTACCAGCAGCAGGGCAAAGCCGATAAGCAGCAGATAGGTGTCGCTGATGCTGAGGATCGTCGCCTGGTGTTTCACCAGCGTGCTGAAGTGGCTGAGATTTTCCGTCGAGCTCGCCGACCCGTCGGGCAACAGCGGCTGGAGGCTGCTGGCCGTATCGCTGCTGTTTGCCACAATCAGCCAGGGGCGGTTACCCAGGTTATCGACCAGCACATGGGAGTGGAATTTCTCGCGATGGGTGAGGAAATTCTCGACCAGGCTGCCGGCCGCGACGCTGGAAAAACCGCGCACGGTATTAAACATTGCCGAGGCAAACGGTCCTTCCGGCGGCATCACCACGCTGGTGGCGCTCATCAAGACCGGCAGGATCAGCATCGGCTGGCCGAAGGCCTGCAGTGCCTGGATCAGCCAGAAATTCTGCCGTGCCCACTCACCGGTCAGCTGCGTGCCCAGCAGGCAGGACGCAATCATCAGTCCGGCTCCGGCGATGAGCACCCAGCGGCAGTCCACCTGGCGCAGATTCAACAGCGTGGCGACAAGCGGGGCGATCAGCAGCTGCGGCAGGCCAATGGTCAGCGCCAGCGGGGCAAACTGCGCGGTGCGGAAGCCCTCAATCTGCGCAAAATACGCCGAAGGCAGCGCCGAGCCTGAGAGCGACACCATCAGGACTCCTGCCAGGACCAGCAGGCCGTGGGCAAGATTTTTGCGCTGCAGCATCTGCAGTTTGAACAGCGGCAGCGGGTGATACCACTCGTTAATAAAGAAGGTCAGCAGCAGCGCCGCGGATGCCAGCAGCATACCGGCGATGAGCGGCGATTCAAACCATTCCAGCCTTTCACCCTGAGTTAGGCCGAGGATCAGCAGCGCCATCCCGCTACAGCCGGTCAGCATCCCAAAGGCATCGATCTGCCGCAGACGCTCCAGGCGCAGCGGATCCTGCGGCAGTCCCCAGCCGATCAGCAAGGCGGCGATCAGACAGGGGGGGATCACCTGCCAGAAAGCAAACTGCCAGCCGACCGAATCGGTCCAGAAGGCGGCGAGGGACGCGGCCATATTGGGGCCGAAGGTCGCCGTCATCGCATAGGCCGCAAGGCCGTAGAGCTTGATCGTCGGCGGCAGGAAGCGCAGCGCGACGGTCATCAGCATCGGCGGCAGTGCACCACCGAACAGCCCCTGAATCACCCGCAGCGTAATAAACAGAGTGGGGTCGGACACCAATGGCTGTACCATCGCCAGGCAGGCAAAACCCGTCGTTGCCACCAGGGTAAAACGACGAAGTGAGAAGGTGACCGCCAGCCACGGGGCGATCATCATCGCGGCGACTTCAGCAGCCTGATAGGCAGAGGTTATCCAGCTGCCGGTATCGTAGTCGATGCTAATCGCCGCGCGGATATCCGCCAGCGCCAGATCGGTGACGCGATCGTTAAGGCCGGAACTGAGGGTGGCAATCAAGACCCCAATCAGCCCGAGAGCCAGGCGCAGGGTAAAAGGATGCGGCGGCGGCATCGCCACCGGCGGGCTGTTCATAGCAGGTGCTCCGGGAGGATTATAATTATCGATGCAGTGTATTGCATCGTGATACATTGCCGCCGATATTACATCTTGATGCAGTGTATTGCAATGCGATGCAGTGTGCCGGGCCAGGTAAAAAAGTGCTACAGTAACCCCCGAGAGCAAGGAAAGAGAATCGCTATGTCTGAACCCGCAACTCCGCACGATGAAGAAAGGACCGGTGGCATTCAGGTCATCACCCGGGCGGCAAAAATTCTGGATGCGCTGGGCGCAAAACCTAACGGTATGAGCCTCGGCGAAATTGCGCTGGCGGTGGATCTGCCGCGTTCTACCGTGCAGCGCATCGTCGCCGCGCTCGATTCCGTACAGCTGGTACGCAGCCACGGTGCGGGTGGGGTGCGGCTTGGTCCGGCTCTACTGCGGCTGATCGCCAACGTGCATACCGACGTGGTGGCGATTGCGCAGCCCTGGCTTCAGGCGCTGTGCCAGGCTACGGGCGAAACGGTATCGCTGGGCAGAGCCAGCGGATTGCAGCTGGCCATCGTGCATTACGTGGTGGCGGATCGCGAACTGCGCGTGGTGCCGCGTATTGGCATGAACCTGCCGCTTTACAGTACCTCCGGCGGCCGTGCGCTGCTGGCGCTGGACAGCGACGAAGCCGCCCGGGAGCTGCTGGGTGAAGCCTACCAGGCGATCACCGATCTGACCGTGCGTGATTTCCCGGCGCTGCTGGCGCATCTGACGGAAATTCGTCATACCGGTCTGGCCTATGACCGCGGTGAAACGCTGGAGGGCGTATCCACGATGGCGGTGGCTATCGATACTATTCTGGGACGTTTTTCCATCAGTCTTCTGGTTCCCACTCCCCGTTTTGAAAAATTTGAAGATCATTACCGCCAGGAGATCCTGAAATGTAAGCTCGGGATGGTGGATGAAATTGGCAAAGTGGCATTGCGTGATTAACAGGAGAACGCTATGAAAACGCTTTTGGTGGCCGTTGATAACTCTGGGATTGCTCGTAAAGTCGTGTCGCTGGCAACGGAACAGGCGCTGGCGCTGCGGGCCGAGGTGGTGGTGCTGTGCTGTATTGACGTCAGCTATGCCTCATCCGGGCCGTTTGAGATTGAAGCCGGAGAAGATCCCGGTGATTTTGGCATGGCGCTGGACGAACAAAACACCGCCGAAGCCGTGGTGCGTCGTGCACTGTCAGAGCTGCAAAAGTCTGGCGTAGCGGCGCGCGGTCGGGTGATTGCCGGTGAATCGGCTGAAACCATCGTTGCCCAGGCCAACACGCTGAACGCCGCGATGATTATCATGGGCCGTCGGCACCTTTCTTCATTTAATCGCCTGCTGAAAGGCTCGTGCAGCGCATCGGTCATTGAACGCGCCAGCTGCCCGGTACTCGTTGACGTTCGGGCAGATTAAGCCCTTTTATTTCAGGCCGGGATGCCCGGCCTGACTGCATCAGGAAAACCGTTTTGATTTCTCAACCCGTGATGATTTCTGCAGCGATTGCGCTGGTCTGGCTGGTCGTGATTGCGCTGCTGGTGAAGCGCGGCAGCCTGGGGAAAATATCCGCGCTGCTGCTGCTTGTTGTGCCGCTGGTGGCGGGCAACCTCTATTACTTTCGCTGGATGGCACCCCAGCAGGCCGAAACAGCGCGTCTGGATGCCGCTCAGCAAAAGCTGGCGATGCAGCCGGTCTGGCGCACGATCAAAACCCAGCAGCCCGCGTTATACAGGCAGGCCAGTGATGAACTGCTTAGCGGCCTGCACCGCGGCCTGACTGAACAGCAGGCTTTCGATCGGCTACGCCCGCTGGCGGCCGACTTACTCAATCAGCGGATAAATTCCGCGGCGGATGACGATCTCACCGGCTATATGAAAGTCTCGCTGGAGGAAATGAAACAGCTGCGCCAGCAAAGCGCCGATCGCTGCTTCCGCTTCCTTTTCCCGCAGGTCAGGGGAGGCGTGGATATTGCTGAGCTGCTGCCGCCGTCGCTGGTTGAAAGCGAAATGCAGGCGATGGACAGATTATTGATTAACAGCGGCGGTGGCGATCGGGTGGTGGATCTGCCGCGCGGGCGCAAACAGCTTCAGTCGGTAGTGAAAACGCTGTACGGCAAGTGGGGCAGCGATCTGCAAACTCTGAACACCCCGGCGGAAGCGGGCGTGGATGAAAGTAAACTCTGCGATATGACCATCGATCTTTATAAGTCTGTGCTGGCACTTGCGGATAAAGATTCGGCCAACGTTTTACGTATAATTATTAGTGGAACAGGTAATTAGTTCTGAAAAAAAGCCCGCTCGCCGCGGGCACAAGTCATAAAGTAAAGCAATGATATAACTATAAAAACCTGGTGTGGTTCAGACATTTGCGTTGTCTGAACGCATAGTCGCATTGAACGGCCGGTAACGCCAGGCGTCTCCCCGAATTGATTCAATCGGTAAAACTTTGCATTTTTCTCCTCTTCGTCCTGTGAGGGTTACAGGCGTGTCGCTGAGTAAAAAAATGCAAATGCGCCGTAGTCTGATGGTCCCCGGAGGCGAGGTTGTTATCATGCCGACCGGAGGAAAAGAGCAATGATGAAATCAAAAATAACTGCCTTAGTGGCAATGCTGCTTCTGGCGGGCTGTACTTCCAGCAAGCCAGGCGCATTTGAAAAAGTAGACGAAGACCCGGCGGTGAATACCGTTCAGTATCGTTTTAACCCGGGTAAGGTTGATAAAGTCGCGCTGGCTGAAGATATTGAGCGTTACTGCACCGAAAGGGGTTTTGATAAAGTTGAAGCGCTGTCTCCGCAGGAGAGTCACGTACCCGGATTAATGAAAGCCTGGTATCAGTGCAATTACAGTATTAAAAGCTAAAAAAAATGGGCGGATGAATTTCCGCCCAATTTTTATCAAAAGTAACTGCCTTTCTTTATTGTTATCTTGCCGTGTGCAGGCTTTGCCCGCCGTCGGTGAGACGTCTCACCGGATAAGGTTACCAGCCCCTGTGCGGCCCGCCGCGGTGGTAGCCGCCATGATAGCCACCACCGCCGTGATACCCGCCGCCGCCATGATGAGGGGGGGCCACGATGCAGCCGCTCAGCATAATAATCAGCGCCATTACAGAGGTTGCTTTCATTATATTTTTCATCATTTCACTCCTGCCATTTCGATACGTACAAATTTAACAAGGCAAAATGGAGGAATAATGCGGGTAATGTAGAGTTATTTATTCAGATATTTCAAATAATTTCTGATTTGGTTCCCGGTTCAATCCTGACGGGATATTAAATAAGAATAGTATTAAATATATCGCCGGGTGATAAGAATCATCTCAAATCATTATAAAGCCTGATTCACGCCAGCGAAACGGCAATGCGTTTTTTTGTGCGTCTTCGGCAAAAATAACGTAAATTTTAGCCGTACATTCTTATCAAGGAGCGCTAATGAGCTATCAGGTAGAAAACGTACTGCGCGCGCAGACCGAACTGGGCGAGTGCCCGCTGTGGGATACGCAACAGCAGGTGCTGTGGTTTGTCGATATTCTGGCCCCGGCGCTGCATCGTTTCGATCCCGCCAGCGGTGAGCATCAGGTCTGGCCGGTTGCGGAGGATATCGGCTGCATCGGCCTGTGCGAAGGGGGCGGATTGATTGCCGCACTGCGCAGCGGGGTGTGTTTCCTGAATGAGCAGGGGGAGATCGTCCGGCGCATTGCGGACAATCCCGGAGAGGCCGCGCGGAGCCGCTTTAACGATGGCCGCGTCGACCCGTTTGGCCGCTTCTGGTGCGGCAGCCTGTGGGAACCTCAGGATCGCAACGGCGGCAGGCTCTGCCGCGTGGACGAGAACCTGCAACTGACGGTACAGGCAGAGGACATCAAGATCTCCAACGGGCTGGCATTTTCACCCGATCGCCGCTGGATGTACCACACCGATACGCCGAACGGCGTGATGTTTCGCTATCCGCTTGATGCGTCGGGCAATCCGGGCAACCGTGAAGTGGTCAGGCACTTTATCCAGCAGCAGGGCGGTTTGCCGGACGGGGCCGCCGTGGACAGTGAGGGCTTCTACTGGTCGGCGATGTTCGACGGTCAGCGGGTGATACGCCTCGACCCGGCCAGCGGCGAAATTGTCGATGAGATCCCGCTGCCGGTGCGCTGGCCCACTATGGTGGCCTTTGGCGGCAGCGACCTGAAAACGCTGTATATCACCAGCTCGCGTGAAAACCGGACCCCGGAAGAGCTGGCGCAGTATCCGCAGTCCGGCGATCTGTTCGCGGTGCGGGTCAGCGTGGCCGGCTTGCCCGAGCCACGTTTTGTCCACTCATAAAAAAACCGCCGTCGGTGATGACGGCGGTTCAGCTTATCAACCCGCTATCAGGCGTGCTGCAGCTCTTTTTTCTGCTGCGCAGTGGCGTTTGGCATACGGATAACCGCCGACATCAGCAGCGATACCACCAGCAGCGCCATAATCAGACTGAAGGTCACCATAAAGCCGCCGAACAGGGAGGCGATCAGCGAGCCGAGCACGCTGCCGATACCGAAGCCGAGGTAAATAACGCCGTAGTTTTTGGTCAGATTGTTGAGGCCGAAGAAATCACTGACCAGTGACGGATAAACGGTGATGGTGCCGCCGAAGCTGAAGGCGACGCAGGCCACGGCAATAAAGAAGGTGGTTTCGTTCATGCTGCTGAACAGCAGGATACCCATACCGCACAGTGAAACAACCTGCGCCAGGCTGATCACCCGGATACGCGCCACTTTATCAGACATCACACCCAGTACCAGGCGACCGCTCAGGTTGGCGATAGCGATAATCGTGACCGCGCTGGCCGCGGTCTGCGCGCTGAGGTTAACCAGGCTCTCACCGATATCCTTCGCCACGCCAATCACATACAGGCCGCTCATGCACGCCGTCAGGAACATCAGTGCCAGCATCCAGTACTGCGGCATACGCATGGATTCGGCCAGAGTGTAATCACGAACCGGCTGAGAATGGCTACTGGCTGAAGCTTTCTGCAGCGGTGCATCCTTCATCATCAGTGAACCCAGAACAATCATGCTCATCGCCAGCCCGCCCCAGATGATAAAGGTGGTTTCCAGGCTGTTCACGCTTAGCAGGTAGCTACAGATAAATTTGAAGCCCAGGCTGCCCAGTCCGTATGCGCCGATGGAGCAGGCGGAGATCAGCCCCTTACGCTCCGGGAACCACTTCACGCAGTTAGACAGGGTGATCAGATAGCCTGCGCCATCCGCCAGACCGACCAGCACCCCCGCCGTCAGGTAGAGCATAAACAGGTTATCCGCCTGGGAGGTCAGCATCAGGCCGGCGGCCATCAGCAAACCGGCGGACAGCGTAACGTTACGCACGCCAAAACGTTCCTGTAATTTCCCGGCAACGGAAGAGGCCAGGGCCAGACCGAGGCTCAGCAGGCCAAAGGAAAACGCCACCTTGCTGATTGGCGCATCCAGCTTGCTGGACAGCTGGCCGTTGAACAGGCTCCAGGTGTAAACGGAACCCAGGGCAAACTGAGTAATGATGGTGCCGGTCAGGGTTAACCAGCGGGTGCGGTTAGCGCTGCGGCTCAGGGTTGATGTGCTCATGTAATTCTCCCGGTGGGAATGCTAAGAATCTTTAAATTGGGGAAATTTTAAGCCTGTCTGCGATACCCACGACGGAAAAGGGCATGAAGTGCCGTGTTCAGGGAATGAAATGCATGGATACCGACATGAATGGCATCTGGCCGCGTAATTCACGGCCCGGAGATGAGGTAACTATATTGATTTAAATCAATTTTATGCCTTTTCATGGCGCCTGAAGCGTAATGAACAGGCTGAGTCGCTGAGCGTTCAGCGGTCTTTTACTCCGCGACGGGCTGACTATCTTTGTGCCAAATACGATCGCTGCCGGTAAATATCCTCTTAAGAAGAGCAGAGAGGGACGACGATGAATTCTCAGCGGTATCGCCATGATAATTAATTTCTGTTTTATACATAGTAAAAAATCCAATATTAATACCGGCCACCTTAATGCTTTCATTTTTGTAGCCTGCATCAAAAAATTGATAACAACATCTGTTGTCTGAAAACATTAAAACCGTGCATTTCTTGAGACTTGTCTTATCAATAAAGGCGTTCGGGAAAATATAATGATTCAGGTCAATTTTATCCGACTTCATGATTTTATTTCGTAATACTCGATCAACTAACGTGATCTGGCTTCTATTTGACGGCTGTCAGTCGGTATGTAACTCACTTGTCATGAATAATCGGCTAATAACAGAATCCCTGTGGAATTATATTGTTAGGATTTTTCTTGCTTTAACCGTTTGATTCATAAAGTTGATTAATTAAGACTGAATGCACTATTATCGCCCGAAAGGAAATTGAGACAGTAATTTATTACATGGCGATATCAAAGAGGGAATTATGAGCGACAGCTTCCAGAAGGAAATACCAAAGGCACGTATTAATCTGAAACTCGATCTTCATACCGGTGGTGCCAGTAAGAAAATGGAACTGCCGTTGAAATTACTGGTTACCGGTGATTTCAGTAACGGGCAGGAAACCGCGCCGTTATCGGAACGCAGTAAAACGGACGTTAATAAAAATAATTTCAACAGCGTGCTGGCGGAATATTCTCCGTCGGTGAATATCACCGTTGAAAACACACTGGCCGGAGACGGCAGCGAAGAAAATATTCACCTCACCTTCCGCAATATGAAGGATTTCACTCCCGAACAGGTGGCCCGCCAGATCCCTCAGCTTAAGGCCATGCTGGCCATGCGCAATCTTCTCCGCGATCTGAAAGCCAATCTGCTGGATAACCAGAACTTCCGCAAAGAGCTGGAGAAAATCCTGCTTGACCCGGCACTGAGCAATGAACTGCGCAGCGAACTGTCAGCGATGGTGCCGGAACAGGCATAAACGGTCGCAATGTTTAACGGATTAACAAGAGAAAATGCTGATGTCTGTACAAAATAAGAATGCCACGTCTGCGGAAAGTGTAACCCTTGAACACCCGCAGGCGGGCGGTGTTTACGCTTCCCTGTTTGAAAAAATTAACCTTCATCCGGTGTCCACCCTCAGCGCGTTAGATATCTGGCAGGATGCGCAGGCAATGTCTGATGCGACGGCCGATGAGCGCCTGACCGCCGGAATGCAGGTGTTTCTTGAACGCCTGCGCCAGGCGGGCACGAAAGTCGAGAAACTGGATAAGGCACTGATTGATCACCACATTGCCGAGCTGGATTTCCAGATTGGCCGCCAGCTGGACGCGGTGCTGCACCATCCGCAGTTCCAGGCCGTTGAGTCGCTGTGGCAGGGGGCCAAATCGCTGGTGGATAAAACCGACTTCCGCCAGAACGTCAGAATCGAACTGCTGGATCTGTCGAAGGAGGATTTGCGCCAGGACTTTGATGATGCGCCGGAGATTATCCAGAGCGGCCTCTACCTGCAAACCTACGTGGCCGAATACGACACCCCGGGCGGTGAGCCGATTGCTGCGCTGATTTCCGCTTACGAATTTGACGCTTCCGCACAGGACGTAGCGCTGCTGCGCAATATTTCCAAAGTCTCTGCGGCTGCCCATATGCCGTTCATCGGTTCTACCGGCCCGTCGTTCTTCCTGAAATCGTCGATGGAGGAGGTGGCGGCGATCAAGGATATTGGCAACTACTTTGACCGCGCCGAGTACATCAAGTGGAAATCCTTCCGCGATACCGACGATTCGCGCTATATCGGCCTGGTGATGCCGCGCGTGTTGGGCCGCCTGCCTTACGGACCGGACACCGTACCGGTACGCAGTTTCAACTACGTTGAAGAAGTGAAAGGCCCGGACCACGATAAATACCTGTGGACCAACGCCTCGTTTGCCTTTGCCGCCAACATGGTGCGCAGCTTTATTGATAACGGCTGGTGCGTACAGATCCGTGGCCCGCAGGCCGGCGGCGCGGTGAAAGATCTGCCGATCCACCTGTACGACCTGGGCACCGGTAATCAGGTGAAAATCCCGTCTGAGGTGATGATCCCGGAAACCCGCGAATTTGAGTTCGCCAACCTCGGCTTTATTCCGCTGTCCTACTACAAGAACCGTGATTACGCCTGTTTCTTCTCGGCAAACTCCACCCAAAAGCCGGCCCTGTATGACACCGCCGACGCCACCGCCAACAGCCGGATCAACGCTCGCCTGCCGTACATCTTCCTGCTGTCGCGCATCGCCCACTACCTGAAGCTGATCCAGCGTGAAAACATCGGCACCACCAAGGATCGCCGCCTGCTGGAGCTGGAGCTGAATACCTGGATCCGCGGCCTGGTGACCGAGATGACCGATCCGGGCGACGAGCTGCAGGCCTCGCACCCGCTGCGCGACGGCAAAGTGGTGGTGGAAGATATCGAAGACAACCCGGGCTTCTTCCGCGTGAAGCTGTATGCGGTGCCGCACTTCCAGGTCGAAGGGATGGACATCAACCTGTCGCTGGTCTCGCAGATGCCGAAAGCGAAAGCATAAGCCGAGGAAAAATCAGGGATGAAAATTTACCGCCCACTCTGGGAGGATGGGGCCGTTCTGGCCCCGCAACAGTTCCAGCAGCAGGCCCGCTGGAGTGAGTACGTTGCCGACATGGTTGCCCGGATGGGGATTTCTCATCCCTGGGGCGTGGTTGCGGCAGAATTTGATGATCCCGCACTGGCGCTTTCGCGCCTGAATGCCACCCGTCTGGCGGTTCGTTTCCAGGATGGCACGATTGTTGATACGGATTTGGCGGATAATCTTCCACCGGTCTGTGATTTATCCGCCGCAAGCGGCTCTGAGACTGTTGACGTGGTTGTCGCACTGCCGCTGCTGAGCGCCAGTGGTGGCAACCTCGATAACGGCCAGGACAGTGAACGTCCGCGTCGCTGGAAAGCCGAACGTGTAGTAGTGCAGGAACTGGCTGGTTATGAAAGCGGAGAACTCGCCATTCTGCGTAACGCGTTAACCCTGCGTCTTTCCAGCCAGGAAAACACGGCATACCTGACCTGTCCGGTAGCTCGTCTGGTGCGAAATGCACAGGGGCAGTGGAGCCGGGACCCGATTTTCATCCCGCCGATGCTTTCCGTTTCTGCAAGCCCGTTGCTGACTACTGAGCTGGGTGATCTACTAGTCCGCCTGCAGGCTCGCCGCCGCCGGCTGATGGCCATGCGCCGTGAGAGTAATGAGCGGATGGCCGACTTTGCGGTCGCGGATGTCTCCCTGTTCTGGTTGCTCAATGCCCTGAACAGCGCCGAGCCAGTACTGACGGAACTGCTGCAGACGCCGAATCGACACCCAGAACTGCTGTATCGCGAACTGATCCGTCTGGCCGGCAGTCTGCTGACCTTCTCACTGGAGCACGAAGCCGGAGACATTCCTGCTTATCAGCACGATGCACCGGAACGGGTATTCCCACCGTTGCTGGCACTGCTCGATAAGCTGCTGGAAGCGAGCCTGCCGTCACGGATGGTGAATATTCACCTGGAGCATCAGGACCAGATCTGGAAAGGCGCCTTGCACGATGCGCGCCTGCGCGAAGGGGCGGATTTCTACCTTTCAGTACGCTCCTCCATGCCGAACCATGAACTTCAAACGAAATTCCCACAGCTGTGTAAAGCGGGCAGCTTTGATGATGTTTCCGAGGTGGTGAATGTGGCGCTGAGCGGGATGGTTATCAAGCCACTGACCCATGTGCCTGCCGCTATCCCGTTACGCCTTGAGAACCAGTATTTCTCGCTGGATCTGAGTAGTGAGGCGGCACGGGCGATGCTGGAAGCGGGAAGCTGCACCTTCTATACCCCGCGCTCGCTGGGGGATGTGGATCTTGAACTCTTTGCGGTGCTGCGCACATGAATACATCAGAAATGAGTCTAATTGAGCGTATTTTCTACCCCGGCTGGCTGATGGCCAGCCAGCTGCGGGGCGGACAGAAGGTTCGTGACGGGGAAGGGCTCTATCGTCGGGCCTGCCGTCTGGTGCAGGAGGCAAAAGCGGCGCTTACGGAGGCAGGCTACAGCGACATCAGCTGTGACCATATGGTGTATGCCCTGTGTGCACTGCTTGATGAGAGCGTGATGAACAGGGGAACCACCGATGATGGCTATCTGACCTGGCGGCGTGACCCGCTGCAGGCACACTTCTTTGGCACCCTCAATGCCGGTGAGGAGCTGTGGGAAAGGATCCGAGACCTGCTGAAAGAAACCGCCCCTGATGCCGCCGTCCTGACCTGTATGTACCGGACCCTGCAACTGGGTTTCGTTGGTCAGTATCGCGCCCAGGATGATGGGCGTCGCGAAAATATTTTTCGCGTGCTCGCTGAACGGGTACCGGCCTTCACGCTGGCACAGGACGCCCCCATTGTTGCCCGCGTTTCACGCCTGAGCAGCGGCCGTCGCGGGTACTGGCTGACCTGGGTTGTGGCCACTGCCGCCCTGGCAATTCTCTGGTTCTTACTCTCGTCTTCGCTTGCCCAACTGGTAAGCCAGATCGTCAGGCCGGGGTAAGCGATGCGGGATGCGTACCGAAGTCTGTTAACAGTCATGGGGGCCGTACTGGCGCTGTGGCTCATCCTCGGATTCTGGCCTCTGTCCACGGGCAGCCGTGTGGTATTCAGCCTGCTGGTTGTTCTGTTGTCTGGAGTGATGTTCTGGCGTCAGCACCGGGTTTCTCAGGCGCGGGCGACCGCAGTCCGGGGCATCATCGATGAAAATCTGCCGCCGGAAGATTTTCAGGGGGCGGTTATCCTCGTCTGCGGTGACAACTCAGCACTCTTTGTGTCCGGTGCCCGTCACCGGGAAACCCGGCAAGGCTGGTATCTGTGGGTGAAGGATGCGGAGCAATTGCCACACTTCGCGCAGCACCTGAGCCTGGTTCGCCCGGACCTGGTGTCGCGAATCTCGGTCATGCTGGCGGTGGTACCTGAACAGCACACATCCGGTGATGATTTTACCCAGTCTCTGCGAGGCTGGCAGCGTGCAGTCGCCCATTGCCGTGCGGCATTTGGCACGATCCCCCCACTTTGGACCGTGGCCTGGATATCGCCACCGATGGCCTGGGCGGAGGCAGAGCCTGTCTGGTTTACCACGGTAAGACAGCGGAGCGCTATTCAGGTGTATCAGCCCGGTCAGGGCAATCTGTCACTGACGGAGTGGGCCCGGGAGGCTGACTCAGAAGAGCTTTTTTCCCGTCTGAGTCAGGGCCTGTGGCTGGACAGTCTTATTGCCTGGCAAAACAGCGCGGTGAATGACCTGTTGTCGGTACGGCGGGGCGAATTACCGGTGATGAAGCCCTGCGTACAGGGCATGTGCATGGTGCCGGTGAATGGTATCGCGGGCAATCTCTGGCAACACCACATCACCTCCGTGACGGCGCTGCCACCGGATGTTGTCGTGACCACCGGGCCAATGCCGCTGCCTGAACCGCTGCTGCCAGCGCTGCCGCGCCGACGTGGCGTGAGCTGCACAATGGTGTTCTGGCGTTACGCCGGATTGCTGGGCGGGATTTTCCTGGCAATGGCTATGCTGGCGTCCTGGATGAACAACCAGCGCCTCGTTCGTAATGTTGGCGATCATCTTGCGTTATATCACCGGCTAACGGGTAAGCCTGTGGCACCGAAACTACGTGCGCAGGAGCACCTTAAGGCCGATGGCGCATTGCTGGACGACTGGCAGCGTCGCGGGGAACCACTGCGTTATCGCCTGGGCCTGTACCAGGGGGGGCGTCTGATTCCACCCGTTGAGGCTGCCGTCAGCGACTGGGCCCCACCGCCACCGCCGGTCATTAAGGAAATCATTCAGGGGCCGAAAACCCTTCGCCTCGACAGCATGTCGCTGTTCGATTCGGGTAAATCAGCGCTGAAAGCCGGGTCCACCAAATGGCTTGTGAACTCGCTGATCGGCGTTAAGGCTAAACCGGGCTGGCTGATTGTCGTGTCCGGCCATACCGATAACACCGGTAATCCGAAACTCAATCAGACGCTGTCGTTTAAGCGTGCCGAAGCGGTACGCGACTGGATGCGTGACACCGGTGATGTACCGGAAAGCTGTTTTGCGGTACAGGGCTATGGCGAGAGCCGCCCTGTCGCAACCAACGACACGTCGGATGGCCGAGCGCTTAACCGCCGTGTTGAAATCAGTCTGGTACCGCAGGCTAATGCCTGCCCGATACCTGGCCAACCCAAAGCGTCATCTCAGGATGATGGCGCTTCACTACACAATGGAGAGTAATTCCATGGCAATTCCTGTTTATCTCTGGCTGAAAGACGATGGCGGCGCGGACATTAAAGGGTCTGTGGACGTTCAGGATCGTGAAGGCAGCATCGAAGTTGTCGCTCAGGAGCATAATCTGTACATCCCGACCGATAACAACACCGGCAAACTGACGGGCACCCGTATCCACACGCCGTTCCAGTTCACCAAGGAAATCGACTCTTCCAGCCCGTATCTGTACAAAGCGGTGACCACCGGTCAGACCCTCAAGTCTGCGGAATTCAAGTGGTACAAAATCAACGATGCGGGCCAGGAAGTGGAGTACTTCAACACCAAACTGGAAAACGTGAAAGTGGTGAAAGTCAATCCTGAAATGTATGACATCAAGGATCCTTCTAAAGAGAAGCACAACCATCTTGAACGCATTGAACTGCGCTACGAAAAAATCACCTGGACCTACAAAGACGGCAACATTATTCATTCCGATTCGTGGAACGAACGCGCCACCGCTTAAGTTACTCGTCCTATTTCGCATGGTAACGGCGTTGGCTGCGTTCTCTCATCCCGGTCACTTACCGCTGTAAGTTCCCGGGGATTCGCGAACTTGCCGCCTTGTTACCGCACGAACTATTTGGAGTAATCACTCAGACGGGCAGTCCGTTCTGCCCGCCTTTTTCTTTGCTGAGCGCCTGCGTGGCGGGTGTTCAGCAAAGAAACCCACAAACTGCCAGCCCGACCGTATGCGCTTTGGTCCCCTGAAGGGGAAACAGCGAAGGGCGGTAGCGTGTCCGGAAGCCATCAAGAGAGAGAAAAATGGAAAATCCAGCCATCCTGCTGCGACGTCTGAACCCTTACTGTGCCCGTGCGATGGAAGGGGCGGCTTCGCTCTGTCAGACCCGCGCACATGGGGAAATTTTGCCTGAGCACTGGTTGCTGAAACTGCTTGAGCAGGGGGAGGGTGACCTGACGGTGCTGGCCCGTCGTTACGAGTGGGATATGGATGCCATCTGGCAGGATTTACTGGGCTGGCTGGATAATCAACCGCGTTCGATACGCAGCCGTCCACAGCTCTCGAAAAACATCCAGATACTGATGCAGGAAGCCTGGTTGATTGCCTCGCTTGCGGGTGAAGAAAAGATCCGGAGTCATCATCTGCTTATGGCCCTGGTAGGGGAACAAAAGCTGGTGCGCTGTGATGGCCTGTGGCCTTTGCTGACCCTGGGTCAGAATCAACTTGAGCGCCTGCGGTCGTTGCTTGATACAGAATCAGATGAACGCCCGGAAATACAACTGGAGGCGGAGCTGGCGCAGAGCCATAGTGGAGAAGTAGAGTTCATCGGGCGTCCTGTCGGCGCGGAAGTTAAAGAGGGAAAACTGAGCCCTGCGCTGCAAAACGCGCTGGATAAGTTTACGCTCGATGTCACCGCCAGAGCGAAAGAAGGGAAGATTGATCCGGTGTTTGGCCGTGACACGGAAATCCGCCAGATGGTGGATATTCTTTCCCGCCGACGCAAGAACAACCCGATTCTGGTCGGCGAGCCGGGCGTTGGCAAAACCGCACTGGTTGAAGGTCTGGCGCTGCGCATTGCTGAAAGCAACGTGCCGGAATCCCTTAAACCGGTCATTTTGCGGACCCTTGACCTCGGCCTGTTGCAGGCGGGCGCAGGTGTGAAAGGCGAGTTCGAACAGCGTCTTAAAAACGTCATCGATGCAGTGCAGCAGTCGCCAGTGCCCGTCCTGCTGTTTATCGACGAAGCCCACACCATTATCGGTGCCGGTAACCAGGCGGGTGGCGCGGATGCCGCGAACCTGCTGAAACCGGCACTGGCGCGCGGCGAACTGCGTACCATTGCGGCGACAACCTGGTCCGAATACAAACAATATTTCGAACGTGATGCGGCCCTGGAACGTCGCTTCCAGATGGTGAAGGTGGACGAGCCGGACGATGACACTGCCTGTCTGATGCTCAGAGGCCTGAAATCGCGCTACGCCGAACACCACAATGTGCACATCACCGATGACGCCGTGCGTGCTGCGGTCACGCTGTCCCGCCGCTACCTGACCGGCCGCCAGCTGCCAGACAAGGCGGTTGACCTGCTGGACACCGCTGCTGCTCGCGTACGCATGGGGCTTGATACCGTGCCGGATACCATTGTGCGTCTGAAAGCCCGGCTGATAGCTCTCAGGATGGAAGCGCAGGCTCTGCTGGAGGACATTGCCACAGGATCCCTGACCCACTATGACCGGCTGGCCGCCATTGAAACGCAGCGCACAGAACTTGAGGTGCAGTTGGAAACGCAGGAAAACCGTCTTGTCGTCGAGCGCCCGCTGGTTGAGGAATTAATAGCCTGCCGTCAGGACGTCAGTCGCCAGGCAGAAATTCATACCCTACTGCACCAGCTGGATTTTCTACAGCAGAACGGTGCGCTTATCCACCCGAATGTGGATACCCGTACGGTTGCCAACGTGATTGCCGACTGGACGGGCGTGCCGCTGTCCTCACTGATGAAAGATGAGCAGACTGAACTGCTGACCCTGGAAAATGAAATCGGCAAACGGGTTGTGGGCCAGAAGGTGGCGCTTGCAGCCATCGCTCAGCGTCTGCGTGCAGCGAAAACAGGCCTCACTTCCGAGAACGGCCCGCAGGGGGTATTCCTGCTGGTTGGGCCTAGCGGTGTGGGTAAAACCGAGACCGCGCTGGAACTGGCTGATGTAATGTACGGCGGCGAAAAATCGCTGATTACCATCAACCTGTCCGAGTACCAGGAGCCGCACACGGTATCCCAGCTGAAAGGCTCACCACCGGGCTATGTCGGTTACGGCCAGGGCGGAATTCTGACCGAGGCGGTACGCAAACGTCCGTACAGCGTTGTATTGCTTGATGAGGTGGAAAAAGCCCACCGTGATGTGATGAATCTGTTCTATCAGGTCTTCGACCGCGGCTTTATGCGCGACGGCGAAGGCCGCGAAATCGACTTCCGCAATACCGTTATTTTGATGACTTCCAACCTTGGCAGCGACCATCTGATGCAGCTACTGAATGAACTGCCAGAGGCCACCGAAAGCGAACTGCACGAACTGCTGCGTCCGATCCTGCGTGACCACTTCCAGCCCGCACTGCTGGCGCGCTTCCAGACCGTGATTTACCGGACTTTGAATAAGGCAGCCATGCGTACCATCGTGGAAATGAAGCTGACACAGGTTAGCCAGCGCTTACACCGCCATTATGGCCTGACGACCCATATTGACGAGAGTCTGTATGACGCGCTGACCAGCGCCTGCCTGCTGCCGGATACCGGGGCGCGTAATGTCGACAGCTTGCTCAATCAGCAAATTCTGCCGGTACTGAGTCAGCAACTGCTCAGTCACATGGCCGCGAAACAGAAACCACACTCCCTGACGCTCGGCTGGAATGATGAAGAAGGGATTGGGGTTGAATTTTCAGGCGTACCTGAACGCTAATCCGGAGGCAGGGAATGACCATTCATGATGCCAGCAAGAAAAAGAAGGACAACAATAAGCAGGACGATGATTCTGTCAGAAAACTGACCACAGGAGAAATCGCCCTGGCCAGAACGGTATTCGGTAACCGGATCGATTACGAGAAGGTAAAAATTCATCATGGTAGCTATCTGCCGTTTAATGCACAGGATGCCAATACGGCAATGACGCCAAATGGTGAGATATATTTCATTAATCAGTACCGGGATGATTTTTCACACTCGACGTATTCGCTTCAGCATATGTTTATTCACGAAATGAGTCATGTCTGGCAGCGGGAAAAAGGAATGAATGTTATTGGCAGAGGGCTTGTGAGCTGGCTTGTCAGCTATCGATATACGCTTGATGGCCGCCTGCTGAGTGACTATTCGATGGAGCAGCAGGCACAGATTATTGCCGATAATTTTGTTTTACAGACATTTGGCTATGAAATCTGGTGGCACCTTGAAAATAAAAAATATCCAGACATTACGCTTGATGGTGACACGTCTGAGGCAGCAATACGCGAAGGGTATAAAAATTCTCTGAGAGGTTTCCCATGGTAAGCGTGAGTCATTTTCGAAAAATTATCCTCATCGTTTCCTTAGGCATTTCTTCGGTAGTCCTTACAGGGTGCCCGGGGCCTGGCGACAGAATGAGCCTGGATGAAACTGCGCAGGTGAGCAGGCAGGGTAATGACGTTTGCATGAGTATTAATGATGCGCGAGATTATCAGCCTGCAGACATTGGGATCAATTTTCGGGGAACGCCGCCTAAAGAGAAAAAATTCAACTTCTCGCCAAGCCTCAAGATTGTTGATGGTGCATTGTGTATTCCTTCGTCCCACTACTATTTCATGGATGGTAGTAAATACATTGTCGAATTCGTGCTCCATTCAGCAGGCAACAAAGATGAACCCCGGAATTTTGTTGTCGGAATAGGTGTAAATAAAACCAAGGTATATAACTTTCCTTTGACCGATCGTGAAATCTCAAGGCCTTATGGTTCAATTGAAGTTTCTCAGTAGTGTCCCGGTATAAGGTCATGAAGGTTTTTATATTTTTAACTTTAATGATGGCGGGAGTACTGTTTCTTCCTGATACGTTTTTTACACATTTGTTAAGCGCTTTATCCCCATTAGTGGCGACGGCGAATACGGCATGAATAATTTTGAAATGACCGTTTTGCTGATGAAAATCCTCGCTAGTTCTCTAGGGGCTGGAGCCCTAATCACGCTTTTACGTACTCGCTGAGTACCCCTGATTAACCTGTGACTCGCCCGTCGGCAAGAAAGTCATGGACTGCAGGTTATCCCATGGAGTCAATAATCATGAGTCTGACAGATACGCTTAAGAACACCCTGTCTGCGCTAACTGAAGGCGGACTGAACCGCTACCATCTGGATATTCCGTCCTGCACAGCCTCACTGGATGTGGAAGAGTTTAACGGTAAGGAGTTCATGAGTGAGCTTTACCACTACGACATTATCTTTACCAGCAGCGATCAGAATATCAGTTCAGCGCAACTGTTGACCAGGCCTGCCACGCTGACCATGGGAACAGGGCCACTGATGGGACTGACCGGGCAGAAAGTGGTGCATGGTGTGGTGACGCATTTTAAGCGTATCATTGGTTCACGTGACCAGGCGACGTACCAGATTATTATTGAGCCTTTCCTGTCTCTGCTGCGAAAACAATTCCGTACCCATCGCTTTTTCGTCAACAAATCGGTGCCGGAAGTTGTGGCTGAGGTGCTCACGGAGCATGGGCTCAAAGGTTGGGAGTATGAATTCACCCTCAAAGCCAACTATCCGAAGCGCGAGCAAATTAACCAGTATCAGGAAAATGATCTCGCGTTTATTGAACGCCTGCTGGCCGAGGTGGGGATTTTTTACTTCTTCAAGCTGCAACCCGACACCCAGACTGAAGTGGTGCACTTTGCGGACAAGCAGAGTGCCTGGACGTATGGAAAAAAACTGCCGCTGAACAGCCCGTCAGGGGCGAATGACAATGCGGCTGACTCGGTGTGGGACGTGCATGTCTGGCATAACGTGGTGGAGCGTTCGGTCACAGCCAGCGACTATAACCACCGTGAAGCCCAGAACGTTCTGATGTCTGTACCGGCTGACATGACTCGTGGCGACGGGGAGGGGAATACCTACGGTGATGTGTACCATTATCGCCCGCGCCACCTTGAACGTGGTGACAAAATTACGCCGACGGCAGAAACCGGTAACTTCTGGGCGCGCCTGGAGCATGAACGCTTCCTGTCCACCCAGACTACGGTGACCGGCAGCAGTACCGACCACACCCTCGGTCCGGCTCAGGTGCTGACTATTACCGAAATGGCTATCCCATCAACATTGCCCCGTGAAACGGAGAACGGTGTTGTTATTATCCGCACTGGCTACTACGCCAGCCGTCAGAATGCCCTGAAAGTGGCATGGGTAGCGATGCCCTACTACGAGAACCGTTGCTGGCGTCCTGCCGCGAAAAAACGTCCGATAGTCAGCGGGACGCTGACGGCCCGCATCACCAGTGCTAAAGAGAACGATATCTACGCCTGGCAGGATGCGTCGGGGATGTACCGGGTGAAATTCGATGCCGATCGTGACGACAAGCGTCAGGGTATGGAAAGTATGCCGGTGCGCTTCGCCAAACCTTACGGTGGTGACAAGTACGGCTTCCACTTCCCGCTGATACAGGGTACTGAAGTCGCCATTGCGTTCCACGAAGGCGATCCGGACCGGCCGTATATAGCTCACGCTCTGCATGACTCCCGCCACGTTGACCATGTCACTGAAGCCAACAGCACGCGCAACGTTATCCGCACCGCTGGCCTGAACAAGCTGCGGATGGAAGACAAGCGCGGCGAAGAGCACGTTAAACTCAGTACCGAGTACGGGGGTAAGACCCAGCTTAATTTAGGGCATAACGTTGACGAGGAGCGAACTGTTAGGGGAAAAGGTGCAGAATTGCGCACCGATGATTGGGTGGCTGTTCGGGGGGGAAAAGGGATTTTATTAAGTGCTGAATCCCAACCACATGCTGATGGTGTAATGCTCGATATGCATAAAGCTGTACAGCAGCTGGAACAGGCTCTTTCTCTCGCAAAAAGCCTCAGCAAAGCAGCTGAAACAGCAAAAGCAACTTCGGCAGATTCAGATAGCCAATCGACTCTGAATAGTGCGCTGTCCGGACTGCAAAAACCAGGGATATTAGCTCATTCACCGATGGGAATTGGAATGGTCAGCCCCGAGGCAGTTCGGATCGCGTCTGGAAGCCAAAGTGTAGGAATAGTATCTGGTCGCAATACGGACATAAGCGCAGCTCAGTCGGTAACTGTTGCGGCGTCGAAAACGGTCAGTCTATTTGCACAAAGTGCAGGGATGCATCTTTTTGCAGGGCAGGGCAAAGTGGATGTGCAGGCTCAGGGAGACGCTCTGAATGTTCAGGCATTGAAGGATGTCACTGTTACCAGCAATAGCGGTAGCGTGACGGTAAATGCCAGCAAGGAATTAACCCTTGTTTGTGATGGTGCATATATCAAGATCAGTGGCGGAAATATTGAGCTTGGGTGCCCAGGTAATATCCTGCTGAAAGCTGCGAATGTGCAAAAGATGGGGGCGGCGAATTTAAATCTGTCTCCGCAGGAACTGCCAAAAGGATTTAAAGGTGGATTTGCAATAACTAATCAGCATACGGGGGAAGCGATGCCGTACACTCTTTATAAGGTGACAACTGCGGAAGGTGATGTTTATTCAGGGACAACAGATAAACTCGGCAATACCATGCCAATTTATACTGCGTCGCCATCATCAATGAAAATTGAATTTCCTCTAAGCAGTACTGGCAGCGAACAAGGGGCGTCATCATGAGCGAATCGAGAACATCTGCGGTAGGGACATTCGGTAAAGCTCAAGCTCCAGCGCAAAAGAAATGCTGGATTGAGATTCAATTGGTTGATGAGAATAATAACGCCGTAGCTAACATGCCATGGCGGGGAGAGAACGAGGCTACCCGAGATAAAGTTATTCAGCCTTATAGCGGAGTTACTGATTCAGAAGGTATTTTGAGGATCGATGATTTGCTTCATCCTGATCTCACTCTTTTTGTTGAAGCCCAGCCACTTGTTGATGAAATGGAGCAAAGGCCTTTAAGTATAGAAAGAACGTATTCCTATTCTATGAAAATGTCGCCAGTGACTGTCGATAACAAAACTAATAATATTTGTTATTATGTTGTTGTAGGCCAATTGTGCGATAAAGCACCAAATATCCCTGCTTGGAACAGTAAAGAATTACCAGCTTTTCATTTCCCTGATCCTGATTTTTCCGGGTTAACCATTTCGAATATGTACTTTAATTCGAGGGTTATAGTGAAGGTGTGTCCATTTAGAGCATGGAATATTCTTCTTCATCATACAACCGATTATTCTATCGTAAATGCATTTAATTTGGGACTTTTGGCTGAGTTTGTTTATTCTGACAAAGAAAAAATACTGTCGTTTTTTAATGATCAGTGCCAAGATTTGTCTAAAGTTCCTGACATGCTCTATGAAACCATTTCTGTCGATGTACCGTTTAGAGATCGTTATGTAAATCCAGTATTTCTCGATACTACGGAAGGCGATTCTGGAGATGGGGGAACACAGCTTTTCTTCGTCAGCAATTTAACTAAGCTATTAGTCGGTTGGAGAGGTACTGAGCCAGATAAACTAGCAGATCTTAGTGCTGATGGGTCATTTAGGCCAGTGCCATGTCCAGATATAGTGCCTGCGGGTCATTGTCACAAAGGTTTTTTAGATGCTTTTAACTTAGTTGGAAAAAAATTCATAGACCAGTTCAAGCAAATTCAGAGCTTGTCGAATGGACGTGAATTGTTTATCGCAGGGCATAGTTTAGGCGGCGCATTAACACTAATTCATGCCACCGTATTGCGTGATTATCAACCAGTAATTTATACATATGGAATGCCGCGAGTATTTACAGCATCGACTATTAATAATATTAAAAATATTTCTCATTATAGGCATGTTAATGACTCAGACTCAGTAACAAGTGTTCCGCCGGAATTAGAGTTAGATAATAAACTCTATGATCTTTGGGGGCCTTACGGTGTCGTCTATGGGTTTATCGGCTCTGTTTGGGCTATGGGAATTCAAGGTGCAGGGATAAATTTTGGTGATCCTTATTGGCATCATGGTAATACTGTCTGCTTTTTTAATGCTGAGCAGTCTATTGTTAAGTATTCAAAAAAACCAATGCCACTTATAGGTATGGATGTTAGTAATCCGTATATGTCGATAAGGGAGATCTCATTTGATAAATGTAAACTATATCTTGTTCCAGAACTTAATGAGCAAATTTTTTGCACTACAGCTGATGAGCAAAATAATTTTGTAAAATGTTTGTCTCCTGAAAGCTTGAGGCATTATTTTCCTAAAAATAACAATCCAGATCTTGACTCTTGGACAAATCCAGCAAATCACTCCATGTCAAATAAATACATGCCCTATATCAATAATGAGTTGATTGAGTTGGTAGATCCTGAGCGACAAATGGAACGGAAACTGAATAGAGATAGATTTTCACGTACTGTTGACAATGCATCGAAATCAACAGAAAACACCTCGAAGCATGAAGTGGAAAGGAATAAGATTTTTTTATCTTTGCAAGATATGTTGCCAAAAACATTAGGGATATCAAAGTCAGAGAGTAGTTGGTTGAATGCATTAGTCAGATTTAAAAATACGGCAAGGGAAGAATATGAAAATATTAATTAGGAGTATGATGTTCATCTTTCCTGTTCTTTTTTTAGGATATGATAAAGATGAGTCATTGAATCCTCCACCTGATGGTGAAATGGTTTTTGTAGTTGCAAAGATGCCAGCGGATAGTAAAATACTGCCATTGGAAATTATGTATCGTTCAACCACTTGCTTGAAGAGTCGTAAAAATTCCAATGGAGATGTAGTAAAAGAACCAGGATATCATTTTGTCAAGAAAGAATTCAATCATGCATCAGGCGGCAGTATATTTAATCTAGAAGTTTCACGCGATGGTGGTGGGCGGTGTAATTGGAAATTAAGTAATATAACTCTAGGGTTTAATTTGAAAGAACTCCCATCAGGTAACGATGAAAATAGTGAAAATATTCCAATTAAAGAAATTGTTGTATTTGATAATAATTCACCTCAGCGGCTAAGTGGATCGTTCGAAGCTATTAATGGAAATATCAAACTGAAGGGGGATTACTTCCCTTTAATTACAAAGCGCAGGGATAGTAGTAGCCCAGTAGAATATTCCATTATTAGATCCTCGCCAGATGTGATTTATAAATCAACATCAGCAAAAGAAGTGATTTTTAAGCCTAGACTTCATTCTTTAAAAATTTTACGCGCCACAGAACCGAAAGTGCAAAAGATTGGGGTGTATATGTCAGTGTTGTATCCAGATGGAACCGTCGAGAATGTGCCATGCTTCCCTAATTACAAAAAACTTCAGTTGCTTTCAAAAGGTAATGATTAATTGTTATTTATAATTAATGCATGGACTGTTAGGTTAAATGGTTTTATGTGTCTATTAAATGCGTGGATATTTCAAATAAAACTCCGAGTTGTTATATTTTTCTAACGTGTAATTCAAAGAATATATAAAATTAAAATGGTTGAGTTGTTATTTTAAATACAGGGTGATTATGAAATATTTTTCATCAAGTCTCTAAGGACTATCAGTATTGTGCTTTTGTGCTGCTTTATATTTTCCCTCTTTCAGCACGGATACAGGATCAAGCGATGGTCTTGCTTTACTTATAACTGGAAGGTTTGGTTTTTTTGTTGACCCCGGTGCTTCATTTTCCTGGTTAGCTAATCCATTTAATATTGCATCGCTTATTGAAATTGTCAGGAAAAAGGAAAATAACTTATTGTTTATATTGTCTCTGGTGTCATTTTTATTGGCCATTTCCTTCCTGGGGGTTAAAAGTATTATTATTGATGCTGGTGGTCGTGATAGATCTGTAATCTCTTATGGTTTGGGTTATTGGATGTGGATATCTGCGCCATTTATCATGAGGGTTGGGCAGTATGTCGAAATTAAACGATGTGAAAGATTTAAAAGAAATTGAATTGCTTTTGCTAACAGCTTTTTTTAGATTTTTGGTAATCACAGGGGGCGAAATGTTAAATGGTTTTGTGTTGCTCGGCGATAAAACAACTCACGGTGGTGAAGTAATATCTGCCTCTTCAACTATGATCGTTAATAATAAAAAGGTAGCCTTGGTAGGCGATAAAATAAGTTGTCCCCAAGAGGGGCACGGAATTAACGCTATTATTGAAGGCTCGCCTAAATGGTCGTCCGATGGCAAATCTGTGGTCGTGGATGGTTGTCATTGTGAATGTGGTTGTCAGGTCATTTCCAGTGCGCCGAATTGCGCTATAGGATAATTAATGAGCTGGGAGCGTCAAAAATCTCAAGTTACCCCGATGCCGGAAGAACCTTCTCTTCTTATCTGGCTTATTGGCGGTCTCGCAGCCCTGATCGCAGGAGGGTTGATCTTCGTTCTCCATGCTAATCAAGTGCTGGGAGCAGGGCAGAATTACAATATTTGGGTTGTGTCCGGCTCTCCACCACTTATCTGGATTTTCTGCATTTGCCTGAGAGGCTGGCTTTATAACAATGGTGTCGATAAGTACGAATTTGAATCGAAAGAAACTGATTACTCTCAACAGCAATGGACCGAATGGGCCGGGCGTTATTTGGCTGTAATGAGCAGTGAAGTGATCCTACCTCAGTCACTGACAGTGCCAATGTTTATACCTGAAAGTACAGAATTAGAAGAATACAACGGATTGGTCATCCGGCTTGATATTAGCTCAGCCAAGGCAGCATCATTGGTACAGCTTGAAGGCGTTAAAGATGCGCTGATGCGATTACCAACAGATTTAGCGTTGAAGGCATTCCTGCTAACTGATTCTCCCGAGGAAGACGCTGAGCTAAGAGCGATCTTTGATGATTGCTGGCGTGAGTTGATGCCAGCGGAGCGCCCAGTCCCCTCATTGTCAGTGCAACGCTCTCTTTCTTTTGATTCCGTAGAACGAAGGATCAAAACGCCAGATATTTCAGTTGAGCTTGTCATGGTGCAACAGCTGTGTGGTCGTGATCTGTATAGCGATGCGATTGCTACGCTGTTGCTGACAACTGATGATGTTGCGACCAAATATGAATTAGACCACGACGTATGTGTGCTCCGTCCTATGTCTCTGGAAGGCGATGACCTGCTCAGTGAATTTGATCTCTACTTTTCTACCCAGACCCAGTCTATCAACACACAGCATATCATTGGCGACCATGTTCGTTGGGGGCAGTCGTTTTCCTTTATGCTTAAAGCCAGTGAGTTATATCAGGGGCACTGGAAAACAGAACAACTTCATTGCCTTGAGACATATGCCGGGCGCTGCGGGCCATTTTCCCCCTGGATAATGACTGCCATAGTCAGTGATGCGGTACAGCTACTGAAGACGGACTGTCTGATGTTATCGGAAGGTGAAGGGCAGAGATTTATTAATACCGTGACAACAGGGAATAAGAATGAAAGCAGTTGAGGATACTGTATGGCGTGGTAACTGGGGGCGTTTCGGGCTGACAATAATTATTACTGCAGTAGTCGCTTGGCTAATCTGGAACTACGGTAACAAGGTTGGTTTGGATACTGCGGGCTTAAAATGGGTTGGGTTTGCAGGTGCTATGATTTTAGTTTCATTCATTCGCCATGGGGGGATCGTGCGTCAAGCAATCCAGGAGCGCTGGCATCGCTTGCGGGCTAAGCGAAAGAATGTCCTGCCTGCCGATGAAGGTCGAGTTAAACAAACCGCGCCCCGTAACGTCACCGTCGACACCATCCGCTTCGCCATGCGTAATCTCTACGGTCGTCGCTGGGGCCATAAAACGCGCATCCTGCTGGTAACTGGCACCGTCACTGAGGTAGAGCAACTGACTCCTGGCCTCACCGGCCAGCTCTGGCAGGAAGATCGCGGGACACTACTGTTATGGGGCGGAGACCTCAACACGCCAGTAGACAGTGCCTGGCTGACCGCGATGCGCAAACTGCGCCGTCGCCCGGTCGATGGGCTGGTGTGGGTCACTTCAGCTTTTGACCAGCTCTCAGCACCGGGGCTGGAAAAGCCGCTGCCGGTACCGTCAGAAAGCACCATGGATTCCCTGTCTCACGCCATCAACGCTCGTATGGATACGCTGGGCTGGAAGCTCCCGCTGTATATCTGGTCCCTTCACCCGCGTGCCGGTATGCCTGATGGTCGTATTGTGCAGGCCACAGGCTGTCTGCTGCCTGCCGGTTGTCGTATCCAAGGACTGACAGAACACCTGTCCGCCCTGACGTCAGATTTGACCTCGCAGGGTCTGCAACAGACCTGTGATGATGTTAAACACAACTTCCTGCTGACGCTTGCTGACCAGCTCATCCGCGAACCGGAGAGCGTGACCGCGCCGTTGTCGGTGATGCTAAACCCGTATCGCCCGCTGCCGCTGGCGGGGGTGGTGTTCAGTCAGCCTTCTGCCGGTGCTGAACGTGCCGTGGCGCACCACTGGGGTATGGACAAGCGCTGGGATGTCCTGCCTGAATCTGTCCGGATGCTTCCTACTGCGCTGCGCCCCGTTAAACCAGGCATTCCGTGGCGCAGGGTGTTGGTGTCTGCTGCAGCGCTTACGATGGTGAGCTGGGCTGTGTGGATGGGCATCGCGTATTTCACCAACCGCAGCCAGATTGCCGGTGCAAATACCCAGGCCGCACTTGCCGCCCAACAGAATCAGCCCCTGGAACAGCGCCTGCACGCGCTGTCTGAATTGCAGAAAACGCTGGCTCGCCTGCAGTACCGGTCTGAGCATGGTGTGCCATGGTATGAGCAGGCCGGGCTGAGCCAGAACAATGCCCTGCTGGCCACACTCTGGCCCCATTACCAGGACAGTGCATTGCCGCTGCTGCGGGATGCGGCAGCTGACCATCTGCAGAAGCAGGTCAGTGCCTTTAATGCGTTGCCACCGGGTAGCCCGCTGCGCGAGCAGATGGCCAAAACCACCTGGGAGCAGCTCAAACTCTACCTGATGTTGTCCCGGCCGGAGCATATGGTTGCCGCCTGGTTCAGCTCTGCGCTGCTGCACGACTGGCCGAAGCGTGATGGCGTGAAAGACGGCGTCTGGCAGGGGATGGCTCCGTCACTGCTGTCGTTCTATGGCGCGCAGCTGATTGCGCACCCGGAGTGGAAACTCCGTGCCGATGAAAACATGGTCAGCCAGGCGCGCTCCCTGCTGGTTCGCCTTATGGGTGTGCGTAACAGTGAATCGACCCTCTACCAGAAGATGCTCTCTCAGGTGGCGCACCTGTATGTTGATATGCGCCTGGAAGACATGACTGGCGATACTGATGCATCGCGTCTGTTCAGCACCACTAAAATTGTGCCGGGGATGTTCACCCGCCAGGCCTGGGAGCAGGCGGTGCAACCCGCCATTGAGAAGGTGGTGAAGGCGCGCCGGGACGAACTCGACTGGGTGCTCACCGACAGTAAACGTCAGGTGACCTTACAGGATGAAACCTCACCGGAAACGCTGAAAAGGCGCCTGACGGAGCGTTACTTTGCTGACTTTAGCGGAGTCTGGCTGGAGTTCCTTAACAGCCTGCGCTGGAACCAGGCGGCGACGTTGTCGGATTCTATTGACCAGTTGACCCTGATGGCGGATGTGCGCCAGTCACCTCTCGTAGCGCTGATGAATACCCTGAATGTACAGGGGCGCACCGGGCAGACAGGCGAAGCCATTTCGGATTCGCTGGTGAAATCAGCGAAAAATCTGCTTGGCGGTGACAACAAAGATGCCATTAACCAGAGTGTCGGCGTTCACGGTCTACTAGATGCGACCTTTGGTCCGGTGCTGGCGCTGATGGATAAAAGTAACACCGGGGTACAGGCGCTTAGTCTGCAATCGTACCTGACTCGCGTGACCCAGGTCCGTCTGCGCCTGCAACAGGTGACCAACGCCGCCGATCCCCAGGTGATGACCCAGACCATTGCCCAGACGGTATTCCAGGGCAAAGCCGTGGACCTGACCGAAACCCGCGACTACGGCAGCCTGATTGCCGCCGGTTTGGGTCAGGAGTGGAGTGGCTTTGGCCGCACGGTGTTTGTGAACCCGATGGATCAGGCCTGGCAGCAGGTGCTGACCCCGGCGGTCGGGAGCCTCAATGCCCAGTGGCAGCAGGCGGTAGTGGCTGAGTGGAACAGCGCCTTCGGTGGCCGTTATCCGTTTAATAACTCCAGCAGTGATGTTTCACTGCCACTGCTGGCGAAATACCTCAATGCGGATACCGGGCGTATTGCGCAGTTCCTGCAGACTCGACTCAAAGGCGTACTGCATAAGGAAGGTAACCACTGGGTACCGGACAGCATCAACTCACAGGGGTTGGCCTTTAATCCGGCGTTCCTCAACGCCATCAATACCCTGAGCCATATCTCGGATGTGGCCTTCATTGAAGGCAATGCTGGCATGAACTTCGAGCTGCGCCCGGGCACCGCGGCTGGCGTGATGCAGACGGACATGATTATCGACAGTTTGAGGCTGACCTACGTGAATCAGATTCCGACGTGGAAGCGCTTCAGCTGGCCTGCGGATACGGAAGCGCCTGGCGCGAATCTAAGCTGGATTAGTACTCAGGCCGGGACTCGTCAGTATGCGGACATTCCGGGAGCCTGGGGCTGGATACGCCTGCTGGATAAAGCTGTGGTTAGCGCTTACCCGGGTGTCGGCAGCAGCTACAGCCTGAGCTGGAAAGCCCAGGACGGTAGCATGCTCAATTACACACTGCGTTCCGAATCGGGAGAAGGTCCGCTGGCACTGCTGAAACTGCGTAATTTCCGTCTACCGGAAACCATCTTCAACACAACCGGCGTGCCAGCGCCAGACATAGCCGCCACCGCGGCCAGTGATGCAGAGGAGATCTACTAATGAGCAATCTGGATGCTTTACTGAACGCCTGCCAGTCTGAGCAGACATCACTGCTTATGGCTACTCGCGAGCGCGTAGCGCAGTGGGATAATTGGCTGCTACCGCTGTCCGGACCCTCGCCCGCAGGCGAAGACCCGGGCTATGACGATCGCTTTCAGCAGATGCGAGAAGAGGTCAACAAACTCTCAGGGGTGGACACGGAGCTTATCTGCCAGCTGGCCGAAAAGTTGTTGACCACCACCGCTAAAGATATCCGTGTGGTGACGTACTACTGCTGGGCAAAGCTGCACCGTGAGGGTGAGCAGGGGCTGGCAGAAGGACTTGAATTACTGGCTGGTCTGCTTGAGCGTTTCGGTTCGCAGCTGCACCCACAGCGTGACCGCAGCCGCAAGGCGGCACTGGAGTGGCTGGCTGGTTCGCGCATGACCGATTCACTCTCACTGTACCCGGAAGTGGTCAGGGAAGAGGCGATGCGTACCACCGGGGCGCTACTGCTGATCGCGGGGCTGACTGAAAATGAGCCGGATGAAACGCGGCCGGAACTCAATGCACTTTATGGCGCGCTGGAAAATCGGCTGCAGAAAGCCGGCGGTGTGGATGCTGTGGTACCGCAGAACGCCAATGCAGGAGAAACTCCCCCCTTGGCGTGCCACAACGATGCGCCGTCAATCGGGCGTATCGCTTCCGGTCAGGATTTGCTGGCCCAGGCCCGAATGCTCACCGAATACCTGCGCGAGCAACCTGATGGCTGGCTGTCAGCGCACCATCTGATGAAAAGCCTGCGACATGACACCCTAAGTGCCATCCCGGCGCCGGATGCGCAGGGACGTACCCGCATCGAACCACCAAGGGCAGATCAGCGCGCGCTATTAAAACGCCTCTACCTGCAGCAAAACTGGGCTGAAATGCTGGAAACGGCCGACAGCACGTTTTCCCGCGGTGCCAATCACCTGTGGCTGGATCTGCAGTGGTATATCCACGAGGCACTGACCAAGTCCGGCAAGGAAACGCTCGCCGACATTATCGCCGCTGACCTGAAAGGACTGCTTGCCCGGTTATCCGGGCTTGAAACGCTGGCGTTCAGTGACGGTACACCGTTTGCGGATGAAGTGACGCTGAACTGGATCCAGCAGATCGTGCTGGATACCACGGACGGATGGGGAAATGACTCTGCTGCCGTACAGATGCCCGGCGGCAACGATGACATTCTGGCTCTGGAGCCGGAAGCCGTGACGCTGGCGGACAGCGAAGGTCCGAATGCGGCGCTGGCCTGGCTACAGAACCATCAGGGCGTCGCGTCTGCGCGGCAACAGTGGCTGCTGCGACTGCTGATGGGGCGTATCGCGGAGCAATACGGTAAAAATGAACTGGCGATGCATCTGTTTGCTGAGCTGGGCGAGCGAGCCGCTGAGGTTACCCTCACTGATTGGGAGCCTGAATTTCTGTTTGAAGTCCACGCCCGCCATCTGAAACTCCTCCGACTGAAAGCCAGTCGCAGTGAGGTTGATAAAGCACGCCTCACGCCGGTAATGGACCAGTTACTTGCCGGGCTGATTGCAGTTGATCCAGCCCGTGCCGCCGTGCTTTGCGGTTAAATCCACAGGAACAGAAATAAATGGAAGATTTGACCCTGCACTATTTCGATGCGGAAATGCACTACCTGCGTGAAGCCGCGAAAGAGTTCGCACAAACCCACCCCGACCGGGCCGCGATGCTCGATTTGGATAAGGCTGGCACGCCCGATCCGTATGTTGAACGTCTGTTCGAAGGCTTTGCCTTCTCAATGGGGCGGCTGCGTGAAAAGATAGACGATGACCTGCCGGAACTGACCGAAGGGCTGGTCAGTATGCTCTGGCCACACTACCTGCGTACCATTCCGTCACTCTCTGTGGTGGCGTTCATGCCTGCGCTTCAGGCCGTAAAGATGGCGGAGGTGATGCCCGCCGGTCTGGAAGTTTATTCCCGCCCGGTGGGACCGAAAAACACGGTCTGCCGATACCGCACCACCCGCGATATGATGCTCAACCCGCTGAATATTTCAGGGGTGACCATGACTACTGAGCCGGACGGGCGCTCGTTGCTGAGGATGCGCTTTGCCTGCAGCAGTCAGGCGGACTGGTCCAGTGCCGACCTTAGCCGCCTGAGTCTGTATCTTGGAGCCGATGCTCCGGTCAGCAGTCAGCTGCATTTAATGCTGACAAAACGACAGGCGGCACTCTACATGCGGCTGCCCGGCCAGATCGGCCGTATTCGTCTTGACGGGTACTTCTCGCCGGGCGGGTTTGCAGAAGATGACGGACTGTGGCCGAAAGGTGATACTGCCTTTAGCGGCTATCAGCTGCTGCTGGAATACTTCAGCTTCCGCGACAAGTTTATGTTTGTCCACCTCAATGGCCTGAACGATATTACGCCACCTGCTGGAGCAGAGTACTTCGACATCGAAGTCGTTTTCAGCACGCTATGGCCTTCGGGCCTGCCGGTTACCGATGATGCGGTTCGTTTGCACTGTGTGCCGGTGATTAACCTGTTCACACTGGAAGCTGACCCGCTTACCATTTCGGGGCTTGAAAGTGAATACCTGCTGCGCCCTAAGCGGCTGCAGGACGGGCATACCGAGATTTATTCGGTGGATTCGGTTACCGGTTCAAACCGGACCAGTGACGCAGAGTACGTACCCTTTAGCAGCTTTCGTCACAAGGGCGGGATGATGCGCCGCCATGCGCCACCACGTTACTACCACACGCGCGTGAAGCGCAGTGTCAGCGGGCTGTATGACACCTGGCTTATTCTGGGGGGCCATCAGTGGGAGGATGACCGACTGGTTGAGCGTGAAGCCGTGTCGCTGCAAATTACCGGGACTAACGGCCAGCTGCCGCGTCGAGCACTGCAGAGCACGCTGCTGGACCGCTGCGAACAGGTGGTGGACACCCAACTCTCGGTGCGTAACCTCTGCAAACCCACGCTGCCTGTCTATCCGCCTGCGGAAGACCGTTTCCACTGGAGGGTACTAAGCCACCTGGGCTCGGGGTTCCTGAACATGATGAGTACCGCTGAAGTACTGCGCGGGACACTGGCACTCTATAACTGGCAGGAAGATGAGCTGAACACCCGCCGTCTGGAGGCGATTCAGCATGTGGAACATCATCGCCTGCAGCGTTTTGAGCAGGGCTTCCTTCTGCGCGGTCTGGATATTGAGGTGACCCTCGACAGTAATGGTTTTACGGGTGAGGGCGATATTCACCTGTTCGGCGAAATGCTCAACCGCTTCTTTGCGCTCTATGCCGACATGAACCAGTTCAACCAGCTTACCTTCATCGTACAGCCAGAAGGAAAATGCATCCGGTGGAAAGAGAATCACAGTCCGCGCCTGCCCGGCTGATGGAGCAGCTACGGCAGCACCTGCCGTACATGAACTTTTACCGCTTTTGTCAGCTACTGGAGCAGAGCCAGCCGGATAAACCGGTTATCGGCAGTACCTGGCAGATGCGATATGAGCCGGTGCGCTTCCGGCCTCATCCGGGGATGGGGTTTCCTGCCTCTGAAATAAAAGGGGTTGAGTCGCCTGAACATCCTCATCTGCCGCCGACGGTACGCATCACCTTTATGGGGCTCTACGGCGTGGAATCCCCGCTGCCGACGCACTACATCGATGACATCACTCAACGGCGGGAAGGGTACAAAGCCACAGCGGACTTCCTCGATATCTTTAACCACCGGCTGATTGCCCAGTACTACCGCATCTGGCGGAAATATTCGTATCCAGCAACCTTTGAGGAAGGGGGTAAGGATAAAACTTCGCAGTACCTGCTGGGGCTGGCGGGGCTCGGGATTAACGGCTGCACGGACAGTATCGCGGCTCCGGCTTCACGCTTTCTGGCGCTGTTGCCGGTCATGCTGTTGCCAGGGCGCACTGCGGAAGGCATGGCCTCGCTAGTGCGTCTGTTGGCACCCAACACGCAGGCGAAAATCTGGCACCACGATAAACGCCGCGTGCCGCTGAAGAAGCCCCTGACCATGAGCATCAGCCAGCCTGTCACCCTGACTCATCGCCCGGTGATGGGCAACTATGGCACTGACGTGAACAGCCAGGTACTGATGCGTCTGACCACCTCCGACCCTACGGAAGTTCAGGGCTGGCTGCACGGCGGTGAACTGCACGGTGACTTAATAGCGCTGCTGCATGTGTATCTTGGCTCACGGCTTGATGTGCGTCTGCAGCTGTGTGTCGACCGCAGCCTGCTACCAGACGCGACAATGAGCACTAAGCCTGAAGCTGGTGCAGTGCAGCTGGGCCGCACAGCCGTGATGCGGCCGCTGAACGCGGCGAATACCGTCGCTCACCCCAAAACCATAACCATCAATCTTGGCCGCTATGAGCGGGTACAGGAAAATATTCACCGCAGGGAGACCGATGAAGATGGCGATTACCGCTGGTAAATTTCCTCTGGCTGCACTGGCCGCCGGTATCACACTGATACTGGCGGGCTGTGGGCTGACTCAAAAAGTGACAGATGGCACCGTTGCTGTGACCAAATCGATTTTTTATAAACAGGTAAAAAACCTGCATCTGGATATCCGCGCCCGCGAGGCCGCTAACAGCAATGCCGGTGGGGTGGGGCTCTCCACAGTGGTGCGTATATATCAGTTGAGGGACCGCAAGACTTTCGACAGCACGGACTATCCGTCGCTGTTTAAAGCTGATAGCCAGGCTATCAAGGCTGATTTGGTAGCGGAGAAAGATATCCGCCTGCAGCCAGGCGGGGCGGTGACGGTCGATATGCCGATGGAGAAAAATGCGCAGTATGTGGCGGTGGCCGGCATGTTTATGTCACCGGATCAGGTGAATAACACCTGGCGTGTGGTGCTGAGCCGCGATGACCTTGACCCGGACAAGGCCCGGGTGATTGAAGCGGGCAACAACCGGCTAACCCTTCAGGCGCTGAAAGATGAGTGAGTCATCCCGTCCCTCACTCTATGAAATCCTATTCGGCAACTTCTCCGGCGGCCTGGAACTGGACCGGGTGAATGAGGAGAACCAGGTCATCCTCTCCGTGCTGGATAATATGCAGCGCATCCTCAACTGCCGGGCCGGTACGCTGGCCCACCTGCCGGACTTCGGCCTGCCGGATATGACGCGGATCCTGCAGGGGATGCCGGGTACGGCACATCAGCTGATGAACACCCTTGCCGACGTGCTGCTGAAGTACGAGCCGCGCCTGAAAAAAATTGCGGTGGTGATGCTGGAGCAGAAAAGCCCCGGCGAACTGCGCTACGCCATCGATGCTGAGCTGAAAGGTATTGGCCTGGTACGCTACGGCACCGACTTTATGCCGGAAGGAAGAGTGCTGCTGCGCCACCTGCGGGAGCAGCAGTTTATTTGACGGGAGGGGGAGGCGTTACGGTCGTTTTCACTCCCACCTGTCGCAAAACGCCTCAACGTCCGCATCCTGGAAATCGGCAAGACGCTCGATAATTGTTTCCAGTGGCCAGTCCCACCAGGCAATTTGCTGAAGTCTGTGGCCTGTCTGCGGCGAAAATCGCGGCCGAATAGTTTTGGCCGGCACGCCGCCGACGATGGTGTAAGGCTCGACGTTTTTACTGACTACCGCCCCGGCGGCAATCACCGCGCCGTCGCCGATGGTAACGCCGGGCAGCACGATTGCCGCATGGCCGATCCAGACGTCGTGGCCGATAATCACCTTGTCGTCCCGACGGCGGCTGAAGAAGCCGGCGTCGCGTACCGCGCTGGCCGAATAGTATTCCGGGCAATAGGTGATGCGATGCTGCGACGGACGTTCCATCGGATGGTTCGGTGCACCAATACGCACGCTGTTGGCAATCGCGACGAACTTGCCAATCGAGGCATCCGCCACGCTGCAATATTCCCCTACGTAGGAAAAATCACCCAGCGTGCTGTACTCCATCTGGCTGTTTGCCAGCACCTCGCACTGCCTTCCAGTTACGCACTCGCGCATACGCACGCTCGGGTCGATCCAGGTTTCTGCCAGTTTTAAGGAGTTCATTTGCTTTTCTCACATCGCGGATGGCGTGAGTGTAGGGCCGGGATATGTCGGGAACATGACGGAAGGCGACGATCTGCTTTCAGGAGGATGGCGAACGGTTACGGCGGGAGAAGAACTGATAATGGTGTCCCCTGCAGGAATCGAACCTGCAACTAGCCCTTAGGAGGGGCTCGTTATATCCATTTAACTAAGGAGACAGCGGCGGGAGTATAGCGCAATTCCTGCCGCAGATTAACTACTTACCGAACTGACTGCGCATTTAACCATCAATCCGCCGCGTGTTTACGCTGTTTTTCCTTCTCGCGCTTCGCCTTTGCTTCCGCCTCGGCTTTGGCTTTGTTACGCATATCGTTGCGTATTTGCGCGTGGCTGAGCAGGGCAAAAATAAAGGTGCCGCCGATGATATTGCCGGCCAGAGTCGGCAGGGCAAACGGCCAGATAAACTGCTGCCACGGAATATTGCCGTTGAACACCAGGTAGAAGATCTCGACGGAGCCGACCACGATATGGGCCAGATCGCCCAGCGCAACCAGCCAGGTCATCAGAATAATCACCCAGATTTTGGCGGCACCGGCGGACGGGAACATCCAGACCATGGTGGCGATAATCCAGCCGGACACCACGGCGTTGGCAAACATCTCATCCGCCGGATTTTCCATCACTTTCTGGCTGATACTGACAAACGCACCGCGGGTCGCCTCGTCAAAAATAGGCATATGGATAAAGGCCAGCGAAGCCAGCGCGGTGCCGATCAGATTACCCAGCAGCACCAGGCTCCACAGTCGCAGCAGCAGCAGCCCGTTGCCCGCGGTGGGTTTATGCATTACCGGCAGCACGGCCGTGACGGTATTTTCGGTAAACAGCTGCTGGCGGGCCATGATCACGATAATAAAACCGAAGGTGTAGCCGAGGTTCTCCAGCAGAAAACCACCCGGCACCTCGTGCAGATTGACCTGGAAAATCCCTTTCGCCATCAGCGAAGCACCCATCGAAATCCCGGCGGCGATGGCCGAAAACAGCAGTGCCAGACCGTCGCGCTCCAGCTCTTTTTCTCCCTCCTGACGTATCTGCTCGTGGACCGCAGCGGCGCGTGAGGGCAGCACTTCCTCATCCACTTCAATCTCTTTTCCCTGTTCACTCTCTTCGCTTTCAACTTCGTTTTCAGCGTTATTATCGTTTTGCTTGTCGCTCATCATTCCCCCGGAGGCATGGTCATATCCTGTTAAGCGTAGCGGAGTTTTTCATTTGTCCTGCTCCCGGGTGATAAAGGGGGGGCAGGGAAAAGTACGATGCGGTGCAATCAGAAGAGTAACAAAGCTTTAACTGCGACGTTTTTGCTGGGAAATGAAGGTGGTAATAGTGAAATAACCTGAGGTTAGTGTGGATATTTTGTTTGCGCGCTTTTCGGCTGCCGCAACGCCTGTGATATGATCCATCGCCCTGTTTTTAATGTGTGAATTTCCCATGCTGTCTGCCAGAAACCTGACCTGTATTCGTGATAACCGGACGCTGTTTCGCGGCCTGAGTTTTACCGTGGCCGCAGGAGAACTCGTGCAGATTGAAGGAGCCAACGGGGCGGGGAAAACTTCACTGCTGCGCATTCTGGCCGGGCTGAGCCGGGCAGAGGAAGGGGACGTACTCTGGCAGCAGCAAAGCATTGATCGGCAGCGGGAAGCTTACCACGCCAGCCTGCTGTACCTCGGCCATCAGCCGGGGGTGAAGGCGCTGTTAACCCCGCTGGAAAATCTCAGTTTCTACCATAGCGATTGTCCAGAGGCGATGCTGTGGCAGGCGCTGGAGCAGGTCGATCTCGCCGGTGACGAAGAGGTGCCGGTCGCCCAGCTGTCGGCCGGCCAGCAGCGACGCGTGGCGCTGGCGCGGCTGTGGCTGACCCGGGCGCGGCTGTGGATCCTCGACGAGCCGCTGACGGCGATCGATCGATCCGGCACGGCGACGCTGATGTCACTTTTTACCCGCCATACGGCAGAGGGCGGCGCGCTGATCCTCACGACCCATCAGCCGTTGCCCTCCGGCCTGCCGCGAATCAGCGCCGTCAGGCTGAGCGCCACGGAGGTTCGCTGATGTTCTGGCGCGTACTGAGGCGCGAGCTGCGGATTGCGTTCCGCAGCGGCTCGGAGGTGATGAATCCGCTGTGGTTCTTTTTAATCGTGGTCACCCTGTTTCCGCTGGGTATCGGGCCGGAACCGCAGCTGCTGGCGCGGATTGCGCCGGGCATCGTCTGGGTAGCCGCGCTGTTATCCTCACTGCTGGCGCTGGAGCGGCTGTTCCGTGATGATTTTATCGATGGCTCGCTGGAGCAGCTGTTACTGATGCCCGCGCCGCTGACGCTGACCGTGCTGGGCAAGGTGGCCGCACACTGGGTGGTGACCGGACTGCCGCTGCTGCTGCTTTCCCCGCTGGCGGCGCTGCTGCTGTCGCTGGATTTTGCCAGCTGGCGCGCAATGGCTTTAACCCTGCTGTTGGGCACGCCAACGCTAAGCTTCCTCGGGGCTATCGGCGTGGGGCTGACCGTCGGGCTACGGCGCGGCGGCGTGCTGTTAAGCCTGCTGGTATTGCCGCTGGCGATCCCGGTACTGATTTTTGCCAGTAGCGCGATGGATGCCGCCGGTCAGGGGCTGCCGATTGGCGGTTATCTGGCGATCCTGGGCGCGTTGCTGGCTGCCAGCTTTGCTCTGGCTCCGTTTGCTACGGCTGCCGCACTAAGGGTTAGTGTGCAGTAGCAGGAAGCAAATTAAGCAACGGTGCGGCGTGTCCGGATCGAAGAGTGGAAATAATTTTCTATTATTATTAGCAGGTTAAATATGTTGAAAAGGATTCATCAACTTAGCAAGCCGGAGCGGCTGTATCAAATCTGCGGCCGTTTTGTTCCCTGGTTTGCGGTCGCCGGTACGCTGACGCTGCTGCTGGGATGGGCATGGGGATTCGGCTTTGCCCCGGCGGACTACCAGCAGGGCGACAGCTATCGCATTATTTATATCCATGTACCCGCCGCGATGTGGTCGATGGGGATCTACGCGGCCATGGCCGTTGCGGCGTTGACAGGCGTGGTGTGGCAGTGGAAAACGGCCGATCTCGCCGCTGCGGCGATGGCCCCGATCGGTGCCGTTTACGCTTTTATCGCTCTGATAACCGGCGCGGCGTGGGGAAAACCGATGTGGGGCACCTGGTGGATCTGGGATGCGCGGCTCACCTCGGAGCTGGTGCTGCTGTTCCTGTATATGGGCGCGATCGCCCTCCGGCGCGCGTTTGACGATCGCCGTATCGGCGGGCGTGCGGCCGGGATCCTGATCCTCGTCGGCGTAGTCAATCTGCCGATTATTCACTACTCGGTGGAATGGTGGAACACGCTGCATCAGGGATCTTCCGGCGTGATGCAGCAGGCTATCGATCCCAGCATGCGCACCCCGCTGCGCTGGTCAATTCTCGGCCTGCTGCTGGTCTTTATTACCCTCACGCTGATGCGCCTGCGCAACCTGCTGCTGCTGAGCGAAAGCCATCGGCCCTGGGTGGTGGAGATGGCGATGAAAGGGGGGCGCAGGCTATGACTCCGGCATTCTCCAGCGGGCAGGACTTCTTCGCGATGGGCGGCTATGCCAGCTATGTCTGGCTGGCGGTGGGCTGCACGCTGCTGGCCCTGATTATGCTGCTGCTGGATACCGTCATACAGCGCCAGCGTTTGCTGGCGGGGATCCGTCAGCGTGCAGCGCGAGAACAGCGTGTTCGCGCGGCCAGGCTCAACAAAAATGGCTCCGCATCAACGGGGGAGCAATTATGAATCCACGCCGTAAAAACCGCCTGATCCTGACGATGGTGGTGCTCGCGGGGCTTGGCATCGCCACGGCGCTGGTGATGTACGCGCTGCGCGCCAATATCGATCTGTTCTATACCCCCAGTGAAATTATCGCTGGCAAAGGCGAAGCGCGGATTAAACCTGAACCGGGCCAGCGTCTGCGGGTTGGCGGCATGGTGATGCCGGGCAGCGTCAAGCGCGATCCCCACACGCTGAAGGTCTCGTTCCAGCTGTATGACAACAGCGGAGTGATTACCGTCAGCTATGAGGGCATTCTGCCGGATCTGTTCCGGGAGGGGCAGGGCGTGGTGGCACAGGGCGTGCTGCAGGACAGCCATCATGTGCAGGCGAAAGAGGTGCTGGCGAAGCACGATGAAAAGTATACCCCGCCGGAAATCAGTGATGCGATGAGGAAAAATCACCGCCCGGCTTCCTCCGATGCGCAGCCGGGAGGTCAGCCATGATCCCCGAAGCAGGCAGTTTCCTGCTGTGCCTGGCGCTGGGCGTCTCCCTGCTGCTGGTTATTTATCCGCTGTGGGGCGTTGCCCGTAAGGATACCCGTCTGATGGCGCTGGCGCGGCCGCTGGCTTACGCGCTGTTCGGCTGCGTTACCGGCGCCTTTATGATTCTGGTGCATGCCTTTGTGGTCAACGACTTCAGCGTGGCCTACGTGGCCGCGAACTCCAACAGCCTGCTGCCGGTCTGGTACCGCGTGGCGGCAACCTGGGGAGCGCACGAAGGGTCGCTGCTGCTGTGGGTGCTGCTGCTCAGCGGCTGGACGCTGGCGGTCGCCCTGTTCAGCCGCAGCATGCCGCAGGAGGCTGTCGCCCGCGTGCTGGCGGTGATGGGCATGATCAACCTGGCTTTTCTGCTGTTCATCACCCTGACCTCCAATCCGTTTATCCGCACGCTGCCGGATCTGCCGATCGACGGCAACGACCTTAACCCGATGCTGCAGGATATCGGGCTGATCTTCCATCCGCCGCTGCTGTATATGGGCTACGTGGGCTTCTCCGTGGCCTTTGCCTTTGCGATTGCTTCGCTGCTGGCCGGTCGGCTGGATGCGGCGTGGGCACGCTGGTCGCGCCCCTGGACCATTGCCGCCTGGGTCTTTCTGACCGTCGGTATTGTACTGGGCTCGGCGTGGGCTTATTACGAGCTGGGCTGGGGAGGCTGGTGGTTCTGGGATCCGGTTGAAAACGCCTCGCTGATGCCGTGGCTGGCCGGAACGGCACTGCTGCACTCGCTGGCGGTGACCGAAAAACGCGGGGCGTTTAAGGCCTGGACGGTCCTGCTGGCGATTACGGCCTTTTCACTCAGCCTGCTGGGCACCTTCCTGGTCCGTTCTGGCGTGCTGATTTCGGTTCACTCATTCGCCTCCGATCCGGCACGCGGCATGTTTATCCTCGCCTTCCTGGTCATTGCTATCGGCGGATCGCTGCTGCTGTATGCCCTCAGGGGCGGGCGGGTGCGCGGCAGAGTGCAGAATGAGGTCTGGTCGCGCGAATCATTCCTGCTGGGCAACAACGTGCTGCTCATCGCCGCCATGCTGGTGGTGCTGCTGGGCACCATGCTGCCGCTGGTGCATAAGCAGCTGGGGCTGGGGAGTATTTCCATCGGTGAGCCGTTCTTTAATCTGCTGTTTAGCTGGCTGATGGCTCCGGTGGCGCTGATGCTGGGCATCGGGCCGCTGGTGCGCTGGCGGCGGGATAATCCGCGAACGCTGTGGAAACGGCTGAGCGTTGCCGCGCTGGCGACCTTCCTGCTGTCTGTTCTGCTGCCGTGGCTGATGCAGGATCGTATTGAGGCGATGACCGTGGTCGGTCTGCTGATGGCGATCTGGGTAATTATTCTGACGCTGATGGAGCTGCACGAGCGTGCTGCCTACCGTCACGGTTTCCTGCGGGGCCTGTTGCACCTGTCACGCAGCCACTGGGGGATGGTTCTCGGCCATCTCGGCGTGGCGGTAACGGTGATTGGTATTGCGTTCAGCCAGAACTACAGCGTGGAGCGCGACGTCCGGATGAAGGCCGGGGACTCGGTGGATATCCATAATTATCACTTCACATTCCGCGCGCTACACAACCTGCAGGGGCCGAATTACTCTGGCGGCGTGGGCATTATCGATGTTACCCGCAACGGTCAACATGAGGCGACGCTGTATGCGGAGAAACGTTACTACAGCGTTGCCCGCACCATGATGACGGAGGCCGCAATTGATGGCGGCTTCACCCGCGATTTGTACGCCGCGCTGGGGGAAGAGCTGGAAGGAAATGCCTGGGCGGTGCGGATTTACTACAAACCCTTTGTGCGCTGGATCTGGTTTGGCGGCCTGATGATGGCCGCCGGTGGGGTGCTTTGCCTGCTGGATCCGCGCTATCGTTCGCGCAAAAAAACGGTGGGGCAGCGATGAACAGGAAGCTGTTATTTATTCCACTGTGCCTGTTCCTGCTGCTGGCGGCAACGCTGCTGTGGCAGCTTGGCCGCAACGCCAACGGTGACGATCCCACCCGTCTGGAATCCGCGCTGGTGGGCAAGCCGGTCCCGCAGTTCCGGCTGGAGTCTCTGGAACAGCCGGGGAAAGTGTACGACAGGTCGGTGTTGCTGACCGGTCAGCCGATCCTGCTGAACGTCTGGGCAACCTGGTGTCCGACCTGCCGGGCCGAGCATCAGTATTTGAATACGCTGGCAACGCAGGGAGTGCGTGTGGTGGGGTTAAACTATAAAGACGATCGCCGTAAGGCGGTGAACTGGCTGAATACGCTGGGAAATCCCTACACCCTGAGCCTGTATGACGGTGACGGCATGCTCGGGCTGGATCTGGGCGTGTACGGCGCACCGGAAACGTTTTTGATTGATGGCAGGGGCATTATCCGCTACCGCCATGCGGGAGATATGAACGCTCAGGTGTGGCGGGATGAGCTGATGCCGCTCTGGCAGCAGTACAGCCGGGAGGGGAGCCGGTGAAGCATTTTTTCATTGCGCTGGTACTGATGCTGTTTAGCGCCATTGCGCAGGCGGACAGCATCGATACCTGGCAGTTTGACTCGCTCAGCCAGGAGCAGCAGTACCGCCACCTGACCGAGTCGCTGCGCTGTCCAAAATGCCAGAACAACAGCATCGCTGATTCGAACTCGATGATTGCGGCGGACATGCGGCTCAAAGTCTACGAGCTGCTGCGCCAGGGGCAAACCCCGGAGCAGATTAAGGCGTGGATGATCGACCGCTACGGCAATTTTGTCTCCTATCAACCCCCGCTGCAGCTCTCCACGCTGATCCTGTGGGCTGGCCCGGCGTTATTTGTTGTGATGGGCGCGCTGATTATTGTGCTGCGCGGCAGGCAGCGTTCAGGCGCAGCTGAAGACGCCAGTCAATACGGGGCTGGAACCCAGGTTGACGACGTGGGTGAGCCAAAGCCGGATGCAGAAAGGCGGGCAGCGGGGTTAGCCCTGACGCGGCCGCTAAGTCGCTGGGTTCTGCTGCCGGGCGGCGTGCTGCTGGTGATTATCAGCGTGGGGTTTTATCTGAAAACCGGCGGACTGTCGCAGGTGCTGGCCTGGCAGCAGGTGAAAAACGATCTGCCCGCGCTGCGCAGGCAGGTGATGGACCCACAGGCCGCACCGTTGAGCAGGGACCAGCTGGCTCAGCTGGCCCTCGGGATCCGCAGCGAACTGCTGCAGGAACCGCATAATCTGAATGACTGGATGATGCTAGGGCGGCTGGGGATGGTGCTGAATAATGCCGCCATCGCCACGCCGTCTTTTGAACGTGCCCTGAACCTGGCCCCGGAAAATGCGGAAGTCCGGCTGAGCTATGCCGAAGTACTGACCCGCTCCGGCGATCCGCAGGATAACCGCCAGGCGACGGTCATGCTGCATGATATGCTGCAGCACGACGGCAACAACCTCCGCCTGCTGGGTTTATTGGCATTTAATGCGGTTAGCCAGCAGGATTACCCCGCGGCTATCGAAGCCTGGGATAAGATGTTGATACTGTTACCGGCCACGGACGCGCGTGTTGAGGTCATTCGCCGCAGTATCGAACAGGCCAGAAGCGCGTCGGGCCAGCAAAACAGCTATCTGAGGGTTAAGATAAATCTGTCATCAGGGGCAGAAAAAATGTTACCGGAAGGTGGAGTGTTGTATATTTCTGTTTCTGACGGAACCACTCCAGTTCCCGTTGCGGTGAAACAGTTGCCGCTGAGCCATTTTCCTCTATCGCTCACGCTGGATGACAGTAACGCAATGATGCCCGGGCGCTTGCTCTCAGCGCTGCATCAGGTGCGGGTTCGCGTAAGAATTTCGCGCGACGGCAGCGCCAATCCTCAGCCCGGTGACTGGTTCGGACTGAGCGAGGTTACGCCATTCAACGGTCAACAGCAGCTTGCGGTCACAATCGACCAGCAGGTGGCAGGCGATAATCCATAAACCAGTACAGGGAGAAAAAAATGAACTATCGCCTGACGGGCTTAGTGCTGGCAAGCGTAATGATGGTGGGCTGCGCCAGCTCTAAGAACGCCGATGATCCTCAGGGACGTTCCGATCCGCTGGAAGGCTTCAACCGGTCAATGTTCAACTTTAACTACAACGTGCTGGATCCGTATGTCCTTCGGCCCGTTGCCGTAGCGTGGCGTGACTACGTGCCGGTACCGGCGCGAACCGGCCTGGGTAATTTCTTCAGCAACCTTGATGAACCTGCCTCAATGGTGAACTACTTCGTTGAGGGAAATCCCTACAAGGCGATGATTCACTTCAACCGCTTCTTCCTGAACACCCTGCTGGGTATGGGCGGTTTAATTGACGTTGCTTCAATGGCGAACCCGAAACTGGCCAAGGAAGAACCGCGTGCCTTCGGCAGCACGCTGGGCCATTACGGCGTGGGTTACGGTACGTATGTGGTGGTGCCGGGCTACGGCAGCTTTACGCCGCGTGAAGATGTCGGTGGCATTGTAGACGATCTCTATCCGCCGTTAGCCTGGCTGACGTGGTGGATGTCCGCCGGTAAGTGGGCGCTGGAAGGTATCGAAACCCGTGCGCAGCTGCTGGATTCCGACTCCATCCTGAGCAATTCGAAAGATCCTTACGCCTTTATGCGTTCAGCCTACTTCCAGCATCACGATTTCCTTGCCAGCGACGGCAAGCTGATCCCGCAGGAAAACCCGAACGCGGCAGCGATCAAAGACGAACTTAACGATATCGATTCCCCCTAGTTTTTTGCGCTAAATAATCGTTTCGTGAAGCACAATAAAAAGGCCCGCTGGTTTCCCGGCGGGCCTTTTTTGTACTGAAAAAATCAGAACTTATAGTTAAAGCTGGCGCCATACAGCCAGGCTTTACCGGTGGAGTTAAAGGTATAGGGGCCTTCTTTCACCGTGACGTGCTGGCCGTGCATATAGGAAACGCCGACGTCAACCGAGGCATCTTCGTTGAAGGCATAGGATGTACCGGCGCTCAGCCACAGACGGTCCTGGTCAGGGATGGAAATAGAGCGGGTCTGTGCCGGAACCGGGCTGTCATCAAAGGCGATACCGGTACGGAACGTCCAGTGATCGTCATGATAATAGGTGGTACCCAGCGCGATGCGGTAAGCATCTTTAAAGCTCTCATCCTTGTAGAACAGCTGCTGGCCGCTGGTGCCGGTGGCTTTCAGCTCCTGGAACTGGCTCCAGCTGGTGTACGCCAGGCTGTAGTGTACGGCCCACTTCGGTGCCACTTTGTGGAAGCCGGACACTTCCCACATTTCCGGCAGGTTCAGCGTCAGCGCACCCGGAATGGTATTACCATCGGTTCCAAACGGCAGGCCAAGGCCCAGCGCCTGGTTCAGCGGGTTAATCGCGCTGGGGAGGCTGCTGCGGTAGTCACCGTCGAAATCGATTTTCACTTCTGAACGGTAGGTCAGGCCGAAGCGGTTATTGTCATCCACTTCATACAGAATACCGGCGTTCCAGCCGTAGCCCCATTCGTCACCTTTCAGATGCGCGATCTGGGTATTGGCCGGGATCCCCAGCGAACCGAGGGATTCACCGGCGTAGCGTTCAATTTTGGCACGCGCATAAACCGCATCAAACCCCACCCCGAAGCTGAAGTGCTGGTTCAGGCGGTAGGCGGTGCTGAGGTTGAAGTTCATGGTGGTCAGATCGGTTTTACCGGCGTAAGGCCCGGCGGTATAGCTGTCGTTGAACTCGGTCGCCAGGCCGTAGTTAGAGGTGACACTGGCCCCCAACCACCACTGGTCGTTCAGCGGCTGCACATAGTGAATGTTCGGCACCCAGGCGGTAGGAGCGATATTGCTGGCATCCAGACTGTTGCCGCTGGCCGACTGGCCGTCAATATCAACGCCGGGATCGATAAATACTGCGCCGACGGAGAACATCGGGCGATCCATCAGCGCCATGGTTGCAGGGTTACGGCTGGCGGACGCGGCGGTATCGCCCATCGCACCTTCGCCGGAGTAAG